>JAPLQC010000046.1 GCA_026399895.1 Burkholderiales bacterium
GAACAGATACGCGATGCCATATTTCTGCTGCAGCATCGCCAACAACTCCAGCACCTGATACTGCACCGAGACATCCAGCGACGAGGTCGGCTCATCGAGCAGAATCAGCGCCGGCTTCAACACCAAGGCGCGCGCTATCGCAATGCGTTGGCGCTGACCACCTGAAAACTCATGCGGGTAACGCGACATCATCTCTGGCGATAGTCCGACCTCACTCAGCGCCTGCGAAACTAAGGATCGCAGCTGCGAGAGCGATAGATGGGGCTGGTGTAAAGCTACACCCTCACCCACCGTCTGCTCGATCGTGCGGCGCGGCGATAGTGAGGCAAACGGATCCTGAAACACTACCTGCATCTGCGCGCGTACAGGACGCAACTGCGCGCTACTCATCTCGCTGATCGTCTGACCATCGAACACGATGCGTCCCTGGGTATTGGCAACTGACAAACGCAATAGCGCCATGCCAAGCGTCGACTTGCCAGAGCCGGACTCACCAACAATGCCCAGTGTTTCGCCACGCGCAAGCGTGAGATCCAGCGACTCTACGGCAACGAATTCACGCTGCTTGAACCAACCCTGCTTGATAGAGAAGCTGCACCGCACGCCCTGCGCCTCTAGCAGCGTCGAGCCCTCCGAATGCTCGGATACCATGCGTTTGGAATGGCTAGCCAGCAGCTGCTGGGTATAGGTCTCTCGTGGTGATGCAAACAGCGTTGCGGTATCAGCCACCTCAAGTAATCGGCCCTGCTGCATCACGCCAACTCTATCTGCAAAACGCTTCACCAGGTTCAGGTCATGCGTGATCATCAGTATCGCCATACCCTCGTCACGCTGCAGCTGATTCAGCAGCTCGAGAATCTGTACCTGAATCGTTACATCGAGTGCGGTGGTAGGCTCATCGGCAATCAATAGTTTCGGCTTGCAAGCGAGTGCCATTGCAATCATCGCTCGCTGTCGCTGTCCGCCCGATAGCTGATGCGGATACGACAGCGCACGCCGGGCAGGTTCTGGTATGCCGGTCTTGTCGAGCAGCTCAACTGCGCGCAATGCTGCCGCACGCGCATTCAAGCCCTCGTGCAGCATCAGCACTTCAGCAATTTGATTACCGATCGTGAAAAGCGGGTTCAGCGCTGTCATCGGCTCCTGAAAAATCATCGCGATATCTTTGCCGCGCAGCGCGCGCAACTGGTTATCCGACATCAGGCGAATATCACGTCCTTCGAAAACAATACTGCCGCTGGTATTGGCATCAGGCGTCATGCCCATCAATTGCAAGGCACTGACGGTTTTACCGGAACCGGATTCACCGACTAATGCAAATTTCTCACCGGCCGCAATGTCAAAATCGACGCGATTAACCACAGTCGCACGGCCGAAGCGCACGGTCAGATCGCGCACGGTGAGCAGGCTCATGCTTTTCTCCGTACATCGAGCGAGTTGCGCAAGGCGTCGCCGATATTTGTGAGCAGCAGCAGCGTGATGGTCAGGACCATGAAAGTAGACAATGCAATCCACCAAGCGTCCAGATTATTCTTGCCCTGTGCAAGTAGCTCACCCAAGCTAGGCATGGAAGGCGGAACGCCCAGGCCGAGGAAGTCCAGACTGGTCAGCGCGAGAATTGCGCCACTCATGCGAAATGGCAGGAAGGTCACTACAGGTGTCAAACTATTCGGCAATACATGGCGCCAGATGATCTGGCCGTTGGACAAGCCCAGCGCACGGGCGGCTTGTACGTAATCCAGATTGCGGTTACGCAGAAAATCAGCACGCACATAGTCGGACAAACCCATCCAACCAAACAAAGACAGCAGCAACAACAGCAGCAAGATACTGGGCTCAAAAATCGACGCAAAAATAATCAGCAGATAAAGCTCTGGCATGGAGCCCCAGATCTCCATGAAGCGCTGGAAAAACAAATCTGTCCGGCCCGCGAAGTAACCCTGCACTGCGCCGGTGATCACACCGAGGATCGTGCCGGTAATCGTCAATGCCAAGCCAAACAGTATCGATACGCGAAAACCGTACAGTAACCGTGCAAATACATCGCGACCGCGATCATCAGTCCCTAACCAGTTGTCCGTTGAGGGTGGCGCAGGGTTGGGCGACTTAGCAAAATAATTCAGCGTGTCATGCCGGTAGTGATTCAGCGGGTAAAGCGCCCAGTTGCCGTCACGCGCGAGCTGCTGCCGGATAAAAGGATCAAGATAGTCGGCAGGTGAGTCGAAGTCGCCACCGAAGGCTTTTTCCGAGTAATCCTTCGCAATCGGTAACAGAATCTGCCCGTCGTAGCGGGCAATCAGTGGTCTGTCATTCGAGATCAGCTCGGAGAACAAGCTGAGTATGAAAAGTATCGAGAAAATAATCAGACTGAAATAGCCGCGCCGGTCGCTGCGGAAGCGTTGCCAAACACGCTGCCCCGGCGAGAGCGAAGATGCTAGTCCGTTCATGGTTTCTGTACTCATGACGCCAGACTCTCGAATTGAACGCGCGGGTCTGCCCACACATAGCAAAGATCACCCAGCAGCTTGACTACCAAGCCAATCAAGGTAAACAGATACAGCGTACCGAGGACTACCGGATAGTCACGACGCACGACCGATTCATACGATAACAACCCGAGTCCGTCGAGCGAGAACAGAGTCTCGATCAGTAAGCTGCCGGCGAAGAAAGCACCAATAAACGCTGCTGGAAAGCCCGTGACCAAAGGAATCAGCGCGTTGCGGAATACATGCTTGTACAGTACGGCACGCTCGGACAAACCTTTGGCGCGTGCGGTCATTACATACTGCTTCCGAATTTCTTCCAGAAAGGTGTTCTTGGTGAGCATGGTCATCACCGCGAACGCACCCGCGACTGAGGCGGTCACTGGTAGAGTGATATGCCAGAGGTAATCTTTGATTTTGCCGAAGGTGGAGAGCGTTTCCCAATCATCGGAGGTTAAGCCGCGCAACGGAAACCACTGCACAAAACTTGATCCTGCAAAAAGCACCAGCAGCGCCACACCCAATACAAAGCCCGGTATCGAGTAACCGATCAGCACCAGCATGCTGGTCACATGATCAAAGCGTGAGCCTTCTCGCACTGCTTTTGCAATACCGAGCGGGACTGATATCAGGTAAGTGAGAAAGAAAGTCCAGAGGCCAATTGAAATCGACACCGGTAGTTTCGACTTCACGAGCTCCCATACGTCCTTGTGGTGATAAAAGCTCTGGCCAAGATCAAATTTCGCGAAGCCTTTCAGCATTTGCCAGAATCGCTCGAGCGGCGGCTTGTCGAAGCCGTACAGTGCCTTGATCTCTGCGACGCGTTCAGCATCGATACCCTGCCGACCACGATACTCCGAACGCCCACCGCCGGAAGATTCACCCGCGCCGACCTGACCTTTTTTCAGTTCGATCAGTGCTTGCTCGACCGGGCCACCAGGCACGAATTGGATTACTGCGAAAGTAATCGCGATCACACCCAACAATGTGGGGATCATCAGCAAGACGCGTTTCAGTACATATGACCAGAGGTTCATAGCTCGCCGGATTTCACCGTGATTAATTCTGCTTACGTGGCTTTACCTGCCACCAACTCGAGATCACATACGGATCTGCCTGATAGTACTTAGGCGAGACCGCAGGGATACCAAACCGATTTCTGTAGGCGACACGATGCGTCGCCGAGTACCAATGCGGCACCGCCATATGCTTGTGCAGAAGTACACGATCCAACGCGCGCGCAGCAGCAACCAATTCTGCGCGGGTATTGGCACGCACTAGTGCTGTCACTAGCTTATCGACCGCAGGATCTTTCAACCCCCAGTAATTACTTGAGCCATTTTCGTCAGCTGCCTTGGCGCCGAACATATCGAACATCTCGTTGCCCGGGCTGGTGACATCGGGGAAACGCTGGCTGGTCATATCAAAGTCAAACTCTTCCATGCGCTTCTGCACCAGCGCAAAATCTGCTGTGCGTTGACGCACTGTGATGCCTAGCTTTTCGAGATTGCGTACGTAGACCGCAATGATGCGTGAAAGCGCGGACTGATCATCAAGAATCTCGAAAGTAAAAGCTTCACCCTTGGCATTACGTAGCGCGCCGTCACGGTACTCCCAGCCCGCTTGCTTCAATAAATCACGCGCCTTCAATAAATTCGCGCGCAAGGAGGCTGGTGCTTCGGTTGAGGGAGGCAGGGGCACCGGGCCAAACACATCCGGATCAAGCTGATCGCGCAAAGGTTCCAGCAAAGCTAATTCAGCAGGGGTTGGCTCACCTCGCGCCGCTAGTTCGGAATTGCTGAAGAAGGAATCAATCCGCACATACTGCGCATAAAACAGTTGGCGATTCATCCACTCGAAATCGAGCGCCAGCCCGAGTGCTTGCCGCACGCGCTTATCTTGAAACTGCGGTCTTCGCATGTTCATAACAAACGCTTGCATACCAGCGCCGTTCTGATGCCTGAGCGTCTTCTTGATCAGCTCGCCACTCTCAAACTTCGGGCCCTTGTACATACGGGCCCAGTTCTTCGCGCGGTATTCGACGACCACGTCGAATTCGCCCGCAAGAAAAGCCTCGAGCCGTGCGACATCATCTTTATAAAACCGGTAAACGATACGATCAAAATTGAAGGCGCCTTTACGCACTGGAAGCTCGGCACCCCAATAGTCAGGATTCTTACGATAGATGATGGACCGGCCGACATCAAAGCGCTCAATCAGGTAAGGGCCACTCGCTACCGGTGCCACCAGCTGTATCTTGTCGAATGGCGTGCCTGCGGCCCACTTGCGCGAGAACACTGGCATGCCACCCACAATCAGCGGCAACTCGCGGTTCAAGCTCTTGAAATCAAAGCGTACTGTGCGCGCATCAATCACTACTGCTTGTTTGACATCCGCAAAAATCATCTTGAACTGCGGTGCTCCCTTGGCCATCAAGGTATCAAACGAATATTTGACGTCATCCGCCGTCACCGGGTCGCCGTTATTGAAGCGTGCTTTGCCATGCAAACGGAAGGTCATGGACATACGGTCCGATGCCAGCGTCATATCCTCTGCCAGCAAGCCATACATCGTCGCCACTTCATCCGCCGAGCCAATCGCAAGTGACTCGAACATGAGGTTGCTGAGGCCAGCGGCAGCCACGCCCTTCATGGAGAAAGGGTTGAACTTGTCAAAACTGTTGGCGGCGCCCGGGTTGGCCAGATAGATCTCGCCGCCCTTGCTGGCATTTGGGTTGTGGTACTCAAAATGCGCGAAGTCCGGCGGGTACTTGGGCGTGTCGTACAGCGAGAATGCATGGCCTGCCCACGCCAATGGCGTTAACAAGGTACTGATGCAAAACACAATACGGGCGATCGAGCGCGACATAACAACGGCGAGAGGGGCAAGAGAGGGGTCAAGCATATCCGGTTTCGCCGCCTTCAGTGCCGGCGATGCTTGGCGCGATTGGCACGGACGATTTGCCCCGCCATCGCGGCGCAGCCTACAATGATGGTTTTGCACCGGGAGCCCCCGGCGCGCTGAACTTATCGGAGTCGTGGCATGGCATTCTTGCAAGGCAAAAAAATTCTGATTACTGGCGTACTGTCGAATCGCTCGATCGCTTACGGCATTGCGCGCGCCTGCCATCGCGAGGGTGCCGAACTTGCCTTCACCTATGTCGGTGAACGTTTCAAAGACCGTATCACCGAGTTCGCACAAGAGTTCAATAGCCAATTGGTGTTTGACTGTGATGTCGGTAGCGACGAGCAAATTGATGCGCTGTTCAGCGATCTGGGCAAGGCCTGGCCCCATTTCGATGGCTTGGTACATGCAATCGGTTTCGCACCGCGCGAAGCTATCGCCGGTGATTTCCTAGATGGCATGAGCCGCGAGAACTTCCGTATCGCGCACGATATCTCTGCCTACTGCCCATGCTGTCGCCAAACTCCGCTTTGCTGACGCTCTCTTATCTAGGTGCGATCCGCGCCCTGCCCAACTACAACACCATGGGCCTGGCCAAGGCGTCATTGGAAGCCAGCGTGCGCTACCTCGCCGCCTCGCTCGGCAAGCGTGGCACGCGGGTCAACGGCATCTCGGCCGGCCCGATCAAGACACTGGCGGCGAGTGGGATCAAGGATTTCGGCAAGATTCTGAATTACGTGCAGCAGAACTCCCCGCTGCGCCGAAATGTCACGATTGATGATGTCGGCAATGCGGCGGCCTTCTTGCTGTCGGACTTGGCCGGTGGCATCACGGGCGAGATCACCTATGTCGATGGCGGGTTTTCGCAGGTCGTTCCGGGGATGGAGGAAGCCGAATCCTAGGCTTCATGCCGAAAAACCGGCTAATTCCGGGAATTAAGCCAACACGCTCCCCGAAAACTCTGTAGAATCCACGCCGCGCTGCAACAAACAGCGCGTGGTTGCACCGCAGCCCATTACGAGCAGCATTACCTGAAGCCCTCCCGCCTCCTGGTGCCAATCTACAGAGCACCAATGTGGCGTACCGAAAATCTGGTCCCATCGATCTTCGGTACTCCGCTTAACGGCGCAAAGCTTTTGTGCCGTATCTCTTCTGGCAAGTTTTTCTCTGAAGCCGCATTGGTTTCGCGTTGAACTGTTGTTGTCGCTGGTATCACCGGTCCGCGTTGCTTTTGCAATGTCTCTGCCCGCTTCGCGCGCAGCGACACTCTTTTGAGAGAAATTCATGACGTTTGAAACACTTGGGCTGCACCCGCAGATCCTGCAAGCATTAACTGATGCTGGCTACACAATACCCACACCGGTACAGCAGGAAGCAGTTCCTGCAGCGATCGCCGGGCGCGATTTAATGGTGTCGTCACAAACGGGCTCCGGCAAGACCGCTGCCTTCATGCTGCCGGCACTGAACAAGTTCGCCAACGAGCCTGTTGAGGCACGCGCTGGCAAAACCCCGAACCAGAACGCACAAGCAGCGCGCTCGCGTGGTGAGCGTCCGCGCTTCATGCCAGCGCAGCCAAGAATGCTGGTGCTGACCCCGACCCGCGAGCTTGCGCTTCAGGTGACCACGGCAACCGACAAGTACGGTATCCACATGCGTCGCGTGAAAGCGGCATCGATTCTCGGTGGCATGCCCTACCCGAAGCAGATGCAACTGCTCGCACGTAATCCGGAAATTTTAGTAGCGACACCGGGTCGTTTGATCGACCACATGGAGTCGGGCAAGATTCGAAGATATCGAGTTGATCGTCAGCCGCACGCCTGCTACACGACAGACTCTCTTGTTCTCGGCGACCTTGGATGGCATGGTCGGCAATATCGCGCGTCGTATCACTACTGATCCGCTGCGTATCCAGATTACGGGCGCTTCAGCACGCCATGAAAACATCGAGCAACGGGTTCACTTCGTTGACGACTTGCTGCACAAGAATCGCCTGCTTGATCATCTGCTGCGTGATACCGCAGTTGAACAGGCTGTGGTTTTCACGGCGACCAAACGCGATGCTGACAGCATCGCTGACCGCTTGAACATCGCGGGCTTCGCCGCTGCCGCGTTGCATGGCGACATGCATCAGGGTGCGCGCAATCGTACGCTGGACGCATTGCGTCGCGGTCAACTCCGCGTACTCGTAGCAACCGACGTCGCTGCACGCGGTATCGACGTGCCAGGGATCACCCATGTATTCAACTACGACTTACCGAAGTTCGCCGAAGACTATGTGCACCGCATCGGCCGCACCGGTCGCGCAGGCCGCAACGGTATGGCCATCACCTTGGTCACTTATGGCGAAGGTGCGCATGTGAAACGTATCGAGCGTTTAACCAAGCAGACCATACCGGTCGACGTTATCGCAGGCTTCGAGCCGAAGAAAAGCGCTGCAACGCGCTCGCGTCCGGGCTGGAAGCCGGGTGATGCCCGCAGCAAGCCGGGCAAGCCAGGTCAGCGTACCTTCGCCAAGCCGGGTGCCCCTCGTAAAGAGGGTGGCCATCGCGGTCAGCGTGATGGCCGCAGTGCCGAAGGCCGCCGCGGCTAAGTCTCAACGCGTCTAGAGAAGGCTCCTGCGGGAGCCTTTTTTATGCAATGAGATAATCCAATCAATCGAAATCTCGCAGGGAGCAGTTCATGGGTGCCTCGGACTTACAGCCAATTCGCCTGACCTCGTTTTCGCACGGCGGTGGCCCGATCTCGTCCATTCCGAACATCCGGTCCAGATGGGCTTGCCGGACGCACACGAGATCGCACCCGGATTGCTGTCGGACATACTTAAACAGTCACGTGGCTTTCCGGTACCGCCACAACTGCTGGTGGGCATAGAGACTGCGGATGATGCAGCGGTCTATCGCTTGAACGATGAGCAAGCGCTGATTGCAACTACCGACTTCTTCATGCCGATCGTCGACGACCCCTTCGACTTCGGCCGCATCGCAGCGACGAATGCGATTTCTGATGTATACGCCATGGGTGGCACACCCATCATGGCACTAGCACTGGTCGGTATGCCGATCGATAAATTACCAGTGGAGACCATTGGTCGAATCCTCGCAGGCGGTGAAACCGTCTGCGCCGCTGCCGGCATTCCGATCGCAGGTGGCCATACCATCGACTCCGTCGAGCCCATCTACGGCTTGGTAGTCATGGGTCTGGTTCATCCCAATAAACTAAAACGTAACGCAGACGCACAAGAGGGCGACAAACTGATACTCGGCAAACCACTCGGCGTCGGTGTGTTGTCAGCCGCATTGAAAAAAGGTGCGCTGAATGAAGCAGGCTACGCTCAGATGATTGCGAGCACTACGCAACTGAATACACCAGGCAAGGCCTTGGCCAACATCGATGGTGTACATGCGCTGACCGACGTAACCGGCTTCGGGCTACTCGGCCACGCACGTGAAATGGCACTTGGCGCGAAGCTGCGCGCCCTTATCAATGTGGCTTCGGTGCCTTTGCTTCCTGCTGTCGAGCAGCTTGCAACTGAGGGCCATATAACCGGCGCATCAGCACGTAACTGGGCCGGCTACCATCAGGACATCACGCTTGGATCCAACATCACCTCGGTACAACAAGCCCTGCTGACTGACCCACAAACTTCGGGCGGCTTGCTAGTGGCTTGCGCTGATGATGTGGTGGCAGATGTGATCAAGCTGTTTCATGCGCAAGGCTTTGCACATGTCGCAGTGATTGGTGAGCTTCAGCACGGTACGCCGGGCGTCGAGGTCGCTAGCCAATGACGCAAGTAGGTGAAACACCACTCGCGCTGGACTGTCGCGGGCTGCGCAAAACCTATGGCACACGCACGGTGCTACAAAATCTCGACCTGCAACTGCATGCAGGCGAGTACGTGGCGATCATGGGTGAGTCGGGCGTTGGTAAGTCGACTTTTCTGAATCTGGTCGCTGGACTTGACCATGCCGATCAAGGTGAACTGCTGATCGACGGTGTTCCTGCACATACGCTCACCGATGAAGCCGCTACCCTGCTACGGCGACAAAAACTGGGATTCATTTTTCAGGCGTTTCATCTGTTACCGCATCTGAGTCTGCTGAAAAATGTATCGCTACCTTTAATGCTCAATGATTTGCCACAAGATCGCGCGTTGGAGATGTTGCATGCGGTTGGCTTGGCGGGTCGCGAGCATGATTTTCCGCGTCAACTATCCGGCGGCGAAATGCAGCGTGTCGCGATCGCAAGAGCGCTGGTACACCGCCCACGCCTGCTTCTCGCAGACGAGCCTACCGGCAACCTCGACCCGGAGACTGCTGCCGACATACTGCGCCTACTTAAGAGCGAAATTCGAGGTAGCGGCGCCGCCGCGATCATCGTGACGCATTCACCGCTTGCTGCCGCTAGTGCCGATAGAGTTCTGGTACTGACACGCGACGGTCTGCGCCAGCAAAGTACACCCCCTATTCACGCCTGATGAATCTATTGCGCTGCCTGCTGATCGGCGAGTGGCGTGCCCATCCAGTGCGCGCACTGGTCGCGATCCTTGCGATTGCCCTTGGTGTGGCGCTCGGCTTTGGCATTCATCTGGTGAACAGCGCTGCATTCAACGAGTTCTCTGCTGCAGCGCGTAGTTTGTCTGGCAGCGCAGATATACAAGCACGTGCCGTCGCGGGCAGCATGAATGAGCAGCTCTATCCGCAGCTAGCGAATTTACCTGAAGTTGACATTGCCTCGCCAGTGTTGGAGTTGGACCTCCCAGTACCCGGCCATCGTGGCGCACTCAAGTTACTCGGTATCGATAGCTTCGCTGCAGCAACGATAACCCCCGATCTACTGGGCGTACCGGAAAGCGACCGCCCGTTTGACGCGCTGATGCACGACACCGTGTTTCTGTCACCGGCAGCGATGCAATGGCTGAACCTAAAAAGCGGTGACACGCTACAGGTACTGAGTGGTACCCGCGAGGTCAAGCTACGCGTCGCTGGTAGTCTGCTACAATCACGTGCTGGTCAGAGGCTAGCGGTAATGGATATTGGCAGCGCGCAGTGGCAACTCGATCGAGTTGGACAGATTTCACGCGTCGATCTGAAACTGGTGGCGGGTGTCGACCGTATCGAGTTTCGTAAAAAACTGGAAGCCCAGTTCGCTGACACCCTGGCAGTCACTGAAGCGGATGACCAAGACCAACGCAGCGCCACCATGTCACGCGCCTACCGAGTCAACTTAAATGTGCTGGCGCTGGTCGCTTTGTTTACCGGTGCTTTCTTGGTGTTCTCGACGCAGGCGCTATCGGTGCTACGACGCCGCCCGCAGTTAGCACTACTTCGCACCTTGGGTGTGACACGACAACAACTCATCCGACAAATACTGGTCGAGGGCACCACGCTCGGTGTACTCGGTGCGCTACTGGGTATCGGACTGGGTTTTGTATTGGCCAGTGCCGCGCTTAGCTTATTGGGCGGCGATCTTGGTGGTGGCTACTTCCCGGGTGTGCAACCGCGTGTGCATTTCAGTCCCGCAGCAGCCATGGTGTTTTTTATTGCAGGTGCCGGTGTCGCGCTGCTAGGTAGTATTACACCAGCACTGGAAGCAGCGCGCGCACAACCTGCCGCTGCATTGAAAGCCGGTAGTGAAGACTTGGCACTAGCCCCCTTATCAACGCCATGGGCAGCGCTGATTGCGCTGATACTGGGTGCTGTCTGCACGCAATTGCCGCCACTGAGTGGGCTACCCATCTTTGGCTATCTCGCGATTGTTCTACTGCTAATCGGCAGCATCGCGCTGATGCCGCGCAGCGCCGCTTGGCTGTTCAGTCGTCTCTCAACGCGTTGGCGTGGCGTGAGTGGTTCGCTGGCGCTGACCCGGCTAGCGAATGCACCCAACCAGGCGGCGATAGCACTCGGCGGTGTGCTCGCGAGCTTTTCATTGATGGTCGCAATGGCAATCATGGTGTCGAGCTTTCGTGTCTCGGTCGATGATTGGCTGCAGCAGCTACTGTCTGCAGATATGTATGTGCGTGTCGCCGGTGGTCAAGAATCAGCGCGCCTCACACAGCGTGAGCAAGAAGTAATCGCGACACTACCCGCTGTGGGGCGCGCAGAGCGCACCCGCTGGTTGTATTTGTCACTGGATGCCGCACGACCTAGCGTGGCATTGATTGCACGCTCCATCAACGCTGACGAACCCGAGCAGGTACTGCCCATGGTGGGTGAATCACTCAAACAAGTGAATCAACCGGTCTGGATATCGGAGGCTATGGTTGATCTTTATGGCTGGCAGTTAGGCCAAACCGTATCGCTGCCGTTTGCTGGCAAGCTGCATCCATTCACGGTTGCTGGCGTCTGGCGTGACTACGCACGTCAGACCGGCGCACTGCAAATCAAGCTATCCGACTACCGACAACTCAGCGGTGACCAAGACGTCAGTGACATGTCGCTTTGGCTGGCCCGAGATAGTGATATCGCTACACTGCGCTCCCAACTCGAAGCACTACCGTTTAGTGCCGCGCTTGAATTCGCGGAGCCGAATGAAATTCGTGCCATTAGTCTGCGCATCTTCGACCGCAGCTTCGCCATCACCTATCTGTTGGAAGGCGTTGCGATTGTGATTGGGCTATTCGGTGTAGCAGCGACGTTTTCATCGCAAGTGCTATCGCGCGCCAAAGAATTTGGCATGCTGCGGCATCTGGGTATTACCCGTCGACAGATTCTGCTGCTGTTGGCAGGTGAAGGCGCACTGCTTGCGACGCTAGCGATTATTGCTGGCTTCATCGTGGGTACGATGATCAGCCTGATTCTGGTGTTTATAGTCAATCCGCAGTCGTTTCACTGGACCATGCAGCTGCACTTACCTTGGGGCTTGCTCGCCAGTGTCGCGATCGCCATGCTGGTATCTGCTGCACTGACTGCCCTGCTGTCGGGCAGAATGGCGGTCGCTGGTAGCGCAGTGCGTGCGGTACGCGAGGATTGGTGATGCGGGTATCTTTCAAAAAACTACATCGCGCGGTTTTTTCATTGACGAGTTGTTCGCTGAGTTCAATGACGAGTTTGCTTTCGAGATCAATATCGAACTTACTGCTGAGTTGTCTCCCGAGTTTACTGCCTAGATTAATGCTAAGTTCGCAGGCGAGATTAATGCCGCGTTTGCTGGCAAATTGTCTCATCGTCGTCTTATCGATCTTCTTGATCCCGGCGCTGGTCAAGGCCGAACCGCCGCGCTTTGCCCAGGTTGATCCACGAACCACGCTCAGCTTTCCGCGCGACTTCGGCGCGCACCCGGATTTTCGGACTGAGTGGTGGTACGCCACCGGCTGGCTGCAAACCGCTGACGGTAAACAACTCGGCTTTCAGGTGACCTTCTTTCGCTCTGCCACTGAGCATGAACGCGCCAATCCGAGCAAGTTCGCGCCCAAACAATTGATCGTGGCGCACGCCGCCTTATCCGATCCCACGATCGGCAAGCTACAACATGATCAGCGAGTCGCTCGCGCTGGCTTCGGTCTGGCACAAACCTCCGAATCCACCACGGATATCAAGCTGGGTACATGGTCGATGCTGCGTGAAGCAGATGGTCGCTACCGTGTAGCGCTGCCCGCACGTGACTTCAGCTTCGACCTGACACTCACGCCGACGCAACCGATACTGCTGCAAGGGTCAAACGGCTACTCACGCAAAGGGCCCAAGCCAGAGCAAGCCAGCCACTACTACAGCGAGCCGCAATTGCAGGTGAGCGGCGCAATCACCCGCAACGGTAAAACCATCAAGGTCACCGGCAGCGCCTGGCTGGATCATGAGTGGTCGAGCACCGTGCTAGACCCAAAGGCGGTCGGCTGGGATTGGGTCGGCGCGAATCTGGACGACGGTCGTGCCCTGATGGCGTTTCGCATTCGCGGTGCCGACGGTAGCAGCTTGTGGCAGCATGCGAGCTTACGTGAAAAAGATGGTCGGCTTAGGCAGATCAACGGCGACGCTATTCGATTCACGCCAGTACGCTTCTGGCGATCGCCGCGCACGCAAGCCAAATATCCGGTGGAAGTTACACTCGACATTGACCAACAGCGCTGGCAGTTACGCCCGCTACAAGATGACCAGGAACTCGATTCACGCCAATCAACCGGAGCCGTTTACTGGGAGGGCGCCGTCACGCTGGAACGCGACGGACGTCGTGAAGGCCGCGGCTACCTGGAAATGACCGGTTACGTTAAACCATTGAAGCTATGAACACACCTACTGATCGACCAAAATCAAGCAAGGGCCTGAAGACACTGGCCGGGCTGATGCCGTTTCTTATGCCTTACCGTACCCGCATCATCCTCGCGGTTGTCGCATTGGTGGTCGCTGCATCGACCACGCTGACACTACCGTATGGCTTTCGTAACGGCTTTCGTAATCTGATTGATCTCGGCTTTACGACCGCCGGTAGCGCGCAGGCAGAGAACGTCAACATCTACTTCATTGCACTTTTTCTGCTGGCCTGTTTGCTTGCGCTGGCCACAGCGGCGCGCTTCTACATGGTGTCCTGGCTCGGTGAACGTGTCACGTCGGATATCCGTAGCGCGGTATACGCCCATGTACTGCGTCAGAGCCCGGCATTTTTCGAGATCACACAAACCGGCGAAGTACTGTCGCGTCTGACCACGGACACCACGCTGATACAAACCGTGGTCGGAACCAGTATCTCGATGGCGCTACGGAATATCTTGCTGCTGATGGGCGGTGTGCTGATGATGTTCATCACCAGCCCCAAGCTGTCCGCCATCATTATTGTGATGCTGGTACTGGTGATTCTGCCCGTGATGGTATTTGGTCGGCGCGTGCGAAAGTTGTCACGCGCGTCGCAAGATCGAATTGCCGATGCCTCGGGTATTGCTGGTGAAATGCTGAATGCGATTGGCGTAGTCCAAGCCTATGCGCAAGAAACCCGTGAAGCACAACGCTTCGGTAGCGCCGTTGAAACTGCATTTCGAACCGCGATTGCACGCATCCGCGCCCGGTCTTTATTGACCGCGATCGCGATTCTGCTGATCTTCGGCGCCATCGTGTTTGTATTGTGGTTAGGTGCCCATGCGGTCATCGAAGGCAGCATGAGCGCGGGTGAGTTGGGTCAATTCATTTTGTATGCGGTCATTGTCGCCGGTGCGATTGCCGCGCTCTCGGAAGTCATCGGTGATGCGCAACGCGCCGCCGGTGCGAGCGAGCGTTTGCTTGAACTGCTGGCAGAAGAATCTCCGATTCGTTCGCCCGAGCATCCGACTGCGGTACCGACACGCGCTGCGAATGGGGCCGCGCTAAGTATTGATCATCTGTCTTTCCGCTACCCGTCACGGCCCGACACGCTGGCCCTGTCTGATCTATCAATGACAGTCAATGCCGGCGATACGATTGCCGTTGTCGGTCCCTCCGGTGCTGGCAAGACAACCTTGTTTCAGTTGCTACTGCGCTTTTACGATCCAGAGCGCGGCAGTATTCGGCTCGATGGCGTCGATATCCGCGAATTCAGCTTGCAAGACCTTCGCAACATGATTGGTATCGTGCCACAAGACACCGTGGTGTTTTCTGCGAATGCCATGGAGAATATCCGCTACGGTCGGCCGGAAGCCAGTGATGATGAGGTAATTGCTGCTGCCAAATTAGCGGCAGCGCATGAATTCATCGAGCGCCTGCCCGAAGGCTACCAATCCTTTCTCGGCGAGCGTGGTGTGCGGCTATCTGGTGGTCAAAGACAACGTATCGCGATTGCACGCGCGCTACTGAAAAATCCACCCTTGCTACTGCTAGATGAGGCGACTAGCGCGCTGGATGCCGAGTCGGAGCGACTGGTGCAGCATGCGCTTGATGCAGCGATGCAGGGAAGAACCACGCTGGTGATCGCACACCGACTGGCGACAGTACAGCGCGCGACACGCATTATCGTTCTGGAGCAAGGGCGTATCGTTGAAACTGGCACCCACGCCGAGTTGGTGGATGCCGGTGGTTTGTATGCAAGCCTAGCGGCCTTGCAGTTCGCGTCGGAGTGAATAGAGATCAGTTCGCTGCGCCTAGCTTCTCTACCATGGCGCGCTGCAGCGCATAGAACTGTTCGGCACCGCCGAGTGATTCGCGGCCCATGTCGATGGCTACCTCGAAGATCTCGCGCGATTCTTTCATCTCACCCACGCTGGCATAACACTCTGCGAGGCGGAAAGCAGCTGGAACGAATTCTGGATCAAGCATCAACAGCGTTGCATAGAAAATCGAGCCAAGTAAAGGATCGCCTAGTGACTGGAGTATCAGTCCGGCCATGAATATAAAGCGGGCATCCAGCGGACGATTGACTGATAGGTACAGCGCCAGCGGTAAGGCTTCTTCAAAGTGCTTTTCTTCAAATAGACGATGCGCTTCAGCGTAGGCTGACTCGACCTGCTCATCCGTCCAGCTGTCGACCATGGCGGTCTGAATGCCAATACCGAAATGATGCTGCACCTGCGACATCTTATCGGGCCGCTCGCTGAAACTGGTGTTGACCAGCGCGATGATGGCTTGAACGTTGCTCTGTAGAGCGGTGCTGTGAAAGGGTTTCATGTATGCACCCGATCTACTCGGCTGCCGAGACTGCATCGGCAATACGACTGAGCACCGCGATGCAAGCCTCACGCTGCGCCACTGACAGGCTGCTACCCGGCACCGCCGACGACTCAGCGCCACTTCGGTCCAGCCGGGTCAGCAAGGCGTGCTGCTTGTCAGCGAAAAAATCTCGCCAGCGTTCGTTAGGGCCGCTTTCCCTTTGCAGCGCGGGCGTGCTCGGCGATAGCGGCCCTACCGATGGCGGCACCAGCGGGGTCAGACTGACGGGTGCCATGGTCGGAGTGGACAGCGGCTTGCTGCCAGCAAACTGCGCCGAACCTACTGCTGCAGCCAGCAATGCATTGGAATCGAACTTGATAGTCATACAGATGCTCCATGAAGTGAGCGTTGGTGGGTTTACAACGTTGTCATTCCATGTGCTGTGACATTCCGGTGGGGTCAGTTCCGCGGCGCATCGATTTATCCATGCCACAAATAGGCCGCGACGCTGGCAAGGTAAAATGCCGTGTTTCCCGGATTCCCCAACATGCGCCAGTACCTCGACTTCATGCGCCATGTGCTCGACCATGGCACCGAAAAAACCGACCGCACCGGTACCGGTACGCGTTCGGTATTCGGCTATCAGATGCGCTTTGACCTGCGGGAAGGCTTCCCGATGGTCACCACCAAAAAACTCCACCTGAAATCGATCATTCACGAATTGATCTGGTTTCTGCAGGGCTCGACCAATATCGGCTATCTGAAGGACAACGGCGTCACGATTTGGGATGAGTGGGCAGATGACCAAGGTGACCTGGGGCCAATTTATGGCTATCAGTGGCGCTCATGGCCTGCACCGAATGGCGAGCATATTGATCAAATTGCCCAGTTGATTCAGCAAATCAAATCGAATCCGGACTCGCGACGGCTCATCGTGTCGGCTTGGAATGTTTCCGATATTCCGCGCATGAAGCTGCCACCCTGCCACGCGTTTTTCCAGTTCTATGTAGCTGACGGTAAGCTGTCCTGCCAGTTGTATCAGCGTAGTGCCGATATCTTTCTGGGTGTGCCATTCAATATTGCGTCGTATGCCCTACTCACGCACATGGTGGCTGAACAGACTGGTCTCGACGTTGGTGACTTTATCTGGACTGGTGGCGACTGCCATATCTACGCAAACCACTTCGAGCAGGTGCGTGAGCAACTGACGCGTTCGCCGCTGCCTTTACCGAAGCTGCAGCTCAAGCGGAAGCCTGACAGTATTTTCGACTACCGCTACGAAGACATCGAGGTCATTGGCTATCAATCTCACCCTGCGATCAAGGCGCCAGTTGCGGTCTAACTCCTAATGAATCGTACGCTGACCCTCATCGTCGCCACTGACCGCAACAACGGCATCGGCATCAACAATACGCTGCCCTGGCGGCTGCCAGAAGACCTTGCGTTCTTCAAGCGCATTACTTCTGGCCACGCCATCATCATGGGCCGCAAGACCTTCGACGCGATCGGCCGCCCCCTGCCCAACCGGCGCAATATTGTGGTGACCCGCAATACAGCATGGGCACATGCCGGCGTCGAGACGACGAATTCGCTTGATCAGGCCGTCGCCATCGCCGGCGAGGACGAGGTCTTCATCATCGGCGGCGCACAGATTTACCGCGATGCGATCTCCCTTGCTGATCGCCTGATCGTCACCGAGATTGACGCGGAGTTCGCCTGCGATGCCTTCTTTCCGCCGGTCGACCCTGCGCAGTGGCAGACCGAGTCACGCGAGACCCACCACTCGGAAAGCAATGGCTGGGATTACTCTTTTGTCATGTACCGCCGCCGCTGATTGAACCCAGCTGATTAAGCGCAGCCCAAGGTCCCTGTTACAGCCTTGCTTTTCACCACCGCAAGCGCATATCTGAGACAATCCCGCTTTCTTTTTTTACCCCCCTCTCGCTAGGCATACCAGCGAGGCGCTCCAGCACCGGGAGAACCGCATGAAGTTCCGCTTCCCCATCGTCATCATCGATGAAGATTTCCGCTCTGAAAACACCTCGGGCCTCGGCATCCGGGCGCTAGCCAATGCGCTTGAGAGCGAAGGCATGGAAGTGCTCGGCGTCACCAGCTACGTCGACTTGTCGCAGTTCGCGCAGCAGCAATCGCGCGCATCTGCCTTCATCCTGTCGATCGACGATGAAGAGTTCGGTGGCGGCTCTCCCGAGGAAACCGAAGTAGCGTTGAAATCGCTGCGGGCCTTTGTGGAAGAGATTCGCTACAAGAACGCCGATATCCCGATTTATCTTTACGGTGAAACCCGCACCTCGCGGCATATCCCCAACGATATCCTGCGCGAACTGCACGGCTTCATTCACATGTTTGAAGACACGCCAGAGTTCGTCGCACGCCACATCATTCGCGAAGCACGCTCTTACCTGGATGGTCTCGCGCCACCGTTCTTCCGGGCCATGGTGCACTATGCCCAAGACGGTTCGTATTCCTGGCACTGCCCCGGCCACTCCGGTGGCGTCGCTTTTTTGAAGTCACCGATCGGACAAATGTTTCACCAGTTCTTCGGTGAGAACATGCTGCGCGCCGACGTCTGCAACGCCGTTGAAGAACTCGGGCAACTACTCGATCACACTGGCCCGGTAGCCGCTTCAGAGCGCAATGCAGCCCGTATCTTTAATGCTGACCATTGCTTCTTCGTTACCAACGGCACCTCGACATCGAACAAAATGGTGTGGCACTCCACAGTCGCGCCGGGCGATATCGTGGTGGTGGATCGCAACTGTCATAAATCGGTGCTGCATTCGATCATCATGACCGGCGCTATTCCGGTGTTCCTGATGCCGACGCGTAATCATCTGGGCATCATCGGTCCGATTCCGCGTGAAGAATTCACGATGGAAAACATCATGAAGAAGATCGAGGCCAATCCGTTTGCGCGCGAAGCAAAAAACAAAATACCGCGTATCTTGACCATTACGCAATCCACCTATGACGGTGTGATCTATAACGTCGAGGTCATTAAAGATATGCTGGATGGCCAGATCGACACCCTGCACTTTGATGAAGCCTGGCTGCCGCATGCCAGCTTCCATGATTTTTACAAAGACATGCACGCTATCGGTAAAGATAGGCCGCGTGCACAAAAGTCATTGATCTTCTCGACGCAATCGACCCACAAGCTACTAGCTGGCTTGTCGCAGGCCTCGCAAATTCTGGTGCAAGAATCCGAGACGGTGCAGTTAGACCGCAATAGCTTCAATGAAGCCTACTTGATGCATATTTCCACGTCGCCACAGTACGCGATCATCGCCTCGTGCGATATCGCAGCGGCGATGATGGAGCCCCCGGGCGGTACCGCCTTGGTCGAGGAAAGTATTCTGGAAGCGCTCGATTTCCGTCGTGCCATGAAAAAGGTCGATGATGAATGGGGCAAGGACTGGTGGTTTCAGGTCTGGGGACCGGAAAAGTTTTCGGAAGAAGGCATCGGCACCCAAGATGACTGGATGATCGACAATCAGCATGATTGGCACGGCTTCGGCAAGATTGAGCCGGGCTTCAACATGCTCGATCCGATCAAGGCAACCATCGTCACACCGGGCCTGTCTATCGACGGCCAATTCGGTACGACCGGCATTCCTGCATCCATCGTCACCAAGTATCTGGCCGAGCATGGCGTGATTGTAGAAAAGGCAGGTCTGTATTCCTTCTTCATCATGTTCACTATCGGTATCACCAAAGGGCGCTGGAATACGTTACTCACCGCGCTACAGCAGTTCAAGGATGATTACGATAAGA
Organism: Burkholderiales bacterium; assembly: GCA_026399895.1. GTDB lineage: Bacteria > Pseudomonadota > Gammaproteobacteria > Burkholderiales > Burkholderiaceae_D > Pernthalerella. Next base: position 19,721 of record JAPLQC010000046.1, read on the forward strand.
ACCAACCGATCTGGCGCATCCTGCCCGAGTTCGCTGCAGCCAACCCGCGCTATGAACGTGTTAGCTTGCGTGATCTTTGTCATCGCATTCATGACATGTACAAAGAGCACGATATCGCACGTCTGACGACAGAGATGTATCTGTCGGACATGCAGCCAGCGATGAAGCCCTCGGACGCCTTCGCCAAGATGGCGCACCGTGAAATCGATCGCGTACCGATCGATGATCTTGAAGGGCGCGTCACCGCCATGCTGGTAACGCCCTATCCGCCGGGAATCCCGCTACTGATCCCGGGCGAGCGCTTCAATAAAACGATTGTTGATTACCTGAAGTTTGTACGGGAATTCAATGAGAAATTGCCCGGCTTCGAGACCGATGTACATGGCCTCGTCAAAACCGAAGTCAACGGTGTTATGGGCTACTACGTCGACTGTGTTCTGCAATAGACGGCCTTCACAATAAGTTAATTCATTCAGGAGTGCTGCCCGCCCACGTCTGTGGGCGGCGACACATCTATCCGCTCACCGGCTAAACCGTTCATGAGGTGGAACCCAACTATTTCCCTTTCGACTCACGTGTTCCTTCAACACGGGCACCCAACGGTGCCTTTCATCGAAAAGGGAAGTATCCATGGCTCACTCAGTTTCAAGTCAAAGAGTTGATGACCCGAGCAAAATTGCCTCGGTAACTCAGACGCAAACCCCAGTCGCAAACCCGGCGCTTGAGCAAGCTTCAGCGCCCACCTCGACTGCGCCCAATCTGAAAAGTAAATCACTCAAAGCAGATTTTCTAGTCGCACGGCACAAAACAGGTCTGGGGAAAAAACTGGAGGAGTCCTTCATCAATAGATCGGCGACCAACACTCTTGCCAATCTGAATCAGAACACAGCAAACACCGAGCATACGGTCGCTACGCCTGGCACTCTGGAAGACGTCGAAACAGCAGATCGAATGCAACGTAAAAGAAAATTTGACAAAGAGTATCCGTCAATAAAGCGGCGTCTCGTGGCAAATTCGCGGCCAGACTCTCCGCGGTCGCCCTACCGGCCACCATCTGCCGGAATGGCCGCTATTCATTCCGTGAAAAAGACCACCGATGACTCGATCGCATTAGCTGCATATTCCGCAACACACACTCCTCAGCATGAGATGCCGGCATCATCAATAAGGCCCCTATCGATGGTAAAAGAAAAGGTAGAGGGTCTCTTTTCACCAGAGGTACGAATCGCTCAGCTGATGCGCGGCATCGAATGGACATCATTCGGCGATTCATTTCCGTCAGATGAGCTGAATCCAATCAACAGCCTTACCTACGAGCCTGACTCACCGCCGAGAAATCCGCGCGTTGGTGAAAAGCGTAAAGCAACTGATGGGATGAATCCTGGCACCCAGCCTAAACGCCTGCGATTTTCAGAAGACGAACTGTCTCGCGCCAGTGAAAGTCCCATTAATCAGAGCAAAGAGAAATTCAAACCTTACCCAAAGCACGAAAAAGAAATAGATCGACTCAGCAAGGAACTGGCAAAAGATTACGAACCAGCCTATGAATTTATGTCGAAAAATGCCGGATCTGTAGGGATAAGTACCGCACAGAAAAAATCTGAGTCCAACCCGGTAAACATCGGCAACCTAGGTGAATCTGTTCGCAGTGCGCGGGCGGGAAACACGATTTGGTTTACCACCAATACAGATCAATCCGCTAGCATTTCAGCGCAAACCACACTGAAGCTGCTGCTAGATGCGAATGAAAAAAAGATCAACAAGCGCGCCTGTAATTCGCTACAAGAGCTATTCGCTCTGATACCGGCAGGTGCGATCTTTGGGACGGAGTTTTTCGATCAGGCACTGAGGCGTGCTGTCATTGAACTATCGTTAAGTGCTGAGCAGTGGAGAGAGGTTGACAACCTGTATGGTCAGTATGATCAGCTTCATTTGCTGAGTAACCCTCGCGGCAATGCAGGATTCAAAGAGCTACTGGGCAGAATCATCGCAATCAAGGACAGTACACTCCAAGGTGACAATCTGGCACTAACATCTTGAGCAACTGGCGAGGGTAGAAGCTTGAGGTCGCTTACACCCTCTCGATCAACATGGCGATTCCCTGCCCGACACCGATACACATGGTGCACAACGCATAGCGTCCACCCGTTCGGTGCAGCTGATACATAGCGGTCGTCAAGAGCCGCGCGCCACTCATACCGAGCGGATGGCCGAGCGCAATCGCGCCACCGTTAGGGTTCACCCGCGGGTCATCATCTGCAATGCCGAGTTGACGTAATACCGCAAGACCTTGTGCGGCGAAGGCTTCGTTCAGCTCGATAACGTCAATCTGCTCGAGCTTGATACCCGTTTGCTGCAATAGCTTCTGCACTGCCGGCGCCGGCCCTATGCCCATCACACGAGGTGCAACACCCGCAGTCGCCATACCGATGACGCGGGCCTTGGGTGTCAAACCATGGCGTACGGCGCTCGCCTCATCTGCCAGCAGTAACGCACAGGCACCATCATTCACACCAGAAGCATTGCCGGCTGTGACCGTACCATCAGGCCGCACGATACCCTTTAGCTTGGCGAGCGCTTCCATGCTCGTGGCCCGTGGATGCTCATCGTGCAGAACCGTGATTAGCTCACCCTTCTTCTGCGGAATAATGACCGGGGTAATTTCATCAGACAGCGTACCCTCGGCTTGTGCGGCGGAGGCTTTGGCTTGACTGCGCAACGCAAATGCATCTTGATCAATGCGGCTGATATCAAAATCGGTAGCAACGTTTTCAGCAGTCTCCGGCATGGAATCAACGCCATAGAGCGCTTTCATCTGCGGGTTGATAAAACGCCAGCCAATCGTGGTGTCGAATATCTGCGCATTGCGCGAGAAAGCACTGTCGGCTTTGCCCATCACGAACGGCGCACGTGTCATCGACTCAACACCGCCCGCAATCATCAAGCCCGCTTCACCCGATTTGATCGCACGTGCCGCGCTACCAACTGCGTCCATACCCGAGCCACACAATCGATTAATCGTTGCACCCGGAACGGATTGCGGCAATCCGGCCAGCAGCAGCGACATACGAGCGACATTACGGTTGTCATCACCTGCCTGATTAGCGCAGCCAAAGATCAGGTCATCAATCAGCGACCAATCTGCGGTGGGGTTGCGTTCCATGAGCGCGCGCAGCGGAATGGCACCAAGGTCATCGGCACGGACATCTTTCAGCGCACCGCCGTAGCGACCGATTGGTGTTCGAATGGCGTCACAGATAAATGCTTGTTTCATCGTTGTCTTTATTCAGTAGTAGTTAGACAGAAATCCAGTGATTTCTATACTTAAATTTGTCGCAACTGCACACCCGTCATTTGCTGCAAGGCGTCCAACGTCAAGCCCTCAATCATATCAATGACAAGCAAGCCCTCTGGCGTAACGTCAATCGTCGCCAAATCTGTATAGATACGCGATACACAGCCGACACCGGTCAAAGGATAAGTACATGCCGGCACGATCTTGCTCTCGCCGCTCTTGGTCTGGTGCTCCATCATCACAAAAACTTTTTTCGCACCAATCGCCAAATCCATAGCCCCACCGACGGCGGGGATCGCATCTGGTGCACCGGTATGCCAATTCGCCAGATCGCCGCGCTCGGACACTTGAAACGCGCCCAGCACGCAAATATCGAGATGCCCGCCACGCATCATGGCAAATGAATCGGCATGGTGGAAAAAAGCGCCGCCCGTCAGTAGCGTGACTGGCTGCTTGCCGGCATTGATGAGGTCTTCATCTTCATCGCCGGGGGCAGGTGCTGGCCCCATCCCGAGCAAGCCATTTTCGCTGTGCAGAAAAATCTCTTTGCTTCGATCAAGATGATTACCCACCATGGTCGGCAAACCGATGCCCAGATTCACATAGGCACCCTCAGGAATATCGCGCGCAACACGCTGCGCAATCTCATCGCGAGTGAAGCGCTTCATTGCACACCTCCTACTTGCACTACTCGCTGCACAAAGATACCCGGCGTGATGATGACCTCTGGATCAAGCGCGCCAAGCGGAACAATCTCGTCGACTTGCGCAATCGTGCAGCGCGCCGCACTGGCCATAATCGGGCCGAAGTTACGTGCAGCCTTGCGGTAAACCAGATTGCCCCAGCGATCGCCCTTCAGCGCTTTGATTAACGCGAAGTCAGCATGAATCGGTGACTCAAGTACATACTGCCGCCCGTTGATCAAGCGTGTCTCTTTGCCCTCGGCCAGTAGCGTTCCGTAACCGGTGGGTGTAAAAAACCCACCTATCCCTGCGCCGGCAGCGCGAATACGTTCAGCCAGATTGCCCTGTGGTGTCAGCTCGAGTTCAATCTTGCCATCGCGGTAAAGACCGTCGAATACATGCGAGTCAGATTGCCGCGGAAACGAGCAGATGATTTTCTTCACCCGCCCAGCCGCTAACAAAGCCGCCAAGCCGGTGTCACCATTCCCGGCGTTGTTGTTCACAATCGTGAGATCCGTCGCGCCCTGGGCAATCAGCGCATCGATCAGCGCCTTGGGCATACCGGCATTGCCGAAGCCACCGATCATTACGGTCGCGCCATCATGAATGCCGGCCACTGCTGCGTGCAAATCCGGTACGGTTTTATCAATCACTACTATCTCCTACCGGCGACAGGTATGTCGTAGGGCTTGCGTGTACCAAGCATCGACGCGAACAAAGGCGTCAATGTTCTGAAAGGTATCCACCGATTCGCCTCAACTCAGGTCCCGGCGCACCCCGGCGGGGTTGCTCTAGGGAAAATGCTAACAGATGCCATCCAGGTTGAACCACAGCGACTATAGATATACAATTTCACGTGTATATCCAAGAATAGATTGGGAGGTGCCTATGCTGGTATCGAAATGGGGTAATAGCTTGGCAGTTCGGCTGCCAGCCACAGTGGTGGAGGCAATGGATCTGAAAGAGGGAGACGACATCCAGATCGAGGTCGCTGGCCCACTGACCTTTGCAGTCACGCTCAAGCCACGCGCTAAAGAGTTGCTCGCTCGGCTGCGGAAGTACCGCGGCCGACTGCCAGACGATTTTCGCTTTGATCGCCTCGAAGCCAATGAGCGCGGCTAAATGACTGCGACTAATCGTTTTTTCGACACCAACCTGCTGCTCTATTTGTTCTCATCGTCTCCTGAGAAAGCAGATACCGTCGAAACCCTACTTTCAGAAGGTGGCACCATCAGCGTGCAAGTGCTTAATGAGTTTGCCGCAGTCGCACGACGCAAGCTGCAGATGACTTTTGCAGAGATCAGCGAGACAGCCGACACGCTGACCAAGACCCTTAAAGTTGTTCCCCTCACCTTAGAAACACACCGGCGCGGCCTACAGCTAGCCGAACGCTATGGATATTCGGTGTACGACGCAATGATCCTCGCTGCGGCTTTGGAGAGCGGTTGCAGACAGTTACTCACCGAGGATTTACAACACCAGCAGCGCGTCGAATCGACGCTCGACATCGTCAATCCATTTGCCCGATAAGCAAGGCTCGCCGACGAGGAAAGTACTGGACGTACGGCGGAAACGTTCGCTCAAAAGGTCGCTGGCTAGGCGGGGCTGCCGCAGACAGTATTGGACGTACGGCGAGGAGGCGGCAACGAAGCTAGCGACCTGAAAAACAGGCGTTAAGCTTTGGGCAGAGTGACGCCGCGCTGCCCCTGATACTTCCCACCCCGATCTTTGTAAGACACATCACACACCTCATCGCTCTCGAAGAACAATACCTGCGCACAGCCTTCGCCGGCATAAATCTTGGCAGGTAGTGGCGTGGTGTTGGAGAACTCGAGGGTGACGTAGCCTTCCCACTCTGGCTCGAAAGGCGTCACATTGACGATGATGCCGCAACGCGCGTAAGTCGATTTACCCAAGCAGATCGTCAATACATTGCGCGGGATGCGAAAGTACTCAATGGTGCGCGCTAGCGCGAATGAATTGGGCGGGATGATGCAAACATCGCTCTTTAAATCAACGAAAGAGTTCTCATCGAAATTTTTCGGGTCAACGATGGTGCTGTTAATGTTGGTGAAAATCTTGAACTCATTCGCACAGCGAATATCGTAGCCGTAGGAAGAGGTGCCATACGACACAATACGCTGGCCATTCACCTCACGCACTTGACCTGGCTCGAAGGGCTCAATCATGCCGTGCTCTGCGGCCATACGACGGATCCACTTGTCGGATTTAATACTCATAGCAATAGACTCATTCAATGGTTGCCGCAATTTTACGCGAATTCAACTAGTTACCCATCTCGCAACGGACACAGCTTCACTTCAACGTTGCAGGGTCTCCCATACTTTCTGTAGGCGCTTGACGGACACGGGCATAGGTGTGCGCAACTCCTGGGCAAACAGGGAGACCCTTAGCTCTTCCAGCAGCCAGCGGTACTCGTCCATCTTGGTATCGCGCTGACCTGCTTTCTGCGCACGCTGCCACGGTGCGGCTGCTTGCTGCCAGTCTGCCATCAGCCGGGCATCGCGCGCCGGGTCGCTGCGTAGTTTGTCTATACGTACCTGTATCGCCTTCAGATAACGCGGGAAATGGGCCAGCTGTGTGTGATCGGTATCGCTGACAAATCGTTTATGCACCAGCATCTGTAGCTGTGCACTCATATCTGCATGAGCAGCCGTGTGCGTCTTGATGCCCTGCAGCTTCTTCGGCACGCTGTGATACTCCGCCAGAATTTGTCCGACCAGACGTGCGATTTCATTCACCAACAGATTCAGTCGCGACTTGCCTTCATCGCGTCGGAGCGTGAACTCACTCTGATTCTGTGGCAGTGGGGCTTGTAAACAAGCGCGCGCCAAACCCGCTTGAATAATTTGGTCTCGCAATTCTTCTTGTGTACCGAGCCCGACGAAGTGCATACCCATCTGCTGAAGGCCGGGGACATTTTTTTCAAGGTACTTCAGCTGCTCTTTGAGTTGAATAGCGAACAGACGACGCAAGCCTTTCTGGTGAATGGCAGCCGCTTCCGTCGGATCATCAAATACCTCGATATCACAATAAGTGCCCTTGTCGACCAGCGCTGGAAACCCAATCAGATTCTGACGGCCTTGGGGTATCTCCAGTAACTCGGGTAACTCACCGAACGACCATGTGGTCAGGTTTTGAAAGGCAGTACCGGTAGCGGATGAAGAAGCTTTACCGCCACCTTGAGCTGCTGCCGCGACGCTCAAGCCACTGACTTTCGATGGTGTGGTGGTAGCCGACCCTGCTGTCGAATTTGCTAACGAGCTTAGTGCTGAACTTGTTGCTGGCCTCGCTGCTCCCTGCGCTGCTGGCGATCTAAGGTCGACGTCGACGTCGCCATCGCCATCGATCTCGGCCACCGGGTTGGCCTGTTCAACAAGTTTCTGAAACTCCTCGCGCGCTTGCGAACCGTACTCAGCTTGCAACGCAGATAAATTGCGCCCCATATCGAGCTGCCGACCATGCTCATCAATCAGTTTGAAGTTCATGAAATGATGCGCAGGCAGAGTCTCTAACTTGAAATCCGCTATTCGGGTCAGGGTTCCGGTGCGCTCGCGTATATATGCAATCAAGGCATCAAGCAATGCACCTTGTGCAAATTTTTTAGCCGCATGAGTACGATCACAAAAGCCCGCTGCATAATCAGGTAGCGGCACGCACTGTCGGCGTAGCTTTTGCGGCAACGATTTCAGTAAGAGGTGGACCTTCTCTTTCAGCATGCCGGGCACCAGCCACTCGCAACGCGCTGCGGATACCTGATTCAATGCATAGAGCGGCACCGCCAGTGTCACACCATCGCGAACCGAGCCCGGCTCGAAATGATAGGTGAGCGCCATTTCAACGCCTGCGTGACGCATCAGCTTAGGGAAGAGATCGGTCGTGATCCCCGCTGCTTCGTGCCGCATCAGATCATCACGCGACAAATGCAGCAGCTTAGGTTCACTCGCACTAGCTTTCTTCAACCACTGCTCGAAACCAACTGCGGTACAAATATCTTGCGGAATCAAATCATCGTAAAACGCAGCGATCAATGTCTCATCGACCAGAACATCCTGCCGCCGGGATTTATGCTCGAGATTTTCTATTTCGCGGATTAATCGCTGGTTATGCGCCAGGAAAGGTGCGCGCGTCTCAAAATCGCCGTCGACTAGCGCGCTGCGAATAAAAATCTCGCGTGCTTCTTCGGGATTGATCTTGCCGTAATCAATACGACGCTGGCTGTACACCACCAAGCCGTATAGCGTGGCGCGCTCATACGCCGATACCTGCCCGCTGCGCTTCTCCCAGCGCGGATCTCCCCAAGATTTTTTCAGCAAATGCGCGCCGACGCGCTCTAGCCACTGCGGCTGTATCTGTGCCAGCGTTCGTGCAAATAAACGGGAAGTCTCGACCAACTCCGCTGCCATGATCCAGCGCCCGGCTTTCTTGCCAAGCGAGGAGCCTGGCCACAGATGAAACTTGATGCCACGCGCCCCCAGATAATGCGGCTCATCTTCCTGCTTGAAGCCGATATTGCCGAGCAATCCTGTCAGCAGGGCGAGGTGAAGTTGCTCATAAGTTGCTGGAGCTTCATTCACACGCCAGCCTTGCTCCCGCACGAGCGTAAACAGCTGCGCGTGTACATCGCGCCACTCACGCAGGCGTAACTGAGAAACAAAGTTGGCGCGACAATGCTCTTGTAGCTGACGATTAGATTTTTTATGTTCAATCGCCTCTTCGAACCAGTTCCAAAGCTTTAGGTAGGTAAGGAACTCGGATTTTTCATCTTCAAATTTTTTATGCGCACTATCGGCTGCACCTTGGGCTTCTTGCGGACGATCACGGGCGTCTTGCACCGACAATGCCGATGCGATGATCAATAGCTCCCTTAAACAGTCATGGTCACGCCCCGCCAGAATCATGCGCCCGATACGCGGGTCAAGCGGCAGCTTGGCCAGTTGCTGACCCAGACCCGTCAGCTGCTTGGCCTCATCCACAGCACCCAGTTCTTGCAGCAGCTGATAACCATCGGCGATGGCACGACCCAGCGGTGACTCGATAAAAGGAAACTCCTCGACATCGCCTAGGCGCAGCGACTTCATACGCAGAATCACCGCGGCAAGTGATGAACGCAAAATCTCCGGTTCAGTGAACGCAGGCCGCTGTAAAAAATCCTGCTCGTCGTATAAACGTATGCAGACACCCGCTGCAACTCGACCACATCGCCCCGCGCGCTGCTTGGCTGCCGATTGCGAAACCGGTTCAACCTGCAACTGCTCGACCTTATTGCGGTAGCTATAGCGTTTGACACGTGCGGTGCCCGCATCCACTACATAACGAATACCGGGTACGGTCAGCGAGGTCTCGGCGACATTAGTCGCCAGCACGATGCGTCGCGCGTTGGTCGGCTTGAACACACGCTCTTGTTCTTGTGCCGAGAGTCGTGCAAACAGCGGCAGTATTTCGACGTGCGGCGGGTGATGCTTACGCAACGCCTCGGCGGCGTCGCGAATCTCGCGCTCACCCGGCAAGAACACCAGAATGTCTCCCGGGCCGATACGTGCGAGCTCATCGACTGCGTCGACGATGGCATCCATTAAATCGCGCTGCTCTTTAGCTTTGGCGGCGGCAGACGGCGCTGCGCTACCCGGCTTGGCGTCTGTCTCGACGGGTCGGTAACGTACCTCGACCGGATACAACCGGCCGGAAACCTCGATCACGGGCACTTTTTGCGTATCACTTGCAAAATGACGCGCAAACCGCTCGGCATCAATCGTTGCCGAGGTGATGATCAGCTTCAGGTCTGGTCGCTTTGGCAGCAGCTGCTTCAGATAGCCCAGCAGGAAATCGATATTCAAGCTGCGCTCATGCGCCTCATCAATAATGATCGTGTCGTACTGGCGCAGCAGCGGATCACCCTGAGTCTCGGCCAGCAAGATGCCATCGGTCATTAGCTTGATCCAGGCACCATCGGACAGCGTGTCGTTGAAGCGCACCTTGTAGCCCACGTGCTGACCGGGCGGCGAGCCAAGTTCTTGCGCGATACGTTTGGCAGTAGATGAGGCGGCGATGCGGCGCGGTTGGGTGTGCCCGATCAGCCCATTCACCCCGCGCCCGATCGACAGGCAGATTTTTGGCAGCTGGGTGGTTTTTCCCGAACCCGTCTCGCCACTGACAATCACCACCTGGTGTGACGCAAGCGCAGCCGCGATCTCCTCGCGGCGCGCGGAGACCGGTAGCTCTTCAGGGAATTCAATGGAGGGAAGCGGGTGCCTGACCGGAACCTGTTTGGGGAGTGGCGCGCTACGTGTTTTTTTCGGGGGCAAGGCTGCTGACATGTCGGGCGAATTATAATGCCCGCTATGGAAAACAATGCTCAGTTCGTCGGCTGGCTGCGTTCGGTCGCGCCCTACATCCACGCATTCCGTGGCAAGACGTTCGTGGTGGCCTTCCCGGGCGAATTAGTCATGGCCGGCGCGCTGCCGGTGCTGGCGCATGATCTATCGCTTCTGCATGCGCTGGGTATCAAGATCGTGCTGGTGCATGGCTCGCGACCGCAGGTGGAAGAACAGCTCGGGCTTCGCAAAGTCCAGACCCGTTTCCACAATGGCTTGCGCATCACCGATGCCGCTGCACTCGAGTGCGCCAAAGAAGCCGCTGGCGAGATCCGCCTCGACATCGAAGGCGCGTTCAGCCAAGGCTTGCCAAACACGCCGATGGCCAATGCCGCTGTGCGAGTCATCTCCGGTAATTTCGTGGTGGCGCGCCCAAGGGGCATTATCGATGGTGTCGATCTTGAGCATACCGGCGTCACCCGCAAGATTGCGCATGAAACCATCAATGCCATTTTGGATACCGGTGCGCTGGTGCTGCTCTCGCCACTCGGCTTTTCACCGACTGGCGAGGTATTCAATCTTTCCATGGAAGATGTGGCGCTGTCGGCCGCAACAGCGCTGCGTGCTGACAAGTTGATCTTCATTACCGAAACACCGCTGATGACCGATGCCGGTGGCGCAGAGATACGTGAAGTGTCGGTGCATCAGGCACAAGCCATTCTCGGTTCCGGTTGTCTGCGTGCCGATGCAGCGTTTTACTTTGAACATGCTATCCATGCCTGCCATGCAGGTGTGCCGCGCGCGCACATGGTGCCGTTCAGTAGTGATGGCGCTGTACTGCTCGAAGTATTTACCCATGACGGTATCGGCACCATGATCTCGGCGGCCTCGCTTGAAAGCCTGCGTGAGGCGACTATTGAAGACGTTGGTGGTGTACTACGCTTGATCGAGCCGCTCGAGGCGAATGGCACACTCGTTAAGCGCGGACGCGAATTAATTGAGCGCGAGATCGATTACTTCTCGGTGATCGAGCATGATGGTGTGATCTTCGGCTGTGCTGCTTTATACCCGTTTCCGAACGAGAAAATGGCCGAAATGGCGTGCCTCACCGTCAGCCCGGACTCGCAGGAGCAAGGCGACGGCGAGCGCATGCTCAAACATATCGAGCAACGCGCACGCGCCTCGGGTTTCAAGCGCTTATTTGTATTGACGACGACAGCCGCGCACTGGTTCATCAAGCGTGGCTTCGTTCAGAAGAGTTTCGATGACCTGCCGAAAGATCGGCAGAGTATGTACAACTGGCAGCGCAAGTCGCTGGTTCTAATTAAAAATCTTTAAATGCCACTTGGCTGGAGAGTTTCATGACCCGCATGGTTCATTGCATCAAACTGAACAAAGAAGCCGAAGGCTTGGATTTCCCACCCTACCCCGGCGATCTGGGCAAGAAAATCTGGGAGAGCGTATCCAAAGAAGCTTGGGGCGCCTGGCTCAAGCACCAAACCATGTTGGTCAACGAGAACCGGCTGAATCTAGCGGATGTGCGCGCCAGAAAATATCTAGCCACGCAGATGGAGCGACATTTCTTCGGTGAAGGCGCCGATGAAGCGGTGGGCTACGTACCGCCCACACCATAAGTTACCAAGAACTTGCTAGCGACAATTTGTCGGAGGCTGATCAGTACTCTATGGCGCGTACGCCTTGTTCAGTCCCCAGCAAACACACCGCCGCGCCTTTCAAGGCAAACAGCCCCACGCTAACCACGCCCGGCAACTGATTGATTTGCTGCTCCAGTGCTTTCGGGTCATGAATCTGCAAACCGTTCAAGTCAAGAATATAGCCCTGGTTATCGGTCACGTAAGGCGCACCATCACGCATTCGTAGTACCGGATCTGCGCCTAGGGCCCGCAGTGCCCGCGTGACCGAACTGGTCGCCATCGGAATCACTTCCACCGGCAACGGGTACTTGCCCAGTACATCGACCAGCTTTGACTGATCGGCAATGCAGATAAATTTTTCTGCCACAGACGCTACGATCTTCTCGCGCGTGAGTGCGCCGCCGCCGCCTTTGATCATGGCACCGCTGTGATCGATCTCGTCGGCGCCATCGATATACACCGGTATCTGATCGATCTCGTTCAGATCGAATACCGGCACACCCCGTGCAGCCAAGCGCGCCGCAGTCGCCTCGGAAGAAGCTACTGCTCCCTTGATGCGATGTCGAATTTCACCGAGTGCGTCGATGAAAAAATTCGCGGTAGAGCCGGTACCGACACCAACAATTTCACCATCTACGACATAGCGAATCGCTGCGTGCGCCACGGCTTGTTTGAGTTCGTCTTGCGTCATCTCGTGCTATTCCATCCAAAGGGCGCATTGTATCGGATGGCTGAGTAGCTGCGCCGCAATGGAGGCTTAGCTCGATACCTGATTCGCTGCCAGATACTGCGCCAACGAGGCTTTATTGTGTACATCCAGTTTGCGGTATAGATGGGCCAGTTGATTGCGTACGGTGTGATGGGATACCCCTAACTCACGGGCGATTTGCTTATGGCTCATACCGGCAGCAAAACGACGCGCAACGACAAACTCTCGTGGCGTGAGTACTTCCATCACATCAACCGGCCGGATGCGGCACAGCTGCGCGCCAGCTTGTCGAATCCAAGAGATCTCTACCTGCCTACCTCGGTAGGTCTTACCCTCATTCAGCACCTGCAAAGCGTCTTCGGGGATAAAGTCCGGCGCAAGCTCGGGCCATTCACGCTCCAGTAAGTCGAAGAAGCGCTGGTCGGCGAGTTCTATCTGACCATCGGTATGCACCAAGCCGGATGCACTGAGGTTGTCGCGATGAGCGACGGGCTTGGCGATACGCTCCAGCGTGCGGGCACGGTTGATCGCCAGCGCATGCGAGAGATGAATCCACAAGCCATGCAGGCAAGCGGCATCGGTCTCGGCGAAGCGCACATCCTGCTGCCGATAAAGAACAATCCAGCGTGCCGGTTGTACTTTTTTTGGATCATCGCCATGAAATATCAAATGGCAAAGGCCCAATTCCTCCATCATCGAGCGCGGCCCGCTGCGCGTGACTTGATGTTCTTTCTTGCTGCCTCGTTTTTTTCGGTACAGCTCACGAATACCACCGCGTGAAGGTGACATGGGTGCATTACGAATACCCCGCGCAACCGGGTCATCTTGCAATGGCTCACGCGCCAGCACCGTCTCGGGCACGGTGGCAGGAGGAGCGCTATCGGCCGAGATAAGCCGGGTCACCGACTGCGGATTCGATCGCTCACCGGTCCCGAAAATAGCCCCATCAAACCGTATCCACATCTGAAGAAGGCTGATCGCGCGCTCCAGAAATTGGTCCGGTGATGCGTACTCTGCCAAGGCGTACAAATCTCTTACGGTGGTCGAGAAAGCCTGCATGTCTCGCTCCTCTGCCCAACTGGGCGAATCTTGGGTTGTTCGAATATCGGATTGCCTTTTTAGAAACGTACCGAAATTTTGTAGTTTTGACAACACAAAATGAGCGATCTACGCGCAATTTTTTCGTCTACCGACCATTCAAGAGTTAATTTCTGAAATGCAACAATGGCCGGCGGCCCGTAATTCCGGGTTTTCAGGCCCAGATCCGACCTTGTCGTTCTTACTGATGCCAAGACGGGGCAACCGCGGCAGGTGATGCGGTTATCATCCGCATCACCTCATTCACTGCTGCTTGACTACCCACCGGTCACTGCCGGTACCAGCCCCTGCCAATGCGCGACACTCACCAACACCCTTTGAATCAGTTGCCGCAATTCGGTGCATTAAGCCGGCACGCGCAACAGGCCCGCGGATGGCAGTTGGCCGAGTTGTTCCGCGAAGATCCGTCCCGCGCCGCGCGCTTCACGCTGGAAGCAGCCGGCCTGTGCCTCGATTACTCGAAGAACCATTTGAACGAGGAAACCATCAGGCTGCTGACAACGTTTGCGCAAGCACGCGGGGTCGAATCTCTGCGTGATGCCATGTTCCGAGGCGATCGCATCAATCTGAGCGAGCAGCGCGCGGTGTTGCACACTGCATTGCGCTTGCCACCAGAGGCGCGCTTGAGCGTCGAAGGCGAAGAACTGGTCGGCGGGATACAGCAAGAGCTCGGACGTATGGCGTTGTTCGCCGAGCGCGTACGCCAAGGCGATTGGAAAGGCTATACCGGTAGAGAGATCATGGATGTGGTCAACATCGGTATCGGCGGCTCCGACCTTGGGCCGATGATGACTGTTGCAGCATTACGCGCTTACGCGCATCCGCGTTTGCGGTTTCATTTTTTATCGAATGTGGATGGCCACGCGACTACCGCCACACTGGCAGAACTCGACCCGGCGACCACGCTGTTCATCGTTGCATCAAAATCCTTCACCACCCAAGAAACCATGCTCAACGCGCACGCAGCGCGGCGCTGGTTTCTGCAGCATGCTAAAGAAACCGATTTAGCGGCGCATTTCGTCGCGGTATCGACCAATACATCGGCAGTGACCGCGTTTGGCATCGCTGCCGACAATATGTTTCCCTTCCGCGATTGGGTGGGCGGCCGCTTCTCGATCTGGTCATCGATCGGGCTGTCGCTGCTGATCGCCATCGGCATTGATCATTTCCGCGAGTTTCTTTCCGGCGGCCATGCCATGGATGAACACTTCCAGCATGCCCCATTGCACGCGAATATGCCGGTGATGTTGGCCCTGCTCGGATTTTGGTACCGCGAGTTTTTTGAAACTAGCTCTCAGCTGATTGCGCCCTACCACGAAGATCTGCGGCACTTCCCCGCTTACCTGCAACAGCTTGAAATGGAGAGCAACGGTAAGCGCGTCACGCGCGATGGCAAGCCGATGTCAATGAAAACTGCCCCCGTGATTTGGGGTAGCGCTGGCACCAATAATCAACACGCTTATTTCCAGATGCTGCATCAAGGGACTGATCTGATCCCGGTGGATTTCATTGCCGCGCTAAAACCACAGCACGATCTCATCGACCAACAGCGCGCGCTCATGGCGAATTGCTTCGCCCAGGCCGAGGCATTAATGAATGGTGTGCAAGACCCTTCACTTCCACCGCACCGCATTTTTCCCGGCAACCGACCGAGCACTATGCTGCTGATGGATCAGCTAAGCCCGGCTTCGCTCGGTACATTAATCGCGCTGTATGAGCACAAGACCTTTGTTCTTGGCGCGCTGTGGGATATCAATAGCTTTGACCAATGGGGCGTGGAGTTGGGTAAGACCATGGCTCTACGTATCCTGGCTGAACTTGAAGGTTCAGAATCCGCAGGGCAGCATGACAGCTCAACCAACGCGCTGATTACGCGAGCGCGCTCAGCCCTGAAGTAAGCCCTGAAGTAAGCCCTGACGTAAGCCACTAAGCCGCTCCTATCGAACTCATCGGTACAATGCACCATCCTTAAGCAACCGCCACTCTCTGCCCTCTTGCCGCTACTCATGAATCAACTCTCACAACTCAAACAGTACACCACCGTCGTTGCTGATACCGGTGACTTCCACGCGATGCAAACCTTTCAGCCACAAGATGCG
>JAPLQC010000050.1 GCA_026399895.1 Burkholderiales bacterium
GCAAATAGCATCGCGATAGTTGAGGCATGCCGCGCGCTGCCGCCTGATGCATTTCGCCCAATCAGCCACTATGATGCCGAGTTGGATTCTAGAGATGCCAGTTCATCAAGCGACAACGAAGATCCTGATTAGGAGTAATTCTCCTACCAGTCCCTATCCTTGGGGTCGCCGTCGGCGCCGCTGGCTCAGCGCGCTGTAAGTGCGGTCTGGGCTGGCTATGGGTGGTCATCAGCGCCGCTGATGACCACACCAAGGTGCTTGGTATTTTGTTCATCACAAAAATTTTCAACCTTCCCGCCAAACCTTTTCAGCCGAAAACTGCTCAAATCAGCGTTTTGAGGCTGACGCATTCGATAGACTAGCGCTCCTTGTTGATGAGAGGCGACGTCTGCCTCTGCTGGTATTTTTCCTGCCCAAATGAACGCCCCTATAGAACCTGTCTTCTCGCTTGCGCGCCAGCGCGAGGTGGTCGCTGCGCTGCAAGCGGCGCTACCCCAGCACGCGGTCCTGCATCAGGAGGAAGACACGCGTCCCTACGAGTGCGACGGTTTGTCTGCCTATCGGCAGCTACCGATGGTGGTGGCCTTACCAGAGAACGAAGCGCAAGTGATTGCTGTGCTGCGCGCCTGCCATCGACTGAATGTGCAGATTGTTCCGCGTGGTGCTGGTACCGGACTGTCTGGCGGAGCAACACCAATTGCAGACGGCGTCGTGTTATCCACTGCGCGCTTGAATCGCATTCTCAAGTTGGACGCTTATTCACGTACTGCGGTGGTACAGCCCGGCGTACGCAATTTGGCGATTTCCGAAGCAGCGAATCCGCATGGTTTGTACTACGCGCCTGATCCTTCATCGCAGATTGCCTGCTCGATTGGCGGCAATGTCGCTGAAAACTCGGGTGGTGTGCACTGTTTGAAATACGGCCTGACCGTACACAACGTGCTCCGCGTACGTATGGTCACGATCGAGGGCGAGGTAGTCGAACTCGGCAGCGAAGGTTTGGATGCGCCCGGTCTTGATTTGCTTGCAGTGTTCATCGGATCCGAGGGTATGTTGGGTGTGGTGACCGAGGTCACGGTGAAATTAGTGCCCAAGCCGCAGCAAGCGCGCGTGATCATGGCCTCGTTTGATGACGTGGTGAAGGGTGGTAATGCTGTTGCTAATGTGATCGCTGCCGGCATTATTCCCGCAGGTCTTGAGATGATGGACAAGACCAGTTCACGCATGGTCGAACCCTTCGTCAAAGCGGGCTACGACATTAATGCCGAGGCGATTTTGCTCTGCGAATCAGACGGTACGCCAGAAGAAGTAGAGGAAGAGATCGCGCGCATGACCGAAGTAATGAATGCCTCGGGTGCGACCGCCATTGCGGTATCGAATAGCGAGGCGGAGCGGGTCAGGTTTTGGTCGGGCCGCAAAAATGCGTTTCCTGCCGCCGGACGTATTTCGCCGGATTACTACTGCATGGATGGCACTATCCCGCGTAAGTACTTAGCGAAGGTTCTGCTTGGCATCGCTGAGATGGAAAAAACCTATGGCCTGCGCTGCGCGAATGTATTTCACGCAGGTGATGGTAATCTGCATCCTTTGATTTTGTTCGATGCGAATACACCCGGCGAGTTTGATCGCGCTGAAAAATTCGGTGCCGCTATTCTTGAGCTGTGTGTCGAAGTCGGTGGCACCATCACTGGTGAGCACGGGGTTGGTATTGAAAAAATAAATTCCATGTGCGTGCAGTTTGCGCCCGAAGAGCGCGAGGCATTCTTTGCCGTCAAACGTGCATTCGATCCAGCGTTTCTGCTGAACCCCGACAAAGCTATCCCCACACTGCAGCGTTGCGCTGAGTACGGAAAAATGCACGTCCAACGCGGCGCGCTGAAATTTCCTGATTTGCCGCGTTTCTAAGATCGCCGAAAAGTACAAACATCATGGATCAGGTATTGCAGCAGTTCCGGGATCGCATCATGTCTGCTACACGCAGCGGCACCGCGCTGCGTATTCGAGGCAATGGCACCAAAGACTGGTACGGGCAGGAGCTGAATGGTGAACTGCTCGACACCACCGCCTATAGCGGCATTATTTCCTACGATCCCACCGAATTAGTTGTCACCGCGCGTGCCGGCACCAACTTGCGCGAGATCGGTAAAGCCTTGGCCGAGAAGAAGCAGATGCTCGCATTCGAGCCGCCGCGCTTTGATGGACTTGCCACTGTGGGGGGCATTGTGGCGAGTGGTCTGTCTGGCCCACGTCGGCAGGCAGTAGGTTCGGTACGCGACTTTGTACTCGGCACCGTGCTAATGGATGGCAAGGGTGAGACGCTGCACTTCGGCGGCCAAGTCATGAAGAACGTTGCCGGCTACGATGTGTCCAGGCTACTAACAGGTTCGCTCGGTACGCTCGGTTTGATTCTTGAAGTGTCACTGAAAGTGTTGCCGCGTCCATTCGCTCAGCATTCATTGCAGTTTGCAATGAGTGAGCAAGATGCGCTGCATCAGTTAAATGTATGGGGCGGGCAACCGTTACCGCTGTCGGCATCCTGCTGGGTGAACGGTAATCTGTATGTGCGTTTGTCCGGGGCACAGGCAGCAGTTGATGCCGCCATCGTAAAGATGGGTGGTACAGATTTGCCGGAAGCAGAAAACTTTTGGGACGGTGTGCGAGAGCAGACGCATGCGTTCTTTTCAGCGCCGCAGCAGGCACTCTGGCGCCTGTCGCTGCCGACGGTTGCGCCATCCCTGGCATTGCCGGGTGAGCAGATGATCGAATGGGGCGGTGCGCTGCGTTGGTTGAGAACGACTGCCGATGCAGAGACGATACGTTCAGTCGCTGCTAACGCTGGTGGTCATGCAACGCTGTTCAAGGGTGGCGATAAATCGGTTGGTGTGTTTCAGCCGCTAGCACCCGCCGTGGCACGTATCCACCGTAATCTCAAACAGGCTTTCGACCCGGCCGGTATCTTCAACCCGCGCCGCATGTATACCGATTTCTGACGATGCAAACCAATCTCGCTGATTTCATCAAAGACACACCGCAAGGTCAGGAAGCGGATGCCATTTTGCGCAAATGCGTGCACTGTGGATTCTGCACCGCGACCTGCCCCACTTATCAATTGCTTGGCGATGAGCTGGATGGTCCGCGCGGTCGCATCTATTTGATCAAGCAAGTCCTCGAAGGCAAGCCTGCTACCGAGAAGACACAGCTACACCTCGATCGCTGCCTGACTTGCCGTAACTGCGAAACAACCTGCCCATCCGGTGTGAATTATGGACGTTTGATTGACATCGGACGCGATGTCGTCGATCAGCAGGTTCAGCGACCGTTTGCTCAGCAGCTGGTACGTACGGCACTGAAAGAGGCGCTGCCACGTCCGCAGTTATTCGGCACGGCGATGAAGCTTGGTCAGGCAGTGCGTCCCTTGCTGCCCGAGGTACTGCGCAACAAAGTCCCCGAGGCACGTGATGCTGGCGTATGGCCCACGCGGTCGCATGCGCGCAAGATGCTGTTGTTGGATGGCTGTGTGCAACCGGCAATGTCGCCGAGCATCAATGCCGCCACTGCGCGCGTCTTAGATAAGCTTGGCATCCAGTTACAAGTGGCGCCCAAGGCGGGTTGTTGCGGAGCGATTCGTTATCACTTGAACGATCAAGCAGGTGGCTTGGACGATATGCGGCGCAATGTCGATGCATGGTGGCCGTATGTGGTGGCCGGTGCAGAAGCTATCGTAATGACAGCCTCAGGTTGTGGCGTGACAGTGAAAGAATACGGCCATCTGCTTCACGATGATCCGCTGTACGCAGAAAAGGCGAAGCGTATCTCGGAGCTGACCAAAGACCTCTCGGAAATCATGCCAGCGTTTGAAGCTGAATTGGCCAAACAACTGACCGGTAAAATTTCCAAGCGCGTTGCCTATCACCCGCCTTGCACCTTACAGCACGGGCAGCAAATCCGCGGCAAGGTGGAATCTGTGCTGCGCACTTGCGGCATTGATGTCAGCTTATGCGCGGACAGTCATCTGTGTTGTGGCTCGGCCGGTACCTACTCCGTGACGCAGCCAGAGCTGTCATACAAACTGCGCGACAACAAAATAAAAAACCTCGAGGCGACGAGCCCCGCGGTGATTGTGTCAGCCAATATCGGTTGCCTGACTCACTTGCAGTCAGGCACCGATACGCCGGTCAGGCATTGGATAGAGTTGATTGATCAGGCGCTGTAGGCCGCAGTCATGGTCTGCGGTCTGTTCAGTCTCACCGTATCTACCTTTACATCCAGTCCTGTCGGCCCTGGTCATATTCTGTTGGAATGCCGGTAAATCCGACTTCTTCCACCGGCTGTCCCGACGCATCGGCTGCGAGATGCCCGGCCTGTCCGTTGACGCCCTGCTGGATCAATGCGCGTATCAGCCCGCTGTAGAGCGCCCTGCAAGAAAAGCCTGGTGGGAAAATCAGCAGGGCCGCAGGTATGGCATGTCCCAAAAACATATCCAAAGGATCTCTGCTCTTGCGCATCGAGCGCGTTAACTCTGAGGCTATAGCCGAAGGCAGAACCGAAATCCAGCGTCCCAGAACCTCGGAGGTAGTATCGTTCCGTGGATCACCCGCCTTGAATTGCGATTCAAGTTCATATAGGAAGGTGCCGCCGAACTCCGATTTTGTTCTTGCGGCTTCCAGGGCTCTCTGAGTTCTGCCGATTTCCTTGAAAAGCTCGACCCCAGTGGGGTCATTCGGATCCTTGTGCGGTTTCGCTTGCCAGTTGCTCAGGGCCCGTTTCAGATCCGCCAACCAGGATTCCTGCTCGTCAACCTCTGCGGCAAATATCTCCCTGGTTGGCGTAGCTTTGAGTTCGGACTTCGGATCGGTGCTGCGCGTATGCTGAATTCCGGCGACGGTTTCGGCGCCTGACATTGCACCGAGCATAGAATGAAGTAACAGTTCAAGCAGAATCGCTGTTGCTCCTCCGGCCGCAAAGTAGGAAGCTGCGCTGGATACTATCGCTGCCTTGCCGAGATAATTCAGCATGTAGAAGAAATAAGAAGAGTCTTCGGACTTCCAGCGGTCCCATAGAATTTTTTCGAAATCCCGCTCCTCGGCCAATCGCTCGTCAATAGTCAGCTTTCCGGGGCGATTCGGACTCTTGCTATCGTATTTCTTCACATCAAGCTCATCTCGGTCTTTATCTCCCCATCTCGCGCCATGAAGTTTGACGTTGTTGTTGAATTCAACTAGGGCGGGCGCGCTCCACGTTTTTGCAAGCAGCTGTTTGAGTATGGGTCCGGCTACCGTTACATGCAGAAATGATGAAACAAATGATCCGACGATGGCGCTGCCCATGTAGGGAATTCTAGAGAGTGCATTTCCTACAAAAAAGGATGTTCCGAATGCGGCCAGTCCGGAAGCGTAATACATCGCAGAAGTGCCGCAATCAGCTCGTACCTTTTCCTCAAGTTCGGCTATCTTTTTCTTTCGGGCTTCGCTGAGATTTTTTGTATTTTCCGACTTAAATTGATTGAGGAATTTTTCGCGGGATTCATTTATCTGTTTCCTCGACTGCTGAGGAAACACCAGTGCTTCGAGTTTCTGCCTTTTCTCTATCAGCTTTGCGATTTTCAAAGTAACTCGATGAGCACTACCTTCAGCATCCTTCAGAATTTTTTCGAAATCGTCCCTATCATGAGAGTGACTGGCATCTTCGACTTCTTTTCCCCACTTTTTTACTTGGGCAGTATCTGAGTCAAATTTTTTGACAAGCTCCTTCATCTTGCTTTCTATCGCATCTAGCTCTTCGATTCCCTCTTTGCTGAAATAATTTTTCATCGAATCACCCAGAAGAAGCGAGCTTCTTCGGTTGCCGGAGACCTGATCATTAATTTTCGTAGTCGAGGTGGAATCTGCCGGCAAAGGTAGCTGGGTTGGACGATGACCTCGCCTGGTTAGGGTGGAAATAACAGATGAGCCTGTAGTATGCGGCGCTGACGATATCTGTCCCAACAAATCATCGAGAATTTTTATCTCGTGTTCGATTTCCCGTATCTCCCGCTTGCATTCCTCGATCATGTCGTGGCCACTGTTGTCTCTCTTCAATTCTGAGAGCATATCTTTTTTCTTGCGTAAAATCGTCTCTTTACCTTCACGAAGAGCTTTCGAAGCGCCAATAAGGTCCTGCGTCGTGGCTGTCGTACCAGGATTGATTTTTCTGCTGTCGGTAGGCTGGACGGTTGGGCGGGAAGTGGTTTCTCGCTTTACTATAGGCGTAATCAGTTTGAGTTGATTTTGTAACTCAATGACCTCTTCCCGAATATTGTCAGCCTTCTTCTCGTTACCTGCAGCTAGTTCGCGTTGTATGTCGTTGTGCGCGTCCTCGATTTTCTTTCGCAGCTCGGCTGCCGATTTCGCCGGCGCCTTGTATGGTGACGAAATGTCCTGCCCTTCGTCGCTGACCGATGAGTCGGTTGATTCCTCACTGCCGAGTTTGTCGATGCGACTTGCGATGCGACGTTTCTCGCTTGTTAGCGCACGCAGTTCATTTTTAAATTTATCAACCTTTTTTTTATCGTGATCTTCTGTGGCGTCACGCAGTGCTGTCTTAATCTTTTCCCGGCGCAGTTCAGTCTTTCCAAGCTCCTTCATGAGAACAGATTTTTCACGTCCCAGATTGCGTTCCTTTTTCTCATGAGTCTGTCCTGTCGCAGACGGAGTTACGGTAGTGGATTCTAGGTGAATTTGCGAAAAGTCGGTGTTGGAAACTGATGAGATGCTTGGTCCGCCACCTGAAGTGGACGTCGGTGTTGTTGTGAAAAATATTGGCGGTTTTTTTAGCAAATTGTTCAGCGCATGATTGACGGGTGTAGACATGATTTTTCCTATGCCAGCTCAGCAGAGCCAAGGCTGAAAGAATGGGTATCGAAATTTACGTGTGTCTCGCTTACGCTTACGCCGAACAGCGTCTCGCGAACCTTCATCGCATGCTTGCTGTAATCATGCAGAATATTGGCGAGGATTTCGCCGGACATCATGTCGGGATATAGGAAGTGCTGGATGAAAATCACACGGTTGCGACGACGATCCAGTCCATAGACGCCGGAGGTTTTACTGCCCGTCAGCAGGTTCATCGCGAGAAGCTGTTCGATGATTTCTTCGCGTTCGTAGTCAGGCGGCTCCCCTATGTCGATGTAGCAGACAAGGCGGTCTCCTGCCTCGTCTTCATCGAAGAAAAGCCCAATATCGATTCCATTGAGTGTTATCTGGTGCCGGGATACCAGTGCTTCCGTATCTGGCAGATTCAGCGCGAGGGAGGCATCGCGACAGAGTTGCTCAAACTCTGCATAGTCCATGAAAGTCTCCTTTGTTGTCTTGCTTGACAGTCAACTCGCTTGTTCATTCGAATTAGCGAGGCTGCGACTGAGTAACTGCACAACAAATAGGAGTTCAGTGAACGTAGTATAAAAAATGGGGGTTTAGTTGCGATAAGCCAGAGGATGTTCAATCTTTTGTTGCAGATGAATGTGCAGAATGCATCAACTGAGCAGTAATTGATACACAAGGCCGTCTAGGCTCTGTGGTGTTGAAAGCGGAGCCATCCGGTCTGCCACTTGGCCGGAGCGATCCAGTAAGAACTTCGTGAAGTTCCATTTGATCGCCTCGCTGCCAAGTACTCCCTTTGCCTCTTTCTTCAATGCGACAAACAATGGGTGAGTATTAGGGCCATTTACGTCCACTTTCGCAAACATTGGAAAGGTTACGCCGTAATTCAATTCGCAGAAGCCGGCGATCTGCGCTTCGTCTCCCGGCTCCTGCGCGCCGAACTGGTTGCAGGGGAAGCCCAGCACGACGAACCCCTGATCCTTGTACTTGCGGTACAACGCTTCAAGCCCGGCATATTGCGGCGTGAAGCCGCATTGACTTGCTGTGTTGACAATCAATGCGACTTTGTTCCGATACTCAGCCAGTGAGGTCTGAGTTCCGTCGATTCGGGTGAGGGGAATATCGTAAAGTTCTGTCATTGATCGCTCCAGTTGTTCGATTAGCGAACCAATGCTAACAGTCTGCGCACTTTTTGGGCAAAGCAGGTCGATGAGCGATAATGCGAAGCCATGTCAATTACGCAAAACATTGAGCACGTCAGTGCTTTGATCGCGAAGGCGGCGAGAGGTGTCGGACGAGATCCGGCATCCGTAACGCTGCTGGCGGTATCCAAGACTTTTGGTCCCGATGCCGTCATCGAAGCCGCTGAGGCTGGTCAGCGCGCTTTCGGCGAGAACTATTTGCAGGAGGCAATCGACAAGCAGCAGGCGGTGCTCTTGCTACGCCCCGATCTCGCGCTGGAATGGCATTTCATTGGCCCTATCCAAAGTAATAAGACACGCCCGATTGCCGAGCATTTCGCATGGGCCCACGCGGTCGATCGCGAGAAGATCGCGCGCCGCTTGTCCGAGCAACGACCGCCGAATCTGCCGCCGTTGAATTTTTGTCTGCAGGTGAACGTGAGCGGCGAAGACAGCAAGAGCGGCGTTGCCCCGACCGAGGTGTTGGCACTGGCGCAGGTGGTCGCGACTCTCCCCGGTCTGCAGTTGCGTGGCCTGATGGCAATACCAGAACCCGCTGAAGATGTTGAAAGCCAGCGCAAGCCCTTTGCCTTATTGCGCGCCCTGCAGCAGCAGCTGACGGAGGCCGGTATCCCCACTGATACTTTATCGATGGGCATGAGTGCCGATATGGATGCTGCTATAGCGGAGGGTGCCACAATCGTACGTATCGGTACCGCGATTTTTGGAAGGCGAGATTATGCAAAGTGAGTTGAAGATTGCTTTCATCGGCGGTGGCAACATGGCACAAGCCCTGATTGGCGGGCTCGCTGGAAGGCTAACTGCAGCTACCAATATTCATATTGTCGATGTGATGCCGACAACGCTCACGCTACTCAGCGAGCGCTTTGGTGTAACAACAGCTCAAGCGCCGACGGATGTGCTCGCAGCTTGTGATGTGATTGTGCTAGCGGTGAAGCCGCAACAACTGCGCGAGGTAGTTGCCACCATAAAGCCCTTTTTGACGTCGCAACTGGTGCTGTCGATTGCTGCGGGTATTCGCGCGGCAGATATTTCTCGTTGGTTGGGTGGGCATCAGGCGATTGTGCGCACGATGCCGAACACACCTGCCCTGATTGGGAAGGGCATTACGGGTGCGTACGCTATGTCAGGTGTAACCGAGTTGCAGAAGGAGAGCGCCGATGCCTTGTTGCGCGCTGTTGGTGAGACTGTGTGGGTCACGGACGAAGCGCAGATTGACGCAGTGACTGCGATCTCCGGCAGCGGCCCGGCATACGTGTTCTATTTCATCGAGGCGATGCAGCAAGCCGCAACCGAGTTGGGACTCAGCGCTGAGCAAGGTAGGCAGTTGGCACAGGCTACTTTCGCTGGTGCTGCCGGGTTGGCCAGTCAGTCAGATGAGCCGGTATCCCTGCTGCGTGAGCGCGTGACTTCGAAAGGCGGTACGACATACGCTGCGCTGACCTCCATGGAATCGAGTGGTGTTAAGGCTGCGCTGGTAAAGGCGCTACATGCGGCAGCGGATCGTGGCCGAGAATTAGGGGAAGAGTTTGGGAAATCTTAAGTGACTTGTTAAGGTCCTTAAAGAATTTCAAGACTACCGTGACTAGCCTTGCTTGCCCCAGCAGGATGGCCATGTAGTTTGATGGCAAGTCGTAAGTCATTCATTGAATCCGCATGCCTGAGCGCTTGATCGATACTGATCCTTTCAGCCTGGATCAAATCAAATAGCGCCTGATCGAACGTTTGCATGCCGAGCTCACGCGATTTTTTCATGGCTTCCTTGATTTCATGGATCTGACCTTTGCAGATCAAATCCGAAATCAACGGCGAGTTGAGCATGATTTCTACTGCCGCGCAGCGACCGGAGCCGGACTTCAAAGGAACCAGGCGTTGCGAGATGAGCGCACGTAGGTTGAGCGACAAGTCCATCAATAGTTGTGCTCGACGCTCCTCCGGAAAAAAATTGATGATGCGATCGAGTGCTTGATTACTGTTGTTGGCGTGCAGGGTGGCAAGGCAGAGGTGACCGGTTTCTGCAAACGCTATGGCGTGATCCATGGTTTCACGGTCACGAATCTCACCGATCAAGATAACGTCTGGTGCCTGGCGTAGCGTGTTTTTGAGTGCGGTGTGCCAGTCGGCGGTATCAGTGCCTACCTCGCGCTGTGTCACGATGCAATTACGGTGTGGGTGCACAAATTCGACCGGGTCTTCGATCGTGATGATATGACCATGACTATGCGAGTTGCGATGTCCGATCATGGCAGCCAAGGTGGTTGACTTGCCCGAACCCGTGGCGCCGACCATGACAACTAAGCCACGTTTTTGCATCACGATATCTTTAAGCTGTGCTGGCACCCCGAGCGCGTCAATGTCTGGAATCTCGGTGGTGATAGTGCGTACCACCATGCCCGCCTTCCCCTGCTGAACAAAGGCAGACACCCGAAAGCGGCCAATACCCTCAATGCTGATTGCGAAATTACATTCGTTGGTGCGCAGGAATTCTTCGCGCTGGCGCTCATTCATGGTGGAGAGCACCAAGGCGCGACTTAACTCAGCCGAAATGACGATGGGTGTTCATCATCAATCCAGAAAATTTTCTGGCATTTTTGCAGCAGAGCGCGCAGTCGCAGTCGATATGCGATGCCGTCTCAGTAAATCTTGCAAACTCGCATCCAAGGTTTGCATGCCGAGTGATGCTCCGGTTTGGATTGTTGAATACATCTGTGCCACCTTGGCTTCACGAATCAAATTACGGATAGCTGGTGTACCGAGCATGATCTCGTGCGCAGCAACGCGCCCATTGCCGTCACGGGTTTTGAGCAAGGTCTGCGAGATCACCGCTTGCAACGATTCAGACAGCATGGCCCTTACCATTTCTTTCTCTTCACCGGGAAACACATCAATAATCCGATCAATAGTTTTGGCGGCAGAAACCGTATGCAAAGTGCCAAACACCAAATGCCCTGTTTCGGCTGCGGTTAGCGCAAGCCGGATAGTTTCCAGATCACGCAACTCACCCACCAAGACGACATCCGGGTCTTCACGTAGTGCCGAGCGCAGCGCCGCCGAAAATGACAGCGTATGCGGCCCGACCTCGCGCTGGTTGATCAGGCCTTTTTTCGATTCATGGACAAACTCAATCGGGTCTTCGATCGTAAGAATATGCGCGTACTCATTCTCATTAATGTGATTGACCATCGCCGCCAGCGTGGTCGACTTGCCAGAGCCGGTTGGTCCAGTAACGAGTACTAGGCCACGTGGTTTTAGCGCAAGCTCAGCAAAGATTTTTGGGGCGCCGAGTTGCTCAAGGCTGAGAATGGTCGAGGGAATGGTCCGCATGACGGCGGCCGCACCACGATCTTGGTTGAACGCGTTGACTCGAAATCTTGCCAAGCCAGGTAGCTCGAAAGAAAAATCAACCTCAAGATTCGCCTCGTAACGCTTGCGCAGACCATCATTCATCACCTCGTAGATCATGGCGTGAACGTCTTTATGCGACATCGGCGGTAAATTGATACGGCGCACATCACCATGTACCCGAATCATCGGCGGTAGTCCGGCTGACAGGTGCAGATCAGAGGCATTGTTTCTGACCGTGAAGGTCAGCAACTCGGAAATATCCATGAGGAAGCGCGCTTGAAGAACCTGCGCCAACAAGAGATGTTGGCGGCGCGCGATTATGTGTCGCCGTGGGTCCTACCTTCAAGCAGAAACGACATTGTCATCAACGACTGTTGTATCAACGCGGCAGTTCAACGATTAAGCTAGTTAGCCTAAAACAATCCCGATGAATACGGCAGCACCCAGCCAATTGTTATGACGAAAGGCTGCGAAGCAACGTAAACGATCTCGCTCACGTATCAGCAGGTAGTGATACGCGGCAATCGCGGTCGCAATAAAAAGCCCGAGGTAAAACAGGGCGCCCAGATGGTAGCTGGCACCGACCAACGCAACGAGCAGTAAATGGATGCCGTAGCACAGCATAACGGCGAGTACGTCGAAGCGTCCGAAAGTGATAGCTGACGTGCGGATACCGATCAATAAATCATCGTCACGGTCGACCATGGCGTATTCCGTGTCATAGGCCAGTGCCCAGAATACATTCGCGATCAGTAGCACCCACGCTTCCAATGGCACCGCTCCCTGCACCGCTGCATATGCCATCGGAATGCCAAAGCCGAATGCAATACCCAGATAAGCTTGTGGCAGGGCGAAGAAGCGTTTGAAGTAAGGATAAGTACCGGCCACGATCACTGCCAACACGGATAGCTGCTGCGTAAGTGTATTTAGCGGAAGAATCAGCGCAAATGAAATCAGCGCGAATACCACGGCGACGGCAACTGCTTCCCATGCCGCGATCTGACCTGAGGTAAGCGGGCGCTCGGCGGTGCGTTTGACGTGTTTATCGAAATCGCGATCAGCGAAGTCATTAATGGCACAACCAGCGGATCGCATCAGCACGGTGCCAATACTGAAAATCGCCACCAGCATCGGATCCGGATGCCCGTTCGATGCAAGCCAGAGTGCGGACAGGGTTGGCCAAAGCAACAGCAAGCTACCAATCGGCTTGTCCAGACGGACTAGTCGCGCATAAAGCTTCAGCTTGGATAAGACAGGCGTTACGGATGTCATGTGCGCTAGTGTAGCGCGGGATGATTAATGCTCGGCTTGGCGCGCGTCCGGGAGCATCGTGACGCCATTCAGTGTGCACGACAGGACGATTTTGCGGATCGCATCAATCGCACCATGACGGGTGAAGCTTTTGCGCCAGGCGATCACTACACGGCGTGATGGCGGTGGATTGTCGAAGGGGAGATACCGCAGCATATCTTTAGCGCCGGCGCTCGCAGGTACCGATGCTTTGGGTAATACGGTAATCCCGATGCCGGAAGCGACCATGTGACGAATGGTTTCTAGGGAAGAGCCCTCGAAGGTACGGGCGATACCGCCACCCGACGTTGAGTAGCGCGACATCTCGGGGCAGACCTCCAGTACTTGATCACGGAAGCAGTGACCAGCACCCAGTAGCAGCATGGTCTCGTTCTTCAGTTCTTCGGCGCTAACACTCGCCCGATCGCACCAGTGATGATTGCGCGGAACCGCCACCATGAAGGGTTCGTCATAGAGCGCCTGCACCATGAGGCCCTGATCATTGAAGGGTAGCGCCATGATCGCGGCATCCAGTTCGCCGGAGCGAAGTAGCTCGAGCAGTCTGACAGTGAAATTTTCCTGAAGTACCAGCGGCATTTGTGGCACTTGCTCGATCAGCTTCGGCACTAACTGCGGCAGCAAATACGGCGCGATGGTGTAGATCACGCCAACCCTCAACGGACCGACCAGGGGGTCTTTGTTTTGGTTGGCAATGTTCTTGATGTAAGACGTTTGCTCAAGCACATGCTCGGCTTGCGCAATGATCTGCACCCCGATGGGGGTAACCGTTATTTCGGAGCCGCCGCGTTCGAAGATGGCGACACCTAGTTCGTCTTCCAGTTTCTTGATTGCTACCGATAGTGTCGGCTGAGCGACGAAACAAGCCTCAGCGGCACGACCGAAATGCTTCTCCCGCGCCACTGCAACAATGTATTTCAGTTCCGTTAATGTCATGCCTTAGAGTGTCGCATAAATTTATAACCATACTGAAGCCAAGAATCATTCAAACGCGTAAAAAATCTTCCCGCTCGCCCAGCCAGCGCGCTAAATGCGCCTCTGCCACTGCAGGTTGCTGGGCCAGCAGCACCGCCGCAAGGTCGCGCGCGCGTTCGACTAACCACTGATCTTTCTCCAGATCCGCAAAACGCAGCATCGCCTGACCCGACTGCCGTGCCCCAAGGAACTCGCCGGGGCCACGGATCTCTAGATCACGCCGGGCAATTTCGAAGCCATCGCTGCTCTCGCGCATGATCGCGAGGCGTTGTTGCGCCACCGGTCCGAGCGGGCCTTGAAATAAAAGCAAGCAGGCGCTGGCTGCAGCACCGCGCCCCACGCGCCCGCGGAGCTGATGCAGCTGGGACAGTCCGAAGCGCTCTGCATGTTCAATCACCATCAGCGACGCATTCGGTACATCAACCCCGACTTCAATCACCGTCGTTGCAACCAGCACATGGATCTGGCCCTGGGCAAACGCATCCATGGTGGCCTGCTTCTCTGCTGGCTTGAGTCTTCCATGAACCAAACCCACCCGCAGGTCCGGCAGCGCAGCGGAGAGCAAGGCGTGCGTATCCGTTGCAGTTTGCAGTTGCAGGGCTTCGGATTCTTCGATCAGCGGGCAAACCCAGTAGACCTGACGACCTTCAAGCGCAGCGGCGTGTACACGCGTTATCACCTCATCGCGCCGCTCTTGCGCCACTAGGCGAGTCACGATGGGCGTACGGCCGGGCGGTAGTGTATCGATGACCGAGACCTCTAGATCGGCAAAGTAGGTCATGGCCAGCGTACGGGGTATCGGCGTAGCCGACATCATCAGCTGGTGCGGTATGCTACCCACGCCCTTGTTGCGTAGCGTGAGCCGCTGCGCAACGCCAAAGCGATGCTGCTCATCGACGATGACTAAACCTAACCGTGCGAACTCAACCTCTTGCTGAATCAGCGCGTGGGTACCAATAACGAGTTTTGCGGCACCCGACTCGATCCGTGTTTTTGCTTCGTCTTTCTCGCGTTTGCGCAAGCTACCGGTCAACCACGCAATGTTTACACCGAGTGGTGTTAACCAGCTCTCGATTTTTCGGAAATGCTGTTCGGCCAGAATTTCGGTCGGAGCCATCAGTGCGGCTTGGTAGCCACTATCTATCGCTTGCGCAGCTGCCAGAGCGGCCACTACAGTTTTGCCACTACCGACGTCACCTTGTAGAAGACGCTGCATGGGATAGTGCGCCAGCAAGTCTGTACGAATTTCTTTTAGTACACGCTGCTGCGCTTCAGTTAGCGTGAACGGTAATGCCTTAAGCAAAGCGTCTGATAACGCACCAACAACCGGCAGCGCTGGCGCGCCTTGTTGCCGGCGTGCTGCTTGCGCGCGTTTCATGGATAACTGCTGCGCTAACAACTCATCAAACTTCACGCGCGTCCAAGCGGGGTGAGTACGCTCCAGCAGTGCGTAGGCGTCGACATCCGGCGGCGGGTTATGCAGTAAGCGGACCGAGGGTTCGAAGGCGAGGAGCTGGAGTGAAGTGCGTACGGATTCAGGCAGGGTATCGCGCCAGTCAATCCGCGACATGGCGTCGGTAATGGCTTTTCTCAGCAGGGCTTGTGAAAGTCCCTCGCCAGCGGGGTACACCGGCGTTAGCGCTTGCGGCAGAGGCGCACCCGGCTCGACCGCTTTGACCGTCGGATGCACCATCTCATCGCCAAAAAACCCATGGCGCATCTCGCCGCGTACGCGCAAGTGTTTGCCGACCGCCATCTGTGTTACCTGGCTGCCGTAGAAATTCAAAAAGCGAAGGGTCAGCATGCCGCTGTCGTCGTTGATTTTGACGATCAACTGCCGGCGCGGTCGGTATTGGATGTCGCTGTCGGTCACCACGCCTTCCACTTGCACAGTGGTGCCGTGCATGCGACTGGCATCTTGAATCAGGAAAACTTGCGTCTCGTCCTCATAGCGCATGGGCAGATGAAGCACGCGCGCAATATCGCTGGACAAGCCAAGCCGTGCCAAGCGGTCGGAAACTCGCAGGCTCTTTGGGGTCGAGGGTTGCTTCTTGGGTTTAGGCATCGGTACAGGGCTCACGCGAGGCGTAGAATACTGGCTTTTGCAAAACCCCTATCAGTAGCTCACTTTACTTACCCGGTACGTATCGACCTGACGCTCTGCATGCTGCAGTCAGCATCTGCAAGCGGGTCTGGTTTCTGCGGTAACGCCATTTTTCTGCGCCAATGTACACGCTATCCGACTTCGACTTTGATTTACCCAGTGAGCTTATCGCGCAAGTACCACTACCCGAGCGCGCGGCGTCGCGTCTGTTGAAAGTGGGTGAGACGCAATGCGAAGACCGCGTGTTTAGTGAGCTGCCAAGTTTTCTGCAAGCAGGCGATGTACTAGTTTTCAATGACACCAAGGTACTGAATGCGCGTTTCTATGGTGTGAAACAAAGCGGCGGTAAGGTCGAGGTATTGGTCGAGCGTGTGTTGGATGCGAGGACCGTATTGGCGCAGGTACGCGCTTCCAAGTCGCCTTTGCCCGGTACAGGTTTACGTTTGGCAGATAGCTTTGATGTCAGCGTTGGTGAGCGTAGCGGTGAATTTTTCGTTTTGCATTTTCCTTCGGATGCCATCGAGTTAATCGACCACTACGGCCAATTACCACTGCCACCCTATATTCAACATGCTGCAGATGCGACGGATACACAGCGCTACCAGACGGTGTACGCAAAACATCCGGGGGCAGTCGCAGCGCCGACCGCCGGGCTGCATTTTGATCAAGCGCTGCTGGATCAATTGCAGCAGCAAGGCGTGTTGCTCACCTGGCTGACCTTGCATGTGGGTGCAGGTACGTTCCAACCGGTTCGCACAGAAAATCTCGCCGAGCATCAGATGCACAGCGAGTGGTACCACTTGCCGCAAACCACCGTCGATATCATCGAGACAGCAAAGCGTGGCGGCCGTAAGGTGATCGCAGTCGGCACCACGAGTATGCGTGCGCTTGAATCTGCGTCGCAGACAGGCGAACTGGTGGCAGGCAGTTCCGATACTCAGCTGTTTGTCACACCCGGCTATCAATTCAAAACTGTAGACCGACTGATTACGAATTTCCATTTACCGAAATCGACGCTCATGTTGCTGGTATCGGCTTTCGCTGGCGTGGATCGTATTCGTCATGCCTATAGCTATGCGATTGCGCAGCGCTATCGTTTCTTTAGCTATGGCGACGCCATGTTGCTGGATCGGGAGACAAGCGCGTGAAATTCACCCTGCTAAAAACCGATGGCCATGCGCGTCGTGGCCGCCTTGAGCTGAACCATGGGGTTATCGAAACGCCGATCTTCATGCCGGTCGGTACGTATGGTTCAGTCAAGGCGATGTCGCCCGATGAGTTACGCGAGATGGATGCCCAGATTATTCTCGGCAATACCTTCCATCTCTGGTTGAGACCCGGTCTGGATGTGGTCAGCAAGTTTGGTGGCTTGCACCGTTTCATCGCGTGGGACCGTCCTATCTTGACGGATTCTGGTGGCTTTCAGGTGTTTTCTTTAGGCGCGATGCGCAAGATTACCGAAGAGGGTGTGAAGTTTTCTTCACCCATTAATGGCGATCGGCTGTTTCTTTCCCCCGAAATATCGATGCAGATACAGCGTGTGCTGAATGCCGATGTTGTCATGCAGTTCGATGAGTGCACGCCGTATGAAATTGATGGTCAGCCAGTCACCCGTGAACAGGCCGGACAATCCATGCGGCTCTCCTTGCGGTGGGCCAAGCGTTCGCTGGATGAATTTCATCGCGAGGGTAACCCTAACGCGCTGTTCGCCATCGTTCAAGGCGGTATGTTTGAAGATCTGCGTGATGAATCACTGGCTGCGCTTGAGCAGATGGATTTCCATGGTGTTGCGATCGGTGGCTTATCGGTCGGCGAGCCGAAAGACGATATGCAGCGCATTCTTCGTCATACCGGGCCCAAGCTGCCCGCGCACAAGCCGCACTACCTAATGGGTGTCGGCACACCGGAAGATCTGGTCGAGGGGGTTGCCAACGGCATCGACATGTTCGATTGTGTGATGCCAACTCGCAATGCACGTAATGGCTGGTTGTTCACGCGTTACGGTGATCTGAAGCTGCGTAATGCGCGGTACAAAGATGAAGACCTGCCGATCGATGAGAGCTGCGACTGCGCCACCTGCCGTAATTTTTCGCGCGCTTATCTGCACCACCTGCACCGCGCGGGCGAGATTCTGGGTGCGCGGCTGAATACCTTGCATAATCTGCACTACTACTTGCAGCTGATGCGCGAGATCAGGGCCAGTATTGATGCGGGCCAGTTTCAGGCGTTTCGGGCCCGTTTTGCCGCCGATCGTGCCCGCGGCATCTAGTGCCGGTGCTGGCTCAGCCGTTGGTTCAGCCGCTTCTTATCAGCACCAATCATCCCCGCCGCCGACAGGCGGCTCCGCAAGCAAGTGGGCCGCCGCGTTAAGCAAGCAGCCGATGTTAAAATCTCGGGTTTCTTAGCTGGAGCAATTCATGTTCATTTCAGACGCATATGCACAGACAGCCGGGTCAGCGGGGGGCGCCGGCGGTGGTCTGCTCGGCCTGCTGCCGATCATCCTGATGTTCGTGGTGCTGTATTTCCTGATGATTCGTCCGCAGATGAAGCGTCAGAAAGAACAGAAGGCCATGATCGACGCACTCGGCAAGGGCGATGAGGTAGTGAGCGCAGGCGGCGTGGTTGGTCGCGTCACCAAGGTGGGCGACGCCTACATCACCATCGAGATTGCTGAAGGTACCGAGATCATTATGCAGAAGGCGGCAGTAACGCTGCTACTGCCTAAAGGCACAATCAAGACACTGTAAAGCAGCGTCTTGCTTCCAGTCCGGCACAGGTTGCCGGATTTTTTCATTTAACGTGGCTCGTCATGAACCGTTACCCCCTCTGGAAATATCTGCTGATCGCACTGGTGCTGGCCATGGGCGTTCTGTATACCGTGCCGAATTTTTTTGGTGAATCACCCGCGGTTCAAATCAGCAGCGCAAAGGCAACGATCAAGCTAGGCCCTGATGCGGTTGGCCGTGTGCAGCAGGCGCTGGCAACTGGTGGTGTGCAGGCCGATAGCGTGTTCTTCGAAGATCTTGGCAACAACGGCACGGTGCGTGTTCGCTTCGCGAGTACCGATCTGCAGTTCAAGGCAAAGACCATCATTGAGCAGGCACTGAACAAAGATCTGACCGATCCGAGTTATTTGGTGGCATTCAACCTGCTACCCAATACGCCGTCTTGGTTGCAGGCACTGCACGCACTGCCGATGTATCTCGGTTTGGACTTGCGTGGTGGTGTGCATTTCCTGATGCAAGTGGATACGCGTGCCGTCACTGCCAAGCGGATTCAATCGACGCAAATCGGGATCCGCTCGCAGCTGGTGGAGAAAAAGCTGCGCTTCGCGGGTATTTCGCGTGCCGGCGAGTTGGTGGAAATTCGTTTTCGCGATCGCGAGACACTCGATGCGGCAAGTGCGGTGCTCAGCGGCCAAATGCCCGAGCTGACCTTGGCTGAGGAGTCGGATGCGGAAGGTTTGAAGCTGGTCGCCCGTCTCAGCCCGTTAGCGATGAAGCAGACACTGGAAGAAGCCGTTCAGCAGAATATCTCCACGCTATCAAAACGCGTGAATGAACTCGGCGTCGCTGAACCAGTGATTCAGCGCCAGGGTGCTGACCGTATCGTTGTGCAGCTGCCCGGGGTGCAAGATGTCTCGCGCGCCAAAGACATTATCGGGCGCACGGCGACGCTTGAGGTGCGCATGGTCGATGAGTCTGTGCAGCGTGGCACCGAAGAGAGTGCTGTGGTGTCGCCAGGTTCCGAGTTGTTCAAGGTGGGCAAGGGCGCGCCGGTGGTGCTGTATAAAGACCCGATCATCACCGGTGACTATATTTCCAATGCAGGTGCTGCATTCGACCAGAATCAGCAGGCCGCAGTGGGTATCGACTTGAATAGCGATGGTGGTCGCAAAATGCGCGAAGCCACCCGCAACAAGATCGGCAAGCTGATGGCCATCGTGCTGTTCGAGAAGGGCAAGGGTGAGGTACTCACCGTGGCGAGCATTCGCGACGAACTTGGCTCGCGTTTTCAGATCACCGGTATGGAGTCGCCGGCTGCTGCGGGTGACCTGGCGCTGCTCTTGCGCGCGGGTTCGCTGGCTGCACCGATGGAAATTATCGAAGAGCGCACTATCGGCCCGCAGCTAGGTGCTGAAAACATCGCCAAGGGATTCAATTCAACACTGTACGGCTTCGCGGCCATCGCTGTGTTCATGATCCTCTACTACCTGATCTTCGGCGCGTTCAGTATGTTTGCACTGGCGGTCAACGTCATGTTGCTGATTGCATTGCTGTCAATGTTGCAGGCAACCCTGACCTTGCCAGGTATCGCAGCGATTGCGCTAACGCTGGGTATGGCGATTGATGCCAACGTGCTGATCAATGAGCGTATTCGTGAAGAGCTACGCAATGGAAACAGCCCGCAGGCATCGATCGCGACGGGCTTCGAGCGCGCCTGGGCCACGATTCTTGATTCGAACGTGACGACGCTGATCGCCGGACTCGCGCTACTGATTTTTGGATCAGGCCCGATTCGCGGCTTCGCCGTGGTGCACTGCCTTGGTATTTTGACGTCGATGTTCTCGGCGGTGGTCGTCGCACGTGCTCTCGCCAATCTCTGGTACGGCAGACGCAAGAAACTCACCAGTATCTCGATCGGACAAGTCTGGAAGCCGAGCGAATAATTCGCGGCGACCAAGGAGACCACTATGGAATTTTTCCGGATTAAGCGCGACATCCCCTTCATGCGGCATGCGCTGATATTTAATGCGATATCGGCGCTGACATTTGCAGCGGCGGTATTTTTCCTGGTAGCGAAGGGCTTGCATCTGTCGATCGAGTTCACCGGTGGTACGGTGATGGAGGTGGCTTATACCAAACCTGCCGACCTCGAAGCGATTCGCAAGACCGTGACCGGACTGGGCTATGCAGATAGTCAGGTGCAGAGTTTTGGTACCGCGCAAGATGTGCTGATCCGCTTGCCTCTGCAAGGCGGGGCCAGCTCGGCGCAAGTCAGTACCAAGGTGATCGAAGCCTTGAAAGCAGCAGATTCGTCGGTGACTTTGCAGCGTGTGGAGTTTGTCGGTCCACAGGTAGGTGAGGAATTAGCGCATGATGGTTTGACCGCGCTGGCCTTTGTAATCGTCGGCATCATGATCTACCTCGCGTTTCGTTTCGAGTGGAAGTTCGCGGTCGCCGCGATCATCGCCAACTTGCATGACGTGATCATCATCCTCGGCTTTTTCGCTTTCTTCCAATGGGAGTTCTCGCTCACAGTTCTGGCCGCCGTGCTGGCGGTACTCGGTTACTCCGTGAATGAATCCGTGGTGGTGTTTGACCGGGTACGCGAAACCTTCCGCGATCGGCGCTTTGGCAAACTGGAGACGCCCGAGGTACTGAACCACGCGATCACCAGCACGATTTCACGTACCGTGATCACCCATGGATCGACACAGCTGATGGTGCTATCGATGTTGATCTTCGGTGGCCCAACCTTGCACTATTTTGCAATGGCACTGACCATCGGTATCTTGTTCGGAATTTACTCGTCAGTTTTCGTCGCTGCCGCAGTCGCCATGTGGCTGGGTGTTAAGCGGGAAGATTTGTTGAAGCCAGTGAAGCCTAAGGACGACACAGACGGCGCCGTCGTATAAACCTGGTCAAAAACGTCGCTGGCGTTTTTAAATCTCTTTTGCCAGTTGCGCGGCGAGTCCAATGTAAGTCGCCGGCGTCATGGCCAGCAGACGATCTTTGGCATCCTGCGGTATCGCAAGACCTTGAATGAACTCACGTAGTGCCGCTTGCGAGATGCCTTTGCCGCGGGTGAGTTCTTTCAGTTGCTCGTACGGGTTCTCGATACCGTAGCGGCGCATCACTGTTTGTACCGGCTCGGCCAGCACTTCCCAGTTTTGATCCAAGTCTTCCGCCATACGTGCCGGATTAGCCTCGAGTTTGTTCAAACCGCGCAGGCAGCTGTCGTAGGCCAGCAGGGTGTAGCCGAAGCCGTTTCTGAGTACGGTTGAATCAGTCAGATCACGCTGCCAGCGAGAAATCGGCAGTTTCTCTGCCATGTGTCTCAGTACGGCATTCGCCATGCCCAGATTGCCCTCGGCGTTTTCAAAATCAATCGGGTTGACTTTGTGTGGCATGGTGGATGAGCCAATCTCGCCCGCTTTGGTTTTTTGCTTGAAGAAACCGAGCGAGATATAGCCCCACACATCACGGGAAAGATCGATCAGGATGGTATTGGCACGCGCGATCGCATCAAACAATTCTGCAATATAGTCGTGCGGTTCGATTTGTATCGTATACGGGTTGAAGGTCAGGCCAAGTCGTTGCTCGACCACCTCACGCGAAAACGCTTGCCAGTCGACCTTGGGGTAGGCAGACAGATGCGCGTTGTAATTACCTACGGCACCATTCATCTTGCCCAGTATCTCGACAGTCGCGATTGCTTGCTGCGCACGGCGCAGGCGCGCCACGACGTTGGCGATTTCTTTGCCCATGGTGGTCGGACTCGCCGGCTGGCCGTGGGTGCGCGACATCATCGGCATGTCTGCATGTTGATGCGCGATCTCGCTTAACCGTTCGATCAGCTTGTCGAGCGCCGGCAGCAATACCGTGTCACGCGCGGTGTGCAGCATCATGCCGTGCGAGGTATTGTTGATGTCTTCCGAGGTGCAGGCGAAGTGGATGAACTCCGATGCAGCGACTAACTCGGGGTCTCCCTGCACTTTCTCTTTGAGCCAGTACTCAACCGCTTTCACGTCATGGTTAGTGGTGGCTTCAATAGCCTTGATGCGTGCAGCATCTTGCTCAGTAAACTCAGTAGCGAGTTTTTGCAGTCGTGCTTTGGATTCGGCGCTGAAGGGCTTCAACTCGTCCAACCCCGCTTCCGACAGCGCAAGCAGCCAGGCAATCTCCACCTTCACGCGGTGGTGCATGAAACCGGCTTCGGACAAGATCGGCCGCAGCGCATCGGTTTTACTGGCGTAACGCCCATCAAGGGGTGACAGGGCGGATAGTTCGGTGAGTGGCATTGGGCGAGGGCGGCAGCGGGGCCGGGCGGGATTTGTATCGGCGCCGATTTTATCATTCTGACCAACGCTTAAAATTTTGCCAATGATATAATTTTTGCCTAATCCATAAGTGTGATCCTCGATGAAGCTGATTGGTTCGCTGGCGAGTCCTTACGTGCGCAAGGTGCGCGTGGTGATGTCCGAGAAGAAGCTCGACTATGAGTTCGTGCTTGAAGACGTCTGGTCGGCTGACACCACGATTTTCCAATCCAATCCGCTCGGCAAAGTGCCCTGCCTGGTGATGGAAGATGGTGGGGCGATGTTCGACTCACGCGTGATTGTTGAATACCTCGACACTATGTCGCCGGTTGGCAAGCTGATTCCAGCGGCGGGTCGTGAGCGCGCCAGTATCAAGGTGTGGGAGGCGCTTGCCGATGGTGTTGCGGATGCCGGCATCTTGGCGCGATTAGAACGCATTCAACGTTCACCTTCGCAGCAGAGTGAAGCTTGGGTTCAGCGACAGCTCGACAAGGTTCGACATGGAACGCGTGCCATGGCCTTAGCGCTTGGCGATCATCCATTCTGTGCAGGTAAGCAGTTCTCGCTGGCGGATGTCGCGATGGGCTGTACGCTGGGTTGGATTTCTTTCCGTTTCCCGGAAATCGATTGGCGGGACGAGCATCCTAACTTGGCGCGGCTGTTCGACAAGTTATCTGAACGGCCCTCGTTCAAAGAGACCGTGCCCATCGTCTAAGAATTGCTCGGTAAGAAAAAAGGAGCCTGCGCGGCTCCTTTTTGTTTTTGCAGATATCTCTTCAGACGATGGTGTTTAGGCATCACCCATTTGCGATTGCAGGTAGTTTTGCAGACCCACTTGCTCGACCAATTCGATTTGCGTCTCTAGCCAGTCGATATGCTCCTCGGTATCGTCGAGAATGTGCTGAAACAAGTCACGTGAAACATAGTCGCGCGACTGTTCACACAATGCGATGCCTTCTTTAACTGTTTTCTGAGAGACCAACTCGAGTTGCAGGTCGCAGTTGAGAATCTCAGGCACGGTTTCGCCAATCATCAACTTGTGCAAAGCCTGCAGGTTGGGCAGCCCGTCGAGCATCAGAATGCGTTCGATCAATTGATCGGCATGCTTCATTTCCCCGATAGATTCTTCGTATTCTTTCTTGCCGAGTTTCTCGAATCCCCAGTGGCGATATATGCGAGAGTGCAGAAAGTACTGATTAATCGCTGTGAGTTCGTTGGTCAGCTGATCATTCAGCAGCTTGATGACGTTTGGGTCGCCTTTCATGAATGCCTCTTGCAAAGAAAATAAAGATGCGCGATGTTAACTCAGCAAATGCACTTTGTTATCAAGGGTGATTCATTTTGTTACTGGGAATCATCCTCATTCGCAACTACGCGATATGGCACTCGAGGATGTTGTAACGCTCGATTAAGCCGGCTCACTGGATTGCTACAGGGTAAGGGAAGAGGTCTCGCCTGAGGAGTGATTGCCTGGAGAGCGCCGTGGTGAGCGTCTTGGAGAAAAACGGGTGCTGCGGTGGATTGCGTGTACTTCGGTGTACGAAGGGTGCTTAAGCGGGGATGACGCGGCGTACCTCGGTGAACTGGCGGTCTTCGACATGCGCCCGAACCAAGGTTTTTGCAAATTCGCTGCACTTGCCGCAGCAGCTGCCCACGTTCAGTTGCTGGCGGATGTCTTCCATGGATTTGGCACCGTCATCGAGCGCCCGGCGAATCGCTTTGTCGGAGACGTTATGGCATACGCAAACGATCATGGTGACGCTCCTCCAGTGTGGGCTCGCCGCCTTTTGGATGACTATCCGCAAACGAAGAGCTGTTAATTCAAATGAGAACGATTCGTGTTTAGATTATTCGCGAATCATCACAGGAGCGCAAGCTTTTTTTACTGCCGGTTGAAGCCAGCGAAAGACCGCCAGCAGAGGTGTTTTCAGGGGGGGGGGCGAAGAGACTTCAGGCCGCTCCAGCGAGCTTAGGCCGCCTCGGACCGCTCAATAATGCCGCCGCCAAGGCAAATATCGCCGTCATACAAGACCGCCGACTGCCCGGGCGTCACCGCCCACTGGGCTTGCTGGAATTGCAACTTCGCTTCTGTGCTTCCGGCTCCGAGCAGCGCACAGGCCACATCGGTTTGTCGGTAGCGGGTTTTGGCCAACAGGGGGCCGTCAGCCGGCGGCGCGCCAGCGACCCAACTCATCTGGCCAGCCACCAGCGCATCGGACAACAGCCAAGGGTGGTCATGGCCTTGCACCACGTACAAGGTATTACTCTCAACATCTTGGCGCGCTACGTACCATGGCGCGTGGTTGCCATCGTCATCGCGATGCGCGCGCTGTCCTCCTAGACCTATGCCTTTGCGTTGGCCTAGGGTGTAAAACGACAAACCGATATGCTCGCCAACGACGTCGCCGTCCGGGGTTTTCATCGGCCCCGGTTTGAAAGAAAGATACCGGTTGAGGAAGGCGCGGAAAGGGCGCTCGCCAATAAAGCAG
Organism: Burkholderiales bacterium; assembly: GCA_026399895.1. Lineage (GTDB taxonomy): Bacteria > Pseudomonadota > Gammaproteobacteria > Burkholderiales > Burkholderiaceae_D > Pernthalerella. Next base: position 25,323 of record JAPLQC010000050.1, read on the forward strand.
ATGCCGGTGGAATCTTTCTTTTTGGCATTCGGCAGCTGCAGGTCGTCCGCGATGCTACGTATCTTCGACTTATGCAGCTCACCAAGCGGAAATAGTGTGCGTGATAGCTGCGCCTGGGTGAGCCGGTGCAGGAAATAGCTCTGATCTTTGCTGGCATCCACGGCCTTTAACAGTTCGAACTGACCGTCTCGCTCGCGTACTCGCGCGTAATGGCCGGTGGCGATATGGTCGGCGCCGAGCTGCAATGCATGATCCAGAAAAGCTTTGAATTTGATCTCGGCGTTGCACAACACATCCGGGTTGGGTGTGCGCCCCGCTTCATATTCGCGCAGAAACTCAGCAAACACGCGGTCTTTGTATTCGCTTGCGAAGTTCACTGCCTCAATGTCGACACCCACAACGTCTGCTACGCTGGCGGCATCGATCCAGTCCTGCCGTGTCGAGCAGTACTCGTCATCATCATCGTCTTCCCAGTTTTTCATAAACAGGCCGATGACTTCATAACCTTGTTGTTTCAGCAGCCAAGCGGCGACCGAGGAGTCGACACCCCCAGACATGCCCAGGACAACGCGCGCTTTAGTCATTGGCAGCTAGTTGAACACTGGGATGGGTATGAATGACCGACAGTGGGAAGCGCTGTCCGGCGAGGTAGTCTTCGACGCACTTCAATACCAGCGGACTGCGATGCCTGTCCTGTGTTGCCATGATTTCCTGGTGCGACATCCAAACCGTGCGCAGAATGCCATTATCCAAAGGACGATCATGCAAAGCCCCTAGGGTGCCAGTAAAGGCAAAGCGCAGATAAGTAACGTCTTCATTCATCCGGCTTGATTGATAGCGCGATAGATACACACCCACCAGTGTGTCGGGAATAAATTCATGCGCGGTTTCTTCGAGTGCTTCTCGCGCAGCTGCCGCCACCAAAGATTCGCCGGGGTCGAGATGGCCGGCGGGTTGGTTGAATTTGATGCCCTCCGCAGTCTGCTCTTCGACCAGCAGAAAGCGCTGATCACGCTCGATGATGGCGGCGACGGTAACCGAGGGTTTCCAAATTGATGACATAGCGTCCTTTAAAAACGACCATTTTACTGTTTTGCGTGTGTGAGGCCGGGGCTGAACCGCCTCAGATTGCAGTAAACAAGCCAAAATATTGGTGCGTTGCGAAAAATCCAGATCAATAGTATCTTTGCCCCTTTTTTCGGCGAAGCAATCCGGGCCTCCCGGTTCGTCAGCATCGCCTTTCCTTACCAAAGTCCTAACGTGCGGATGTCGCATCGGCGCCCGGTTTTTTACGCTGGCGTCTGGCCTCATTCATTTTCAATGTGGAGAACACCATGAGAATCGGCATTCCAGCCGAGACCCGTCAGGGCGAAACGCGAGTTGCCGCCACGCCGGAAACGATCAAGAAACTGATCGCGTCCGGACACAAGGTCATCGTTCAGTCCGGTGCTGGCGTTCCAGCCAGCTTGCCAGATGATGCATTTGCGGCGATTGGCGCAGATATTGGCTCTGCTGCAGATGCTTTCGGCTGCGACATCGTGTTGAAAGTTCGTGCGCCGTCGGCTGATGAGCGCGCTTTAATGAAATCAGGCACGGCCCTTGTTGGCATGCTGAACCCGTTCGATGCCGAAGGTATTGCGGGCATGGCTTCGGCAGGCTTGTCGGCCTTCGCGTTGGAGGCGGTACCCCGCATTACCCGTGCGCAGTCAATGGACGTGCTGTCCTCGCAAGCCAACATCGCTGGCTACAAAGCGGTGCTAATGACCGCCAATATGTATCAGCGATTCTTCCCCATGCTGATGACCGCAGCAGGTACGGTCAAAGCGGCTCGGGTATTGATCATGGGTGTTGGCGTCGCTGGTTTGCAAGCGATTGCAACTGCCAAGCGTCTTGGTGCTGTTATTGAGGCATCCGATGTGCGCCCACCGGTCAAAGAGCAAGTGGAATCGCTTGGCGCGAAATTCATCGACGTGCCCTATGAGACGGACGAAGAACGCGAGATCGCGCAAGGTGTCGGTGGCTACGCGCGGCCAATGCCAGAGGCATGGATGAAACGTCAGGCGGCGCTGGTTCATGAGCGCGCAAAACTGGCGGACATCATTATCACGACGGCCTTGATCCCGGGGCGGAAAGCGCCGGTGCTGATTGGCGAAGACACCATCAAAGCAATGAAGCCGGGCTCGGTCATTCTTGATATGGCGGTGGAGCAGGGTGGTAATTGCGAGCTTTCGGAACTTGGCAAGACGGTGGTCAAGCACGGCGTTCACATTATCGGTGAGGCAAATCTTCCCGCATTGTGCGCTGCAGATGCTTCCGCACTGTACGCGCGAAATGTGCTCGATTTTCTGAAGCTGATTTTTGACAAAGACGCAAACCTGACCATCGATCAGGCTGATGAGATCATCGCTGCCACCTTGGTTTGCCATGGTGGCGCTGTGCTCCGCAAGTAATTACGGCGGCATACAGCGATGGAAAGAATCATGTTGCGCGCGAAGATTCATCGCGCAACGGTAACAGAGTGTGTTTTGGATTACGAAGGCTCGTGTGGGATCGATGAAGATCTGCTCGACGCTGCTGACATTCGAGAATTCGAGAAGATCGATTTGTACAACGTCAGCAATGGCGAGCGATTCTCCACTTACGCAATTAAAGGCAAGCGCAGTAGTGGTGAGATCTCCCTCAATGGTGCGGCAGCGCGGCTAGCGCAACGTGGTGATTTGCTGATTATTTGCACCTACGCGCCCATGAGCGAAGCAATGGTTGTGGATCACCAACCCAAAATCGTGTTCGTAGATGGCAGTAATCGTGTCTCCGGAATAAAAAAGTAAAGCTACCAGTAGAGGACATCATGGAAGTTAGCTACACCATTACCAACCTCATTATTTTTGTCCTGGCGATTTACGTCGGGTATCACGTCGTCTGGACGGTGACGCCAGCATTGCACACGCCGCTGATGGCCGTGACTAATGCGGTGTCAGCCATCATTATTGTGGGTGCCATGCTTGCCGCGGCGCTGACTACCGGCCCGGTTGGGCAGTTCATGGGAACGCTGGCGGTTGCGCTCGCGGCAGTGAACGTGTTTGGTGGTTTCTTGGTGACGCAGCGGATGCTGGAAATGTTCAAGAAAAAACAGCCCAAGGCGCAGAACAAGGAAGGGGCGTAATTCCATGAGCATGAATCTTGTCACTCTGTTGTATTTGATCGCCTCGATCTGTTTCATCCAGGCGCTGAAGGGTTTGTCTCATCCGGCTACAGCAAGACGCGGCAACGCGTTTGGTATGACCGGAATGGCGATTGCTGCGTTAACGACCGTGGCCCTGATCATGAAGCTGCAAGCCGAGGCGACTGCGCCGGGTAGTGGCTTTAGCTTGCTGCTCGGCGGTTTGGTAGTTGGCGGCGGGATTGGTGCTGTGCTCGCCAAGCGAGTCGAAATGACCAAGATGCCCGAGCTAGTCGCAGCGATGCACTCGCTTATCGGTATGGCGGCAGTGTGTATCGCCGTCGCGGCAGTCTCCGAGCCGAAAGCTTTTGGTATTGTTGCCAGCGCTACTGATCCTATTCCGTTCGGTAACCGTCTTGAGCTGTTTATCGGCACGTTTGTGGGTGCGATTACTTTCTCAGGTTCGGTCATTGCCTTTGGCAAGCTTGCAGGTAACTTCAAGTTCCGACTGTTTCAGGGTGCGCCGGTGGTATTCCCTGGTCAGCACCTGATCAACCTGCTGATGGCAGTGGTGATGGTCGGTGCAGGCCTGATGTTCGTTGTCGCGGATGGTGCTGAGCCTGCTTGGGTGCCCTTCCTGGTGATGACGGCGATTGCCTTCGTGCTCGGTGTGATGATCATCATCCCGATCGGCGGTGCAGACATGCCGGTGGTGGTGTCGATGTTGAACAGCTATTCTGGCTGGGCAGCGGCAGGCATCGGTTTCTCACTCAATAACTCGATGCTGATTATTGCGGGTTCATTGGTGGGCTCGTCTGGCGCGATTCTGTCGTACATCATGTGCAAGGCGATGAATCGCTCGTTCTTCAGCGTGATTCTTGGTGGTTTCGGTGGCGAGGCATCAGCAGTTGGCCCCGGCGGCGGGCAACAACGTAATGTGAAGGCGGGCTCAGCTGATGACGCAGCCTTTATCATGACGCACGCTGAGACGGTGATTATCGTTCCGGGTTATGGCTTGGCAGTGGCGCGCGCGCAGCATGCACTGAAAGAACTGACCGATCAGCTGACCGACAAGGGTGTAACCGTGAAATACGCGATCCACCCGGTGGCAGGACGTATGCCTGGCCACATGAACGTGTTGCTGGCTGAGGCTGAAGTGCCCTACGACCAGGTATTCGAGATGGAAGACATCAACAGCGAATTCGGTCAGGCCGATGTGGTGCTGGTGCTGGGGGCGAATGACGTGGTGAACCCGGCCGCGAAAGACCCTAACTCGCCGATCGCGGGTATGCCGATTCTCGAGGCCTACAAGGCGAAGACCATTATTGTGAACAAGCGCTCGATGGCGTCAGGTTACGCTGGCTTGGACAATGAGTTGTTCTATCTCGACAAGACCATGATGGTTTTTGGCGATGCGAAGAAGGTGATCGAGGATATGGTGAAGGCGATTTAAGTTTCCATCGCTGAACAAAAAACGGGCGCTACTAAGCGCCCGTTTTTTTTTGAACCTGACGATGGTGGTTGGCTACACATAGCGCGTCTATTAACCCCACCATTAACCCCACCATCGCAGGAGATAGTCCTTTGTCCTCATCCATCGCTAGTGAAGCCAAGAGTTACACCTTACCCCAACCCCCAATCTACTTTCCCCCGTCTTCCCATTTACCAAGCGCTTCACCTATCTCGCCCACCTCGAGAACGCAGTCCTTGCTTTCGCCCGGTACTTTTTCTGCCAGTGAGTCGCCGGCCGTCGACTCGCCGACATTAAAACCGCCTGTGATGACGCCGAGGGTTGTGCCGTCCACAACATTAGGCCATGCGTTTGAGTTAAAGACTTTCAATATCCAAGAAGATGTCAACGTTCATAGCGAGCCAAAAGTGATGCCAAGAGAGTTGGTAGGTTCGCCAATGGAAAAGCTTTTTCAGAAGATCAAGCAAAACGATCGAATCTTCATACAGCAATTACCTCGTAATCTATTTGGGCAAGCCAAGCAAGAGTTTTTTATTGATAAAGCCAGTTCTTCGGCGGACGGTGGCTATACCCCGTTGACGCTGGCGCTGACTTTGGGTCATTTGGATTTGGCGGTCGACTTACTGCTGATTGGAGCTTCTACTAATGTGGCTGATGCACAAAAACGTCAGCCGCTCAGAATTGTCCCTAATGACTCAATGGCGAAAATGATCATCACGTTTATGGTGTTGGAGACAAATGAAGCCAAGTCACGTACATCCAAGTCGAACCACCATGGGGAATATAAGAAGCTTTTGACACAAATTGACCCTGCCAGCGGTTATACCCTTCTAACCTGGGCCATCAGGTATCGCCATCCGGAATTGGTGAGAAAACTCATCAATGCTGGCGCAGATTTCCGTGTTTATAACCGGTCTGGTAGGGCGGCATTTGAGGAAGCGTGCGCTTTCGGGTGCATGGAGACTTTGTCATTGCTGCTTGATGCATGGCCTGAAGTCGTTCTTGATCAGTATCGAGAGCATCTGATCGCCGGTATCGAAAGTGCCATCAGGACTAACCGTCGTATGGTGGTCGCCGAGTTGTTATCTTTTTTCCGCACCGAATTTCGCTACCTGTATAAGTCAGCATCCACTATTTCCCGCTACGACAAGGAACCCAAAGTGCCATCGAACCCGGTGGTCGAAGAGGAAGCATTTCGCTTATTTCTTGGCGCTAAGCCTGAGCGTAAAACGTCGGTTGCTCATCTGATGAAGCAAACCAGCGATACGTTTTTACTCACAACAGAAGAAAGCCGATTATTGCAGTTGAATAAGATGACAGCTCTTGCACAGAAGCGGTCTTTGCCGGAAATTGTCGAGATCATTCATGCGCACGCGATTATTTCCGATGGCGATACACGTTCAGACAGCTCGTCAGTCTAAATCTGCTACCACCGGTTGGACCTGTAGAGCGGCTTGCTTGGTAGCGCTACCGCCAGCCGTACATCATCTGCTCGGCCAGTACGCGCTTGGCCGGTGGTAGGAAGTCGAGAACGCCGAGAGACAAACCAAGCAATCGTTGCGATGCTGCTCGATCAGATCTACTCGCGAACACACGTGCCATCAGATCGGTGATGCGTATGGTTGTAGTGCGGTCACTACGACGCTGGCGCTCAAATGCTGCCAGCGTTGTTGCTGACTGCTCGCGCGCTAGCATCGTGGCCAGTGTCGCGGCATCGCGCAGTCCCAGATTAAGCCCTTGCCCCGCGACTGGGTGCAGTGTCTGCGCCGCATTGCCAATCGCGATACAGCGCGCCTGCACTGCAGGATTAGCATTTAAACCAAGTGGATAGTGGTGACGCACACTAAGCTTGGTGAATTTTCCGACGCGCTGTCCGAACATAATCTGTAGCTCTCGCAGAAAATCTGCATCGCTCATCACTAGTAGTCGCTCAGCGCTCGCGGGGCTGACACACCAGACCATTGAGTAGGCACCGGCTTGCGGCAAAAGTGCCAGCGGACCCTCTGAGGTGAAGCGCTCGAACGCTACCCCCGGCGGCGGCGCATCGGCATGAACGGTCGCGGTAATTGCAAGCTGTGCATAGTCACGCTGATGAGTTTTGGCAGTCTGCTCGCCGAATACACCCCCCTCTGCCTGAACTACGACAGAAGCAGCAAGTGTGCTGCCATCAGATAAGTCCAGCACAACATGATCGTCCAGTGTTTGCATTTTCAGCGCAGTTACTGGCCGCAGTAACTGCAATCCGGCGGGCAATCGTGAATCAAGCGCTTGTACTAAATCGCCGTAACGGCAGACATACCCGAGTGCGGGCAGGCCGTAATCTTCGCTCTGAATCAGCGTGCGTCCAAAGCTACCGCGCCGAGAGACATGAATTTGTGTAATCGGTGTTGCCGCTGTAGGCCATGCCATTACCTGTGACAGTAATTCACGACTACCGTAGGACAGCGCAATTGATCGCGGGTCAGCGCTCGCTTGCTCTGCGGCTTTTGCATCAACCAGTGCGACCTTGCCGGGATCGACCCCACGCAGTACTAACATTGCCGCCAGCGACAGCCCAACGGGGCCGCCACCAACGATCGCAATGTCGACAGCCGAGTTCATCGTCAGCCGCGCATCAGCGCTTCAATGTCGGCGACGCTTTTCGGTGCCTTGTGCGTCAAGATATGGCATCCGTCAGGTGTGACGAGTGCATCGTCTTCGATACGAATGCCGATGTTCCAAAATGCCTCGGGCACACCTTCAGCCGGGCGAACATAAATCCCCGGCTCGATGGTCAGCACCATACCGGGAACTAGGGTGCGCGATGGTTTTTCAGTGGCAGATACAGCGGGGTCTCGGTAATCGCCGACATCATGCACATCCATGCCCAGCCAGTGGCCAGTACGATGCATGTAAAACTGGCGGTAAGAATCATTCGCGATCACGTCATCCAGCGTGCCGACCTTATCTTTATTGAGTAGCCCGGTATCCAGCATGCCTTGCGCCAGTACACGAACAGCCGCCTCGTGGCCGTCAATGAAGCGCTTGCCGGGGCCGGTGGCCATGATCGCTGCGCTTTGTGCTTCCAGAACGAGTTCGTAGAGTGCTTTTTGCGGGCCGCTGAATTTTCCGTTAGCCGGAAAAGTTCGTGTGATGTCGGATGCATAGCTATCGAGTTCACAGCCCGCATCAATCAGCACTAAGTCACCATCACGCAACTCAGCATCGCCAGCGCGATAGTGAAGCACGCAGGCATTCGCGCCGGTCGCAACGATTGAGCCGTAGGCAGGAAACTGAGAACCATTGCGACGAAACTCGTGCAGTAGCTCGGCTTCGAGATGGTATTCGCGCAGGCCCGGTTTGGCACACCGCATGGCGCGTGCATGCGCCTCGGAGGCGATATCTGCAGCGCGTTGCATGGTTGCGATCTCGTGATCATCTTTCACCAGCCGCATTTCATTCAAGATGGCGCGGATATCAAAAGCAGCACCTGGCGCGCTTACACCAGCGCGTACTTGCGCGCGAACTGCATTCAGCCAGCGCTGAATTTGTTCATCCAACTTTGCCTGACTACCGAGCGCATAAAACAGCGCGGGTGCATTCGCCATTAGCTTGGGTAGCGCAGCATCTATGCTGTCGATGCTGAAGCAAGTATCAAAGCCAAACGCTTCTTTGGCGCCTGCCGGTCCATAGCGATAGCCATCCCAGATCTCGCGTTCTTCGTTCTTATCGCGACAGAAAAGGATAGACTGATTTTGAGCTCCTGCGATGAGTACCAAGGTCGCCTCAGGCTCAGGGAATCCGGTGAGATAGTAGAAGTAGCTATCGTGCCGGTACGGGTAGTCGGCATCCGCGTTGCGCATCACTTCGGGTGCGGTTGGGATGATCGCTACCCCACCGCCTTGGGCATGCATTTTTTCGAGCAGCGCGGCGCGCCTTTGGGCAAAGCTTGAAACAGTCATGATCCTGCTTTCAATGGGGCGTTCAATTGTTCGAGTCGTTCTATCGTGCCGACGTCGGTCCAGTCACCACGGTAAACCTCGCCCCCGATTTTGCCCTTGTCAGCAAATTCCCGCAGGATCGGTGCGAGTTTTGCGCTCTCACCCGCCGTGACAGTGTCAAACAGTTCGGGACGATATACGCCAATGCCTGAGAAGGTATAGCGTGGCTCGCCGTGATTGGTGACAGAGAAATTCGCCAACGCAAAATCGCCTTCCGGATGATGCGCAGGATTCTTCACCAGATACAACCACGCGAGATCACGTTCACCCACCGGGTAAGGCTTGCCCCACGGGTCGTTTTCTTCGAGCACGTCTTTCACCTGGCTGAAATCAAAGTGCGGGCAATAGATATCCCCAGCAATCGCCACGAATGGTGTGTCGCCGAGTAGATCGCGAGCTTTGGCGATGCCCCCCGCAGTTTCCAAGGCGCTTCCCTCGGCGGAGTAAACCAGGTTTGCACCGTATCGACTACCGTCACCCAGCATCTCTTCGATCATATGACCAAGGTGCGCGTGATTAATCACGATCTCGGTCAGGCCTGCGCGTACCAAGTTCAGGATATGCCACACAATCAGCGGCCGGCCGCGTACCGTTAGCAAGGGCTTGGGGCAGGTGTCGGTCAGTGGCCGCATGCGTTCTCCACGACCTGCGGCGAAGATCATGGCCTTCATATCAGAAGGTGTAGCCAGTGCCTGTCTGCTTTTCGTCCAGCGTATCAAGCAGTCGTATCAAAGGCGAGAACTCCTTGTAGCGATAAGCAGTTTTGCGGACATATTGCATAACCAGCGGCATATCGTTGAGGTAACCGTCTTTGGCATCGCGATGATAGAGACGCGCAAAAATCCCAAGTACTTTCAGGTGGCGCTGCAGTCCCATGAATTCGAAGTCACGATAAAACATGTCAATGTCCGAGGCGATGGGAAGTCCGGCGCGGCGTGCGTGTTCCCAGTAGCGGACCGCCCAGTCGAGCACCATTTCTTCATCCCACTCGATATAAGCATCGCGCAATAGCGATACCAAATCATAAGTAATGGGCCCGTACACCGCGTCTTGAAAATCCAAAATACCCGGATTACCGGATGGCAGCACCATAAGATTGCGTGAGTGATAGTCGCGATGTACGAACACTTGGGCTTGCGCGAGATTATTGGCAAGTAGCGTATCGAACACGCCGTTGAGATCTGAGCGCTGCTTATCGTCGAGTACGGCATTCCGATGCTTGCTCAAGTACCAATCGGGGAACAGCATCAATTCGCGGTGCAGCAGCTCGCGATCGTACTCAGGGAGCTGACCGGGGGCGCTATGTACTTGAAGTTGTACCAGCGCCTCGATCGCGTCCAGGTAGAGCTTATGCGCGGTGTCTGGGTTCAGCTGCTTGAGATAGGTGGTGCTACCGAGATCCGACAGCAGCAGGAAGCCTTGTTCAATGTCACTCGCCAGAATGGTCGGTACGGTCACCCCGGTCCCAGCAAACAATGCCGCAACATGAACAAACGGCCGAACATCTTCTTGTGGCGGGGGTGCGTCCATCGCGATCAGCGTGCCGCCATCGGCCACGTCGACCCGGAAATAGCGCCGAAAGCTTGCATCCGAGGAGGCCGGGCGCAGGGTGGCCGGCAAAGTTTTGGGTGCTTCAAGTTTGGCAAGCCAGTCGGTTAGTCGCGACAGCCGGATATCGTCGTTTGCAGGGGTGCTCATGGGGGAGAGATCGGGAAATACAGCCGCTCAAGGAGCTCGGGCAGCCAACGAGTTCCCCTATAATAATGGATTCGCCACGCGCCGGCGGCGCTTACGACCGAATAAAAATTCTTGATGACCCGGCGATCACCTTCCACGTACATTCAGTCAGTCCAGCAAGCTGCGCTGTTCTGGCTTATTGGCGTCGTGGCAGTCACGCCCGCTAGCTATGCCCAGCAGACTTGGTTAGCTGACAAATTAGGGCAGGATGATGCGCCAACCGTGGTCGAAAGTGAGCGGATTTCTGGTCGCCCCGACCGCGAGCTGCGCCTGCAACGGGAAGTGGAGGTCACACGTGGTCAGACTGTCATCAACTCAGATCAGGCGTATTACGACATTGTCGATGACCGGGTAGAGGCTGATGGCAATGTCCGGGTGCTGCGCGCCGGTGATCGATTTAACGGAAATTCCCTCAAGCTAAAGCTCGATACCGGTATCGGCTACATGGATAGCATTGTTTACCGCCTGCTGAAGCGGAATGCGCAAGGCCATGCAGAACGAGTCGATTTTGAATCGGAAGACATTGCGACCATCTCCAATGGCGTTTACACCACTTGTAATGGACCCGACCCCGACTGGTACCTGAAAGCCAGCAAGCTGACCTTGGACGACGGCGCAGGTATCGGCCAAGCGCGTAATGCGGTACTGATATTCAAGGGTGTTCCGGTTGCGGGTACACCGAGAATTTCATTTCCACTCGGCGAGAACAGAAAATCAGGTTTTCTGGCGCCCACTTTTGCGACTTCGACGACGACAGGCTTGCAGCTGACAACGCCGTATTACTGGGATATTGCCCCCAACCGCGATCTGACGCTCTTTCCGCGTTACATGTCGACACGTGGTTTGATGTTGGGCGCGGACGCTCGGTATCTTGAGCGGGAATATGCGGGCGAGACCCGTTTCGAGTTCATGAACGATTCTGAACGTGCGAATCAGTTGCGGTATGCGCTTAGCATGCGCCATAACCATACTGTCGCCCCAGGCCTTGGGCTTGCACTGAACTACAACAGCGTCTCCGACAATAACTACGCGCGGGACTTTCCGCTAAGTCATGTATTCGACCGACCGGGAGTCAACCGTCGATTGCTGCCTCAGACGGCCACCTTGTCCTATAGCCCGGGTGGCCCATGGAGCGGTACCTTGCAACTGTCGGACTTCCAAGTGCTGCAGGATCCGGCCGCGCT
>JAPLQC010000066.1 GCA_026399895.1 Burkholderiales bacterium
GTACCTGCTTTATTCCTGTCTTGATGCGGTCAATCAGGATCTTGCTTCTGTCCAGTAAGCTGGCGCCATCGCCAAACTCGGCAGATCGCTGAAACAACCTCTTGAAAAACGCCGGTTTGCTTGGGGGTGGGCCGAAAGGCGCAGCTTGATCGAAAATTCGATCGAATCGGTCGACGAGCGTTTTCCACATCAAGTGACTCCTGCAACTGGCAGCGTCACTGCTACGGGGTATATCTACAGTGCGCTTTGACAGGTAGCTTAACCATGCGGGCGCTGGGTGGGGCAGGATTTTTGCATCGCCGCTGCGCTATGGCGCAGGGTGTTCAGCGCCGATTTTGCTTCATCGCGCGATCGACTTCTCGCTTGGCATCGCGATCGCGCTCGGTATCGCGCTTGTCGTGCTGTTTCTTTCCTTTTGCCAAACCGACTTCGCATTTGATGCGGCCACGCTGGTAATGCAAATTCAGTGGCAGCAGCGTATACCCGGCACGTTCAACTTTGCCGATCAGTCGTTTGATTTCTTCGGATTTCAGCAGCAGCTTGCGGGTGCGGACCGGATCAGGACTGACGTGGGTGGACGCGGTTGGTAGGGGGCTGATGTGCGCGCCGAACAGAAAAATCTCGGCATTACGGATGATGACGTAGGCTTCTTTTAGCTGCGCGCGCCCGGCGCGGATGGATTTCACCTCCCAGCCTTCAAGTACCATCCCCGCCTCGTACCGCTCCTCGATGAAGTAGTCGTGAAAGGCTTTCTTGTTATCGACAATGCTCATTCGGTGGGGTGCGGGTGGGTGAGGGCGGAGCATAGCGCATGCTCCGGTAGAATCCTGAGTGTGGATTCTATCAAACCCCCTCATGGCCGTTGTTCATAAATCTGTGCTGCTACCTTTCAGTGTCGAGCAGATGTTCCGTCTGGTTGACAAAGTGGAGGATTACCCAGCGTTTCTGCCATGGTGTGGCGGGGTCGAGGTGCGCGAGCGGGAGCAGGACCGCCTGGTCGCCGCCATCAAGATCAATTACCACGGGGTGAAGCAAACCTTCGCCACTGAAAACCGCAACACCCCGCCAACGCAAATGACCATGAAGCTGGTCGAAGGGCCGTTTCGGCAGCTTGACGGCACCTGGACCTTCACCCCACTGCGTGAAGATGCGTGCAAGATCGAGTTTGAACTTCACTACGAGTTCTCAAGCACCGTCCTGGAAAAGCTGATCGGGCCAGTGTTCTCAAAAATTGCCGATAGTTTTGTGGACTCTTTCTGCAAACGTGCCGAGGTGGTGTATGGCTGACAGCGCTATGGGTGATACCAGTATGGGTGATGCCGCAAATATAAGCGTACAAGTCTGTTATGCACTGCCGGATAGTAGCTTCTTGAAGGTGCTCACGCTGGACAGAGGCACAACCATTGCGCAAGCGATTGAAGCATCCGGCGTACTCAGTACCCACCCGGAGATCGACTTATCGCAGCTCCGGCTGGGTATTTTTGGCAAGCTAAAAGCCGCTGATACTGAAGTGCGCGAAGGCGACCGAATCGAGATTTACCGGCCACTTCAGGCAGATCCGAAAGAGACCCGCCGTCGACGCGCGGCGCACCGCAAAGCCACGAAAGACTGAAATCTAAAAGCTGCTGGGTCCCGGCCTGCCCCGGGACGGCGGTGTTGAGGCTAGCAGTACTTGATATGTCATCTCGGCGAAGGCCGCGATCCAGGGTCATTCGCGCTGCACCATACGCTTCGGGCTTCGCCGCCCCACCGCTTCGGGCTTCGCGGCTCCTCATCCGGGAGAGGGGGTGAGTTTCTGTATAATTCGCTTTTGCGCCCATAGGATTTGCTATGCGTCTGATCCAAAAAGCACTCACCTTCGATGATGTGCTGCTCGTCCCGGCCTATTCGGCCATCCTGCCTAAAGACACTTCGCTCAATACCCGCCTGACCCGCAATATCTCGCTGTCGATTCCTTTGGTCTCAGCCGCGATGGATACGGTCACCGAGGCGCGGTTGGCGATCGCCATCGCCCAGGAAGGCGGCATCGGCATCATCCACAAAAATCTCACCGCCAAAGAACAGGCGCGCGAGGTAGCGAAGGTCAAGCGCTTCGAAGCCGGTGTGGTGCGCGACCCGATCACCATCCCACCCACCATGAAAATCCGCGATGTGATCGCGCTCTCTCAGCAGCACGGTATCTCGGGCTTCCCGGTGGTCGAGGGTAAAAGTGTGGTGGGCATTATCACCAACCGCGACCTGCGCTTTGAAGAAGAGCTCGACGCTGAAGTGCGCCAAAAAATGACGCCGCGCGACAAGCTGGTTTACGTCAAAGAGGGCGCCGACCCGGTCGAGGCCAAGCGCCTGATGAACAAGCATCGCCTTGAGCGCGTGCTGGTCGTCGACGACGCGTTTGAGCTGCGCGGTTTGATTACCGTGAAAGATATTTTCAAATCCACTGAGCACCCGAATGCTGCCAAAGATGATCAGGGCAAGCTTCGTGTGGGCGCTGCAGTGGGTGTGGGGCCTGACAATGACGAGCGTGTCGAACTACTGGTGGCAGCGGGTGTTGACGTGGTGGTGGTCGATACCGCACATGGTCACTCGCAAGGCGTGCTTGATCGTGTGAAATGGGTCAAGCGCCGCTTCCCGCAAGTGGAGGTCATTGGCGGCAATATCGCGACTGCCGAGGCTGCATTAGCCTTGCGTGATGCTGGTGCCGATGGCGTCAAAGTGGGTATTGGCCCCGGCTCGATTTGCACGACACGAATTGTTGCTGGCGTTGGTGTGCCGCAGATTACGGCTATCTCGAATGTGTCAAAGGCGCTGGAGGGCAGCGGCATTCCGTGCATCGCTGATGGTGGTATTCGCTTCTCGGGCGACATCTCAAAAGCGCTGGCAGCGGGCGCCTCATCGGTCATGATGGGCAGTATGTTTGCGGGTACCGAAGAAGCCCCCGGCGAGATTATTTTGTACCAAGGTCGTAGCTACAAGTCGTATCGCGGCATGGGTAGCTTGGGCGCGATGTCAGATGGTTCTGCCGATCGTTATTTCCAAGATGCCTCGAATAACGCCGATAAGTTGGTGCCCGAGGGTATCGAGGGTCGCGTACCCTACAAAGGTAGCGTGCTGGCGATTTTGTATCAACTAGTGGGCGGTGTACGTTCATCCATGGGCTACTGCGGCTGCGCGACGATTGATGAATTGCGCGAGAAAGCGCAGTTCGTAGAAATCACCTCAGCCGGCATGCGTGAGTCGCACGTGCATGATGTGCAAATCACTAAAGAAGCGCCAAACTATCGCGCCGACTAATGCATTCCAAAATTCTCATCCTTGATTTCGGCTCTCAGGTCACGCAGCTGATCGCACGTCGCGTGCGCGAAGCCGGCGTTTTCTCCGAGGTACATCCGTACGATGTCAGCGACGAGTTCATTCGTGACTCTGGCGCGGCAGGCATTATTTTGTCGGGTGGCCCTAGCTCAGCGACTGAAGGTGACACGCCGCGTGCGCCGCAAGCCGTATTCGAACTTGGCGTTCCCGTACTTGGTATCTGCTACGGCATGCAAACCATGGCCGCTCAGCTCGGTGGCAAGGTGGAGAATGGCCATGTGCGTGAGTTCGGTTATGCCGAGGTCCGTGCGCGTGGCCACACTGCGCTACTCAAAGACATCAACGACTTCGTCACGCCGGAAGGTCATGGCATGCTCAAAGTGTGGATGAGCCATGGCGATAAGGTGAATGAACTACCACCCGGCTTCAAGCTGATGGCCTCTACCGACAGCTGCCCGATCGCCGGTATGGCCGACGAGGTCCGCAAGCTGTATGCGGTGCAGTTTCATCCAGAGGTCACGCATACCGTGCAAGGCACCGCCATCCTTGGCCGCTTCGTGCACGACATCTGCGGCTGCAAAGCCGACTGGAACATGCCAGATTATGTGGCTGAAGCGATCGCCGAGATTCGACGGCAAGTGGGCGATGAAGAAGTCATTCTCGGCTTGTCTGGTGGTGTGGATTCCAGCGTCGCTGCGGCACTGATTCATCGCGCGATTGGGTCGCAACTGACCTGTGTGTTTGTCGACCATGGCTTACTTCGTCTGAACGAAGGTCAGATGGTGATGGACATGTTCGGAAAAAATCTCGGCGTGAAAGTCATACGCGTCGATGCGACCGAGCAGTTCATGAGCAAGCTGGCAGGTGTATCCGATCCAGAGCAAAAACGAAAAATCATCGGCAAGGAATTCGTCGAGGTATTTCAGTCCGAAGCAAGCAAACTGAAAAACGCGCGCTGGCTGGCGCAAGGCACTATCTACCCGGATGTAATCGAAAGCGCCGGCAAGGGCAAGAAGGGCGCGCATACCATCAAGAGCCATCACAATGTGGGTGGTTTGCCAGAGACATTGAATCTCAAGCTACTCGAGCCGCTGCGTGACTTATTCAAAGATGAAGTGCGCAAACTAGGCGTCGCACTTGGCCTGCCGCATGACATGGTGTACCGACATCCATTCCCCGGCCCGGGTCTTGGCGTGCGCATTCTCGGTGAA
>JAPLQC010000056.1:0-2083 GCA_026399895.1 Burkholderiales bacterium
AGCGCTTTACTTGATTCTTTCGTTCTTCTCGGCGTCGGCGATCTGGATGCTTCTCAAAGCAGAGTTTCTCGCCATCGTTTTGGTGCTGGTATATGTTGGTGCAGTAATGGTGCTGTTTCTGTTCGTGGTGATGATGCTGGATATCGACATGGCCAAACTGCGCGCGGGTATCTGGGGCAATTTGCCATTTGCCGTGACCATCGGTGCCGTTATCGCGCTGGAGATGGCAGCAGTACTCGTTAATGCCTTCATCAGCCAACCCGAGCCGGCTGCAAACAACATCGGCGACACCAAAGCCCTAGGCAAGTTGATCTATACGCACTACCTGTACCCATTCGAGATTGCCTCCATCATCTTGCTGGCAGCGATGGTGGCGGCAGTAGCTTTGACCCTGCGACGCCGTAAGGACAGGAAGTATTTTGATCCCGGCATGGCAGTCAAAACCCAGCGCAATGATCGCGTGCGTATCGTGAGCATGCCATCGGAATCCAATCGTACAAGCGCGGCCGATGGCACCGCGTCCGAGAAAGTTTGAGGCGAGTATGAACCTGACTCTCGCGCATTTCCTGACCCTTGGTGCGATTCTGTTCGCTATCTCGGTGGTCGGCATTTTCCTGAACCGGCGCAATGTGATCATCCTGTTGATGGCGATCGAGCTGATGCTGCTCTCAGTGAACATGAATTTCATCGCCTTCTCGCACTATTTGGGCGATGCCGCCGGCCAGATTTTTGTGTTCTTCATTCTCACTGTCGCAGCAGCAGAATCTGCGATTGGTTTAGCGATTTTGGTGGTGTTGTTCCGAAACCTGAACACCATCAATGTGGAAGAACTTGATCGGCTCAAGGGCTGATCCGACCCATACCAGACAAGGTTCACATGGCAGCACAACTAAATCCCGATCTCCTGCTTGCAGTTCCGCTGGCGCCGCTGGCAGGGTCCATGATCGCCGGTCTGTTTGGCACACGCTTCTTCGGCAATCTGATTGGCCGCGGCGTCTCGCATACCGTGACGATCCTTGGCGTGTTGCTGGCTTTTTTGATTTCGGCGCACACGCTCAGCTTGGTCATTGAGGGCGCACATTACAACGCTACGGTGTACACCTGGATGGCGCTCGGTGATTTGAAGTTCGCGATTGGATTTCTGATCGACAGCCTGACCGCCATGATGATGTGCGTGGTCACTCGCGATGCTGATGCTCGTGATGAGCAACAACTTCCTGCAACTCTTCTTTGGTTGGGAAGCGGTTGGTTTGGTCTCGTACTTGCTGATTGGCTTCTGGTTCAAGCGTCCGACGGCAATCTTCGCGAATATGAAAGCGTTTCTGGTGAACCGGGTAGGTGACTTCGGTTTCATTCTCGGTATCGGACTGCTGCTCGCGTACGCCGGTTCCATGAGCTACACCGAAGTGTTCGCCAAACGTGAAGCGATTGCTGCGCTGACTTTGCCGGGTACCGACTGGTCACTCATGACGGTGACTTGTATTTGCTTGTTCATTGGTGCAATGGGCAAGTCGGCACAGTTTCCGCTGCACGTCTGGCTGCCCGATTCCATGGAAGGCCCGACACCGATCTCCGCGCTGATTCACGCGGCAACCATGGTGACCGCAGGTATTTTTATGGTGGCGCGTATGTCGCCACTGTTCGAGCTATCAGAGACTGCGTTGTCGTTCGTGCTGATCATCGGCGCGATCACCGCTTTGTTCATGGGCTTCTTGGGCATTATTCAAAACGATATCAAGCGAGTGGTGGCGTACTCCACGCTGTCACAGCTCGGCTATATGACGGTTGCGCTCGGCGCATCGGCCTATTCAGTCGCGGTGTTTCATTTAATGACGCACGCTTTCTTCAAAGCGCTGCTGTTCCTCGGCGCGGGTGCAGTCATTATTGGCATGCACCATGATCAAGATATCCGCAACATGGGCGGCTTGTCGAAATACATGCCGGTCACTTGGATCACCAGTTTGCTGGGTTCGCTTGCTTTGATCGGCACGCCGTTCTTCTCGGGTTTTTATTCCAAGGACTCGATCATCGAAGCCGTCCATGCAACGCATATTCCTGGCGCTGGGTTCGCGCTATTTGCGGT
>JAPLQC010000056.1:2091-61881 GCA_026399895.1 Burkholderiales bacterium
CCGCCTTCTATTCATTCCGTATGTACTTCCTGGTGTTCCACGGTGAAGAGCGCTTCGGTAAGCCGCACGCCGACGACCATGATCATCACGGCGAGCATCACGGTTTGGCCCCGGGCGAGAAGCCGCATGAGGCGCCATGGGTAGTGACCTTGCCGCTGGTCTTGCTCGCGATACCTTCCGTCTTCATCGGCTTTATCACCATCGGCCCGATGTTGTTCGGTGATTTCTTCAAGGGTGTTGTCTTTGTCAGCGCCGAGCATCATGCAATGAGCGAGTTGGCCAAGGCGTTCCATGGACCGGCCGAGATGGCGATTCATGCACTCACTACCGCACCGTTCTGGTTAGCGGTCGCCGGGGTGGCGAGTGCCTATTACTGCTACATGATCAACCCGCGCGTACCGGCCTGGTTTTACAACACCTTCAAGAGCCTACATACGCTGCTGGATAACAAGTACTACATGGATAAGATCAATGAACTGGTGTTTGCTGCCGGAGCGCGTGGTATCGGACGTGGTTTATCTAAAGTTGGTGATCAAACACTGATCGATGGCCTGATCGTTAACGGTAGCGCAAACGCGGTCGGCTGGTTGGCCGGCATCACCCGCACGCTGCAAACGGGCTACATCTACCACTACGCATTCACCATGATTCTTGCAGTGGCGATTTACCTTGGCTACTTGCTGATGTCCGCTTGATTTTGCTACGACTCGACGATCGCCAAGCACTCCGACCAGAGCACAACACATGACGCAACCGATGACACCTTTCCTTAGCCTTGCGATCTGGGTACCGATCGTCTTTGGTGTATTGGTCCTGATGAAGAGCGGTGAGCATCGTGAGCCGCAGGCCCGCCTCCTCGCGCTGATCGGATCGCTGGTCAGTTTCATGATCACGCTGCCGATCGTGCTCGGTTTCAACCCGGCCGCACACGGGATGCAGTTCGTCGAGAAGTCGTCGTGGATTCCACGCTTCAATGTGTACTACCACCTTGGTATTGATGGTCTTTCGTTATGGTTTATTCCGCTGACCGCATTCATTACCGTGCTGGTAGTGATCGCTGGTTGGGAGGTCATCGAAAAACGCGTTGCACAGTACTTCGGTTCATTTCTGATTCTCTCCGGCGCGATGATCGGTGTGTTCTGCGCGGTCGATGCGCTGCTGTTCTTCGTGTTTTTCGAGGCGACACTGATCCCGATGTTCATCATCATTGGTGTCTGGGGTGGGCCGCGTCGTGTGTATGCAGCGATCAAGTTCTTTCTGTACACCTTCCTTGGCTCGTTGATGATGTTGGTAGCGCTGATCTGGTTGTATTTTCAATCAGGTAGTTTCGACATCCTCGCGTGGCACAAGCTACCGATCGCGCTTGAGGCGCAGATCTGGGTATTCCTTGCTTTCTTACTGGCCTTCGCGGTAAAGGTGCCGATGTGGCCAGTACATACCTGGCTGCCGGACGCTCACGTCGAGGCGCCTACCGGTGGCTCCGCTGTACTGGCCGCGATCATGCTGAAGCTGGGTGGCTACGGTTTCTTGCGGTTCTCTTTGCCGATTACGCCGGACGCGAGTCAGGCTTTGTCGGGAGTGATGATTACGCTGTCACTGATCGCCGTGATCTACATTGGCTTGGTCGCCTTAGTGCAGACCGATATGAAAAAGCTGGTGGCTTACTCGTCCATCGCCCACATGGGCTTTGTCACGCTGGGCTTCTTCGTGTTTGGCGAGTTGGCGGTGCAGGGCGCACTGATGCAAATGATTTCGCATGGTTTTGTATCTGGCGCGATGTTCTTGTGTATTGGCGTTTTGTACGACCGCATGCACTCACGGCAAATTGCCGACTACGGTGGCGTAATCAATACCATGCCCCGCTTTGCTGCCTTGTTTGTCTTGTTCTCACTGGCAAATGCCGGGCTGCCAGGCACCTCCGGCTTCATCGGTGAGTTCATGGTGATTCTTGGCGCCGTGGAATACAACTTCGCTATCGGCCTGCTGGCGGCGACTGCCTTGATTCTCGGTGCGGCTTATTCGCTGTGGCTGGTCAAGCGCGTGGTGTTTGGCGAAGTCGGTAATGAGAATGTGGCCACACTACAAGATTTATCGATGCGCGAGTTTCTGGTTCTTGGTGTACTTGCCATCGCGACGCTATGGATGGGCGTGTATCCCGCGCCATTCACCGACCTTACCCAGACCTCGGTGGTCGATCTGTTGAGGCATATCGCCGTCAGCAAGATCCCGCAATAAGTCAGGAAACCACTATGACCGAGCTGAACTACGAATTGGCGGGTGCGGAAATCTTCCTCGCGGTTGCGACCATGGTCGTAATGTTGGCGGGATTATTTGCCGACGAAGAAAAAACACCACTCAGTCATCGACTGTCGTTGCTGGTAATTGCGGCCACTGCGGTGTTGACGATCAGCGACTT
Organism: Burkholderiales bacterium; assembly: GCA_026399895.1. Taxonomy (GTDB): domain Bacteria; phylum Pseudomonadota; class Gammaproteobacteria; order Burkholderiales; family Burkholderiaceae_D; genus Pernthalerella. The sequence continues at coordinate 4,508 of JAPLQC010000056.1, forward strand.
CATGGTGCCGGGGTCGGCCTATGCCTTCGACCATAGCTACGTGCTAGACCCGATGGCAAGCCTGCTCAAATGTAGTGCTGCGGTGGCGACTTTCTTGACGCTGGTGTACGCACGACAGTATTCCAATCAACGTGGCATGTTGGGCGGCAATCTGTCCGGGGAATTTTATGTACTGGCACTGCTGACGCTGCTGGGTCAGATGATCATGATCTCGGGTAATAGCTTCCTCGTGATCTACCTCGGCCTGGAACTGATGTCGCTCTCGCTGTATGCCTTGGTTGCGCTTCGCCGTGATCATGCGATTTCTACCGAGGCGGCGATGAAATACTTCGTGCTGGGCGCCTTGGCTTCGGGCTTCATGTTGTACGGCATGTCGATGATTTATGGCGCCACCGGCTCGTTGGTGATGAGCCAGATCGCGGAAGTCGTTGCCAGCGGTAGCGCGAACAAGACCGTCCTCGCACTCGGCTTGGTATTTTTGGTGTCCGGTCTGGCATTCAAGTTATCGGCTGCGCCATTCCACATGTGGGCGCCGGATGTTTACCATGGTGCGCCAACCTCGGTCACGCTACTCATTGGTGGTGCTCCCAAGCTGGCCGCTTTTGCGGTGATCATTCGGATTCTGGTTGAGGGCTTGGGAGGCTTGGCTGCAGAGTGGCAGCAGATGATGATTGTGATGGCGATCGTATCGCTCATCGTGGGCAACATCACCGCGATCGCGCAGACCAACATCAAGCGCATGTTGGCGTACTCCACCATCTCGCAAATGGGTTTCTTGCTGCTGGGTTTGTTGTCGGGCGTGTTCGACGGTAGCGATGCAGCGTCAGCAGCGAACGCCTATAGCTCGGCTATGTTTTATGTGATCACCTATGTGCTCACCACAGTGGGTAGCTTCGCGGTGATCTTGTTATTGTCGCGTAGCGGCTTCGAGGCAGATCATCTGGATGACTTCAAAGGTCTGAGCCAGCGTAGTCCGTGGTTTGCGGCAGTCATGATGGTGTTGCTACTCTCGCTTGCCGGTGTGCCGCCGATGGTCGGCTTCTACGCCAAGCTCGCGGTACTGCAGGCTGCCTTGGCAGCAGGGCATCTCGGGCTGGTGATCTTCGCGGTGCTTGCCTCGCTGGTCAGCGCTTATTACTACCTACGCGTGGTGAAGTTAATGTACTTCGACGAACCTGCAGACACGGAAGCGATCGAGGCGACCGGTGGCTTGCGGCTCGTACTCTCGCTCAATGGTGTCGCGGTATTGCTGCTTGGGGTGTTGCCGGGGCCGCTGATGGCGGCTTGCGTCTACGCCATGACGCAAGCGCTCGCGTCCTGACCTCGGATACTGAGTGAATTCCGCCTCCGCCAGCTGGATGGTCATCGCGCTCATGGCTTTTTGCGCGAACTTCCCCTATTTCAGCGAATCGATATTCGGTTTCTTTCGGCCGAAACAAGCGCCCAAGTCGCCGTTCATTCGCATATTCGAACTACTTGTTCTCTATTTTGTTGTGATTGCTGTCGCCTACGCGATTGAATCCTCGATCGGGAATGCCTTTCCTCAAGGCTGGCAATTCTATGCAGTCACCGTCTGCCTCTACCTTGTGCTTGGCTTCCCCGGCTTCGTGCACCGTTATTTACGCCGCCGCACACACTGACTGGGTTGTCAGTTGCCGATTCTCAAGAATGGCTGCATAGTTAGTTTGTAAACGGGGACTCAGACGCGCACCATGGACGACCACCTCAAAGAAACTTTGATCAGCGGCGAGGTCGTTTACGAAGGTAGCTTTTTGAAAGTACGTCGCGATAGTGTTCGCTTGCCCGACGGGTCAGAGACCGCACGTGAGTACTTTCGTCATCCCGGCGCGGTTGTCATTATTCCGCTACTCGAAGACGGCAGAGTACTGTTGGAGCGGCAGTATCGTTATCCGAATGATCGTGTCTTTATAGAGCTACCCGCGGGTAAGCTTGAGTATGGCGAAGACCCATTGCTGTGTGCACAGCGCGAGTTGCGGGAAGAAACCGGTTACAGCGCGACGGACTGGCAATTCATTTGCACCATCCACAATGCTATCGCTTACTCTGATGAGCACCTCGATATTTTTCTCGCACGTGGGCTAGTGTCGGGTGAGCAGCAACTCGACCCGGGTGAATTCCTTGAATTGATCAGTGTCTCACCAGACGAGTTGATGGCTTGGGTTCGTCAGGGTCAGATCACGGATGTGAAAACACTGATTGGCGCCTTCTGGCTGGATAAAATATTGCGTGGCGAGTGGTAGCGTATGGATAGCGCGCGCATCGTTCAGCCAGATAATGACGAGCACACGCTACTGATCGAAGGGATGACCTGCGCTTCGTGCGTCACGCGGCTGGAGCGGGTGCTACACAAAGTGCCCGGCGTAGTCGATGCCTCGGTCAACCTCGCCACCGAAAAAGCCCGTATCCATTCGAATGGCGTACCAGTATCAGCGTTGATCGCTGCTGTACAAAAAGCCGGTTTCGATGCGCATATTGATCCCACGGCTCGCTTACCGGTAGGCGATTCGTCGGTCGCAGAAGCATCCCTCGCAGGATCCTCCATAGCAGGATCACTTTCTTACACTCCGGGTATTTTTAGCGCACTACGCTCGTTGCGAGCATCATCATCGCTATGGCCGGTCGTGCTATCGGCTGTGCTTACGGTACCGTTGCTATTGCCCATGATCGGTATGCTGTTCGGTCAAGATCTGATGCTACCGGGTTGGGTACAGTGCGCGCTCGCGACTCCCATACAGTTCTGGCTCGGGGCGCGTTTTTATCGCGCCGGTTGGCATGCGTTGAGGGCAGGCAGTGGCAACATGGATCTGCTGGTGGCCATCGGCACGAGTGCCGCGTACGGATTGTCGGTGTATCTGATGCTGCAACATGGCTCACATACCCATCTGTATTTCGAATCGTCAGCAGTCGTTATTACGCTGGTGCTACTCGGTAAATGGTTGGAGGCCAGAGCAAAGCAGCAAACGGTTGCTGCCCTGCATGCACTTTCCGCACTCAGGGCAAGCGAGGCGACGGTCAGACGTGACGGTGTCGACCTGAGAGTGCCAGTGGAGGCTGTGCAGTTAGGCGATACGCTCGTCGTGCGCCCGGGTGATCGTGTGCCGGTAGATGGCATCGTCATCGACGGTGACAGCCATCTCGATGAATCACTCTTGACCGGTGAAAGTTTACCGGTGCCCAAACACGTCGGTGATCGCCTAACCGGTGGCGCGATCAATCAAGAGGGCGTGCTCATCATGCGGGTGACAGCAGTCGGTAACGATACGATGTTGTCACACATTATCCGAAGCGTTGAGGATGCGCAGGCAGCCAAGGCGCCGATTCAGCGCATAGTCGATAAGGTAAGCGCCGTGTTTGTGCCGGTCGTCTTGCTAATCTCAGTGATCACTCTATTGGCGTGGGCTTGGTTCAGCGGTGACTGGCAACAGGCATTGCTGCACGCCGTGGCAGTGCAAGTCATTGCGTGCCCTTGCGCACTTGGCTTGGCAACGCCTACGTCCATCATGGCCGGCACTGGCGTCGCTGCGCGGCACGGTATCTTGATCAAGGATGCCGAAGCCTTGGAAACGGCGCATGCAATACGTGCCGTAGCATTTGACAAGACCGGCACGCTGACTGAGGGTCGACCCTCGATTGTCGAGATCAAGGGAATTACGATGACCGATCGCGATGTGCTCCAGCTTGCCACATCGGTACAGCAGCATAGCGCTCATCCGCTCGCGAAGGCAGTGATGCAGAGAGCAATTGAAGAAGCGGTGGTACCTTCTCTAGTTCACAACACTCAGGTGCTGCCGGGACGTGGTGTACAGGCAGCGCTCGATGAAAAAACGATTTACCTCGGTAATGCGCGACTGATGACCGAGCTCGCTATCGACACTACGCCGGGAATGCAATTCGCGACGGAGCAGGAGAGCGCAGGGCGTACCGTATCTTGGCTGGCAGTGCGCGATGCCTCAGGGTGTCGCGTCGTTGGTTTGCTGGCATTTGGTGATACGGTAAAAGCGAGCGCGCGTGACGCTATCGAAAGACTCAAGGCCCTTGGTGTGCGCAGCATCATGATCACGGGTGATAACGATGGCGCTGCGCGTACTGTTGCCCAAGCGGTTGGTATCATGGAGTTTCATTCGCAGGTGCTACCGGGAGACAAAGCGTCGTTGATTACTCGCTTAAAGGAAGAGCACGGCATTGTTGCGATGGTAGGCGATGGCATTAACGATGCACCGGCACTCGCAGCAGCCGATATTGGCATTGCCATGGCGTCAGGCGCCGATGTCGCCATGCATACCGCCGGCATTACTTTGATGCGTGCTGATCCGGCACTGGTAGCGGATGCGATTGTTATTTCGCAGTGCACTTACGCCAAGATTCGGCAGAACCTGTTCTGGGCTTTTATCTACAACTTGGTTGGTCTGCCACTCGCCGCGTTTGGCTTGCTCAATCCCGTCATCGCCGGCAGCGCAATGGCATTCAGCTCAGTGAGTGTGGTGACGAATGCCTTGCTCTTGAGCCGATGGAGGCCCGGCAACTAAACCCCAAGGACATCGTAACCGGCATCTTCGATCGCAGTTTTCACTTGCTCGAGTTGCGCAGTGGTTTCCACCTTGACGCTCTTGGTCGGCAGATCGACAGCGACGTGCGCGCTTGAATCTAATCTCTGCAAAGCGCGCGTGACGCTGGCGGCGCAGCCGCCGCAAGTCATGCCATCGACTTTCAGTTCGTACATGCGGTTTCTCCTGAACATAGCAAACGATACTGTAATACGCGCGCATGATGCTTGTGCGAGTGCCCGAGTGACATGGCCGGGTGAGTTGCTGCGTGGCATAAAAAAACCCGCCGGGAAACGGCGGGTTTTTCAGGGGGCGATAGCGATCAGTTGCGCGTCTCGACCTGTTGTAGCGGCTCGTCGGCCACCGTTGGCAGCGGCTTACGCTCGCGTGGGGCACGCGGTGCCGGTGTGGCAGCGGATTGCTCGGCTTGCACCACGCGCAGACGTTCCGGATTAGTCTCGGTCATTTGCAAACCAGCAGCGTGCAGCATGGCATCCATATCGATACTGGCTGCGGCTACCGGAGCAGGCGTCGGTGCCGATGGTGGCACCACAACTGCGGCCGGTGGCGCTACGTGCACAACTTCGGCGACATGAGCGACGTGGTCTTCTTGAGCAACGTGGTCTACTTGAGCAACAGGCTCGGCCGTCGGTGCATGAGCAACTGCCACCTGCGCTACTGCAGGAGCTTCAACCACCGGAGCTTCGAACGCCGGAGTAGAAACCGCTGAGACAGGCTGCTGGACTGTTTCGGTCACGGTAGCCACGGCAGCTACTACTGGCGCAGGGGCCGCAGGCGGCTGTGGTGATGCGTAGTTGTCGTGCGTGTCATGCGTTTCACGAGCAGCATGCGCTTCCTGTGCTTCACGCGCTTCATTAGCTTCATGCGCGTGGCCATGATCATGCGACCCAGCTTCTACGCCTTCATCGCGTTCATCAACGGAATCAGCGACGTCATTGCCGCCTGCTTCACCAGTCACCTGATCGCGGTCGCGACGGTTACGGTTACGGCCACCGCGACGGCGACGACGGCGCGGTTGATCGTCGCCACCTTCGGCTGCAACGCCCTCGACTTGCGGTTCGAGCTGATCGCCGGGTTCTGCGTTCGCAGTGAGCGGCAACTCGGCCTGCGGCACTGGCTGATCACTCGCCGGTTTACGCTCACCGCGTGGTGGACGCGGTGGACGTTCGCGACGATTCTCGCCGGCCTCTTGAGCTTCGCGTGGCTCACGTGCTTCGCGCGCCTGCTTGGGCTGACGCGGCTCTTTGGTGTCCTTGGCTTCCTTGGCGACTTTAGGCGCAACTTCTTTCGCTGGTTTTGCCTCAGCGCTACGCTCATCCCGGTCGCGACCACGACCACGGCCACGACGATTGCGGCCACCGCGATCACCACGTTCGCTGCGCTCGCGCACGGCTGGCTTGGCAGTCTCTGGTTCTGCAGGTGCGCTCGATTTCTTACGGAATAAACCGAACAGTCGTGACAGAAAACCTTCTGCAGCGGCTTCATCGGTTGCGGTTGCTGCGACAGATTCTGGCTTGCGCTCGACGATAGGTGCCGGACGATCCGGCGTGATGCCCTTAACCATTGCCTCTTGGCGTGGCTTTGCTTCTTCCGCTTTGCGCTTGCTATAACCGATATCGGTGTCGGCTTCCTCGGCCATACGGTAGCTGGCTTGCAGGTCATCCAAGCGAGGATCATCGTGCTTGATGCGCTCAAGTTTGTAGTGCGGCGTCTCGAGGTGCTTGTTCGGGATGAGCACAGCCGTCACACGATGACGAGTCTCGATCTTCAGAATCTCGCCACGTTTTTCATTGAGCAGGAAAGCCGCTACATCTACCGGCACCTGCACGTGAATCGCCGCCGAGTTTTCCTTCATCGCCTCTTCTTGAATGATGCGCAGCACTTGCAGCGCGGAAGAGTCGGTGTCACGAATATGGCCGGTGCCGTTGCAGCGCGGGCAAGTCACATGGCTGCCCTCGGACAGCGACGGACGCAGGCGCTGACGGGATAACTCCATCAGACCAAAGCGTGAAATCTTGCCCATCTGAACCCGGGCGCGGTCGTAGTGCAAGGCGTCCTTCAGTCGGTTCTCGATTTCGCGCTGGTTCTTCGCGCTTTCCATGTCGATGAAATCGATCACGATCAGACCGCCCAAGTCACGCAGGCGTAGCTGACGCGCGACTTCTTCGGCCGCTTCGAGGTTGGTATTGAAAGCGGTAGTTTCAATGTCTGAGCCGCGAGTGGCGCGTGCTGAGTTAACGTCAATCGAGACCAAGGCTTCAGTGTGATCGACCACGATCGCGCCACCGGACGGTAACGGTACCGTGCGCGAGTAGGCGGTCTCGATCTGGTGCTCGATCTGGAAACGTGAGAACAGCGGCACATCGTCGCGATAGCGCTTCACCCGCTGCACCATGTCCGGCATCACGTGGCTCATGAACTGCTGCGCCTGCTCGTGAATGTCGTCGGTATCGATCAGGATTTCGCCGATGTCGGGCTGGAAGTAGTCGCGAATTGCGCGAATCACCAATGACGACTCTTGATAGATCAGGAACGCACCCGGCGCGGATTTTGACGCACCGTCAATGGCAGTCCATAACTGCATCAGGTAGTTCAGATCCCACTGCAGCTCTTCGACGTTGCGGCCAATACCAGCGGTACGAGCAATAACCGACATACCTTGCGGTAGGTCGAGCTTGTCCATGGTTTCGCGCAGTTCTTGGCGGTCTTCGCCCTCAACGCGGCGTGACACACCACCACCACGCGGATTATTCGGCATCAGTACCAGATAGCGGCCGGCCAGCGATACGAACGAGGTGAGCGCAGCGCCCTTGTTGCCGCGCTCTTCTTTCTCGACCTGAACGACGATCTCCTGACCCTCGCGCAGCGCCTCACGGATGCTGGCATTTCGAACATCAACCCCCTCGCGGAAGTAGCTACGTGCTACTTCTTTGAATGGCAGAAAGCCGTGACGCTCCTCGCCATAGTTGACAAAGCAGGCTTCCAGCGACGGCTCGATACGGGTGATGACGCCTTTGTAGATGTTGGATTTACGTTGCTCGCGGCCGGCGGCCTCGATATCGATGTCGATCAGCTTTTGGCCGTCGACAATAGCAACGCGCAGTTCTTCCTGCTGCGTCGCATTGAACAACATTCGTTTCATTATTAAGTACTCCGCGGCCCCTTAGGGCCTTCATGTCGCGCCGACAAACGGGCGCAACTCATTCAAGAATGTATGCGAGGGACGGAGGCTGGAGGGAGGGGCGCCATGAGGTAAGGTCACGCAAAATGCGCGCGGCCTCGTTGGGCGCTGATGCTGCAGTTACTGCCGAAACGATCAGTCCGCGCGCAGCCGCCGACGAGCGCGCAAGGTGCGCACAATGTCATGGCTGGGGTTGGGACTGGAGATCATCATGTCTTTTCAGCGACAGCTTTCGATCAATCGGCAAACAGTACTGCATCATCTTCCGACCAGCCTCACGATCTACGTCAGGCTGGCCAGATTTATCCTTGGGTTCCAGGCTCTCGGTTCCAACACCCCATCGCATGGTCTGGTCGCATCGTCGGTGCGACGCTGACCGCAGCAGGGTGCTGCATACACGGCTATATTCGTCTGTTTTGCAATTACTTTGCGAGGTCGACGAACCGACCCCTGTGTAGAATGCTTACATCTTCCGACACATACACGGACCGAGTCCGCCTCGTGATTATACATTCCCGATGAAGGACTTAGCGAGATTTTCCGGGGCCGGCACGTCGGCACAGGCGAACGCCCCCGGCGCGGGTGAGCGGGCCGAGGTCAGGCTCATCACGATTGGCCCCGACGAGGCCGGCCAGCGCATCGATAATTTCTTGTTAAGAGTTTGCAAGGGCGTGCCCAAGAGCCACGTCTACCAGGTGCTGCGCTCGGGCCAGGTCAGGGTCAATAAGGGTCGAATCGCTCAGACCTACCGGCTGCTTGAGGGCGACACCGTGCGGGTGCCACCGATGCGGCTCGCCGAGCCTTCGCAGCACAAGGCGCCTGCCGCCGAGTTTCCGATCTTGTTTGAAGATGAGGCGCTGCTGATTATCGACAAACCCGCCGGTGTCGCGGTTCACGGTGGCTCAGGGGTGAGCCATGGCGTGATCGAGCAGCTGCGCGCGGCTCGGCCGACGCTGCGCTTTTTGGAGCTGGTGCATCGTCTTGATCGTGAGACTTCCGGCATCCTGATGCTGGCCAAGAAGCGCAGCGCGCTCACTGTGCTGCATGAGCAGATTCGGCTCGGCCAGCTCGACAAACGCTACCTGACCTTGGTCAAGGGCGATTGGCAGCACCGGCGCCAGCACATCAAGCTACCGCTGTTCAAATACACCACGCCGGAAGGCGAGCGCCGAGTGCGCGTGCAAGCCGATGGGCAGCCCTCGCACACGGTGTTCAATTTATTGAGAAAATACGGTGATTACGTGCTGCTTGAAGCAGAGCTGAAGACGGGACGCACCCACCAGATTCGGGTTCATCTCGCGTCATCGGGTTTTCCGATTGTGGGAGACGATAAGTACGGCGATTACGCACTGAACCGAGATTTGCAGAAACGCGATGGGCAACGATCGGCATTTAAGCGTATGTTCCTGCATGCGTATCGACTGCGCATCACTCATCCCATGACGGGTGAGTCGGTTGATATAGAGGCCACACTGCCTAAAACTTGCGTCGATTTCCTTCAGTCGCTCGAGCCGAAGGCGGTTAATGCGACCGAAAGTGCCTAAGAACCTATCTCGTTAGGTCGATGGCAAGACGGCAGCATCGAAGACGGTACAAGCCACGGCAAGATGCTGCCAACGCCGCAAGCGGCCTAACGAGGTGAGTTTTTAGACATGCCACGCAAAAAATTTGATTTGATTGTTTTCGACTGGGACGGCACGCTGATGGATAGCACCACAGCGATCATCGCCAGTATGCAAGCGGCCGCCCGTGATCTTGGGGTGGCGGTGCCCGACAAGCGCGCAGCCTCTTACGTGATCGGGCTGGGCCTGCAGGATGCACTGCAAGCGGCGGTACCCGATCTTGATCCGCGCCACTACCCGAAAATGGCGGAGCGTTACCGCCATCATTATTTGTCACAAGATCATCAACTCACGCTGTTTGCGGGCGCGCGCGCGATGCTGGACGATCTCGCTGAGCAGGGTTATTTCCTCGCGGTTGCAACTGGTAAAAGTCGCGTCGGTCTCAACCGAGCACTGGCAGCAGCGGGGGTGACCTCATTGTTTGATGCCACACGCTGCGCTGACGAAACCTTTTCCAAGCCAAACCCGGCGATGTTGCTGGAGTTGACGCGCGAATTAGGGCAGGACATGGGCCGTACCGTCATGATTGGCGACACGACGCACGACCTCCTGATGGCATCTAATGCCGGTGCAGCGGCAATTAGCGTGCACTATGGGGCGCACCCAGCCGCTGAGTTGGCAGCGCACGCGCCACTATTTGGTGCAGAGTCAATTGGCGAGCTGCATGAATGGTTAAGTGAACACGCTTAAAGGCGATATGGTTCTGCTGTTTGCCGTTCTTGCGTCGGATGTAGTGCTTCGCGAAGGCGGCATCAGGGCTAACTAGTCATTGACCAGGTGGGATAGCTAGTGTGTACTGAGCGATGAGTGATCCGATTTATATTTGCGAAGCATCGGCGCTGATCGAGGGCGGTGCCGGGGTCCGCTTTCCCGTCACGGCAGATGGCGGAGACCGGACGGGTTTTGTGGTGCGCTATGGCGATCAAGTGCACGGCTACCTGAATCGTTGCGCGCACTTACCGATGGAACTCGACTGGAACCCCGGCGAGTTCTTCGAAGAGAGCGGTTTGTATTTGGTATGCGCAACGCATGGCGCGATGTACGAGCCGGATACAGGCCGTTGCACGGGCGGCCCATGCCGTGGTGGCAAGTTGCACAAGTTGCAGGTAATCGAGCAAGACAGCAAGGTATTTTGGGAGCCGGATAATGATGTTCGTCCGGCACTGGCCTGAATCTAATCAGAAGTGACCAACATGGAAGAACCGAACGAAGCATCTAACGAACCTGTGCCGCCGGCAAAGCCGCAGCAGATTCCTTATGAGACGCTGGAAAAAATTGCGAGTGCCTATCTCGATGAGCAACGCGCCAATCGGCGTTGGCGCAATGTCTATCGTATCGGCGTGCTATTGCTGGCGCTGATCGCGGCAGGCGCTGCGCTCGACCTGAAGTGGGGCGGCAAGCCACCCACGACGCGGCACACTGCACTGATTGAGATTAGCGGTGAGATCGATGCGGATAGCCCGACTGCTTCAGTCGATACCATCATGCCCGCTTTGCAGGACGCCTTCAACGACGAAGGCTCGGTCGGTTTGGTGATTCGCATGAACAGCCCTGGCGGTAGTCCGGTACAGGCAGCGATTGTGAACAATGAGATCGTACGCCTTCGCAAACTGCATCCGAATAAACCGGTGTATGTGGTGGTGGAAGATATGTGCGCCTCAGGCTGCTATTACATTGCCGCCGCTGCAGACCGCATCTACGTGAGTCAAGGCAGCATTGTTGGATCAATTGGCGTGTTGATGAGCAGTTTTGGTTTTACTGGCTTGATGAACAAACTCGGCGTCGAGCGTCGCTTGATGACGGCGGGCGAGAACAAAGCCATGATGGATCCTTTCCAGCCACAGAATCCCCGCCATAAGGCACACACACAATCCTTGCTCGACGAGATTCACCAGCAGTTCATCGCTGCGGTGCGATCGGGTCGTGGCAAACGTCTCAAGACCTCGCCAGAGATTTTCTCTGGGCTGTTCTGGACTGGCGAGAGCGCGATTCGGCTTGGTTTGGCGGATGGGCTCGGCACCGTCGATGGCGTGGCGCGCGATGTGCTGAAGGCAGAAGATGTGATTGACTACACTGTGCGTGAAGGTCTATCAGATCGGGTGCTGAAAAAGTTTGGTGCCGCCGTCGGTGAAGGATTTGCAAAAACGATGGCAACGGAGTGGGTCAAGCCGCGCTAAATTTACGCCAGCATCAGAAATACGGTTGGTCTCTTTCTGAATGCTGGCATCTTTCCTGACACAATTTCCTTTTGCCATTGCTGTGCGCTGGTTGTGCGTACTAACTCCGTATCCAGCGTGAGGTCAGTCGCAATGCAGATGAGCGTTGTCGGTGCGCAGCTTGCAGCCATCGCTTGCAACATCGCTTCATTGCGATAAGGTGTCTCAATAAACATCTGCGTTTGTCGTTCTTGCCGAGAGCGCTGCTCAAGTTGCCGTAGGCGAGTAGCGCGCGCATCGGCATCTGTGGGTAGATAGCCGTGGAATGCAAAACTCTGCCCATTAAGTCCGCTCGCCATCAGCGCTAATAGCAAAGATGACGGCCCCACCAAAGGCTTGACTGTGATGTTCTCACGGTGCGCAAGACGAACGAGGTCTGCACCTGGATCCGCCACCGCCGGTACTCCAGCTTCTGACAACAAGCCGACATCATGGCCTTGCAGTAGCGGTGTCAACAGCGCCGGTAACTGCTCGGCCGGTGTGTTCACGTTCAGCTCGCTGATATGCGTTTCTTGCAGCGACTGTCGCAGCGGGTGTGTAGTGCCAACCAGTTTGAGAAACGCGCGTGCGCTTTTCGCATTCTCTGCAATAAAGTACTGCAGCGACGCGGTGCGCGCACGTACCGGGTCGGGAATCACTGTATCCAGTGCGCCCTCGCCAAGCGCATTGGGAATCAGGTAGAGCGTGCCGTTCATCGCGTTAGCGCTCAAAAAAAGTAAGGCCGGATTTTCGCAGCATGCCAACCAGCGCAATCAGCGGTAAGCCAGTCAACGCTGTGGGGTCGTCGCTTTGGATGGATGACAGCAGTGCGATACCCAATGCCTCGTTCTTTGCGCTGCCCGCGCAGTCATAGGGCTGTTCGATTCGCAAATACGCATCCAGCTCTGCATCGGGCAAATCACGAAATACCACCACCGTTTTAACGTTCTCGAATTGCAAGCGCTGCGGTGCGTGCGCACGCGTATCGAGCAGGCAGAGGGCCGTGTGAAACACTACTTCACGGCCGCGCATGCTTTGTAATTGCGCCATCGCATTCGCATGAGTGCCCGGCTTACCGATGTGTTGACCATCCAGTGTGGCGACCTGATCGGAACCGATGATTAAGCCGTCATCCATCCTGGTGACCACGGCTTCTGCCTTGGCTTGCGCCAGCCGAAGCGCGGTTTCGGCGGCGGACTCACCGGGTAAGGGATGCTCGTCGATATCCGGCGAGCAGGTCTCGAAATCCAGCCTGAGCCGAGCCAGCAGCAATTTGCGGTAGGCCGAGCCAGAGGCAAGCAAGAGGCGGGGATTGGTCGACATCCGAGGGGTGGGTTGCGTGATAACGTGGCTATGTGGGCAGAAACAGCCTTGTTACTATATCGGGTTTCCAGAGAAGCTAGCCACCATGAGCAATACGATTGTCGATGCATTTGCGTTCTGCCGGCTCGGCGAGCAACGCGCAGGGGTGACCCCGGTGGCTGGGTTTGCGCGCCTGGCAGCTGAGGCCGCCAAGCCCGAGGGGGAAATTCGCTGGTCGTTTCAGGGCGGTCGCCACCCCAGAGGCTATCCCCAGTTAAACATGGCGGTCGAGGGTGAGGTGGGTTTGGTCTGCCAGCGCTGCCTGTTGCCGTTTTCATACGGCTTTGATGCGCAATCGGTGCTGGTATTGGCAAGCGACGAGGCAGACGCCGACGCCACCGAGGAAGCTCTGGATGACGAAAGCGTCGATGTGATTGTGGGTAGCGCAGCGCTCGATCTGCTGCAGCTGGTGGAAGATGAGGTTTTGCTATCGATCCCGCTGTCGCCGCGGCATCCGCAATGCCCTGACGGCGGGTCGGTGCCGGCGCCGGAATTAACCATTTGAAAAGCTTGGGCCGGGCTATCGGTTTTGGTGCGCCTCGAGTGGGTCTCTTTGGGAGGGGTGTTTAAGCCACTCCATTGTGTTAAAATTTTGGATTCGCTGTTTTGGGGCAGATGCGGGACGATTTCGGCATTTTTCTCAATCAGTGCTTCCTTAGGAGTACGTTATGGCAGTTCAGCAAAACAAAAAGACACCGTCGAAGCGGGGTATGCACCGCTCGCACCAGTTTTTGACCGCGCCGGCTACCGCTATCGAGCCGACCACGGGTGAGGTGCATCTGCGTCACCACATCAGCCCGAACGGTTTTTATCGTGGCCGCAAGGTCATGAAGACCAAGAACGACGAATAATTCGTCGCTGGCGAACCCAGTTCTACGCAAAGCATCTTCATCATTCGGCGTCAGGGGTCTTCGACCACTTGCGCCGTTTTTGTATGCGCGACCCTCTCCCTCAGGTCTGGATTCCCGGAAGCCTCCACGCTCCGGTTCATAAACCATGACCGTTCGCATTTCGATTGACTGCATGGGCGGCGACCATGGTCCGTCGGTCACCGTTCCTGCGTCGCTTGCTTTCGTCAAACAACAGCGCGACGCCCACCTGCTACTGGTCGGTCGCGAAGACGCCATTCGCGCTGAGTTACGCAAACTAGGTGCCGAGCATCATCCCCAACTGAGTATCGTCAACGCGACCGAAGTGGTCGAGATGGACGACACGCTCGAGGTTGCGCTGCGTCGCAAGCGTGACTCGTCGATGCGGGTTGCGGTCGATCAGGTAAAAGAAGGCGCAGCCCAGGCGTGTGTCTCAGCCGGCAATACCGGTGCCTTGATGGCGGTATCGCGCTACCTCTTAAAAACCATCGCCGGGGTTGATCGACCAGCGATTTGCACCATTCTCCCGAATCAAAAAGACGGCCCCACCTATGTGCTCGACTTGGGTGCCAATGTCGATTGTGAACCTTTCCACCTGCAGCAGTTTGCCCTGATGGGCTCGGCGCTTGTCGCTGCCGTCGAAGGTGATTCGCGCCCCACCGTGGGTTTATTGAATGTCGGCGAAGAAGACATCAAAGGTAATGAGCTGGTGAAGCAAACCGCACAGCTATTACGTGCCGATCATGAGAAGGGCTTGATCAATTTTTACGGTAATGTCGAAGGCAATGACATCTTCGAAGGCACCACCGATATCGTGGTGTGCGATGGCTTCGTCGGCAACGTGACCTTGAAGGCGGCTGAGGGCTTGGGTCGTTTGGTAAAAGGTGTTCTTGTGAGTGAGCTCAAGCAAGGTTGGCTGAATATGCTGGGCGCGCTGCTGGCGCAAGGCGCATTGCGGCGAATTTCGCAGCGGCTGAATCCCTCCCGTTACAATGGCGCGAGCTTACTCGGCTTACGTGGCTTGGTATTCAAGAGCCACGGCGGCGAGAGTGCTTACGGCTTCGAGTGGGCCATACGGCGCGCTTTCGACGCGGCGCATCATGATGTGCTGTCGCGCATCGAAGCTGCGATCGGCGACCTGATGCCGCAAGCCGCTGGCGCAGAGAATCCATCAACCAAATCAGCATGACCACTTATTCCCGCATCGTTGGCACTGGTAGTTGCTTACCGCCTCGGCGTCTCACCAACCAAGACTTGGCCGCGGTACTCGCCGAGCGTGGCCTTGAGACCTCGGACGAATGGATCGTCTCGCGTAGCGGTATCTCTGCGCGCCACTTTGCAGACGATGGCGTGCTGTCGAGTGATCTAGCGGTCACTGCCGCCCAGAACGCGCTGCAGATGGCGAACCTGACGCCAAACGACATCGATCTGATTATTCTCGCTACCTCGACACCTGATTACTTGGGTGGATTTCCGAGTACCGCCTGCGTTGTTCAGCGCAAGCTGGGCATTACCAATCAATGCGCCGCGCTCGACGTGCAAGCTGTTTGCAGTGGCTTTGTGTACGCTGTGTCAGTGGCAGATAGTTTCATTCGCTCTGGCATGCACAAGCGCGTATTAGTGATCGGCGCCGAAGTGTTTTCAAGAATTCTCGATTTCAACGATCGTACAACGTGCGTACTGTTTGGTGACGGCGCGGGTGCGATGGTGATGACCGCAGCTGAGCAGCCCGGCATTCTTGCCACCAAGTTGCATGCGGATGGTCGCCATACCGATATTCTTTGCGTACCGGGTCATATGAGTAGCGGTGCAGTGAGTGGTAGTGCCTTCCTGACGATGGACGGACAGGCTGTCTTCAAACTCGCCGTCTCGGTATTGGAACAAGTCGCTAACGAAACTCTTGAAGCTGCCGGCATGCAGGCTTCGCAGGTTGATTGGCTGATTCCGCATCAGGCAAACATTCGCATCATGCAGGGCACTGCAAAAAAACTTGGACTGCCGCTCGAAAAAATGGTGGTCACCGTGGATCAACACGGCAATACATCGGCAGCTTCAATTCCGCTGGCATTTGATGTTGCCATGCGTGATGGTCGCATCAAAGCCGGACAGCACGTCTTAATGGAAGGCGTTGGTGGTGGTTTCACCTGGGGCGCTGCGCTGGCAAGGCTGTGAAAAACCAAGCAAGAACAACTATCTAATATGAACGCAACTGCATTTGTTTTCCCGGGTCAGGGCTCGCAAGCTATCGGCATGCTGAATGGTTTTGCTGATAACCGTGTAGTCAGCGATACCGTCAGCGAAGCCTCCGAGGTATTGCAGCTCGATCTGGCGAAACTGATCGCCGAAGGCCCGAAAGAATCTCTCGACCTCACCACCAACACCCAGCCGGTGATGCTGGTGTCCGCGGTGGCGTTTTATCGCGCCTGGGTTGCTGCAGGTGGTGCATTGCCTACCGTGGTCGCCGGACACAGTTTGGGTGAATACTCGGCACTGGTAGCGGCCGGCGTGATTGATTTTCGTGATGCGGTGCCACTAGTACGTTTTCGTGCGCAGGCGATGCAAGAGGCAGTGCCAGTCGGTCAGGGTGGTATGGCTGCAATTCTCGGCCTGTCGGATGACGACGTACGTGCTGCGTGCGCCGAAGCTGCGCAAGGCGAAGTGGTTGAGCCGGTCAACTTCAATGCGCCGGCTCAAGTAGTGATTGCCGGGCACAAGGCTGCGGTAGAACGTGCTTGCGAGTTGGCGAAGTCTAAAGGTGCCAAACGTGCGCTGCCGCTGCCTGTTTCCGCGCCATTTCACTCATCGCTGCTAAAGCCTGCGTCTGATCGCTTGCGTGATTATCTTGCGCAGGTGAACTTCGCCACGCCGAGCATTCAACTGATCAACAATGTCGATGTAGCGATCGAAACCGATGCCGCAGCGATCAAAGATGCGCTGGTGCGTCAAGCAGCTGCGCCAGTGCGCTGGGTTGAGTCGGTACAAAAGATGTCGACCTTAGGGATTACACGAGTCATTGAATGTGGGCCTGGCAAGGTACTCAGCGGTTTGGTCAAGCGTATCGATACGCAAATGACGGCTGATGCAATCAATGATCAGGCCTCACTCGAGGCTGTTCTGGAGGCAAGCAAATGAGCGCCATACTCGATAAACAAATTGCACTGGTAACGGGTGCTTCGCGTGGTATTGGGCGCGCGATCGCGATTGATCTCGCGAAGCATGGTGCTACCGTGATCGGCACCGCCACCAGTGACGCAGGTGCGGCAGCGATCAGCGAGTACTTGCAAAGCGTGCGCGCGGATGCGGGTCGTGGCGTCGTGCTCAACGTCAATGATGCGGTTGCTTCAGCTGCGTTGATTGACGAGATCAGCAAAGACATGGGCGGCGTATCGATTCTGGTGAATAACGCCGGTATCACGCAAGATCAACTCGCAATGCGGATGAAAGACGAAGAATGGGACGCGGTTATCGCAACCAATCTGAGCGCAGTCGGCCGGCTGTCGCGCGCTGTATTGCGCGGCATGATGAAAGCCAAGTACGGCCGCATCATCAACATCACTTCGGTCGTGGGTTCTGCCGGTAATGCCGGTCAGATGAACTATGCCGCCGCCAAAGCCGGCGTAGCCGGGATGAGCCGCGCACTGGCGCGCGAGATCGGCAGCCGCAATATCACCGTGAATTGTATTGCTCCGGGCTTCATTGACACCGACATGACCAAGGCACTCACCGAGCAGCAGGTTGCCGCGCTATTGCAGCAGATTCCGGCCGGCCGCTTTGGCATGCCGGAAGATATTGCTGCCAGTGTGTCATTTCTCGCATCACCCCAAGCCGGTTATATCACTGGCACGACACTGCACGTCAATGGCGGCATGTATATGAGCGGGGGCTGATGAATTGCCTTTTTGAGAGTATTAAACGCCGTTCAATGTTGGCAAAAACAAAAGGCAAAACTTAAGTTCCGTATCGCAAACCTGATAGAATTCTCTCACTTAAACGTACAACTACCCACTGGAGGATGAAGATGTCTGACATCGAATCGCGTGTAAAAAAAATCGTTGCTGAGCAACTAGGCGTTGCAGAAGCCGACATTAAAACCGAATCGTCTTTTGTTGACGATCTTGGCGCTGACTCGCTGGATACCGTTGAACTGGTGATGGCGCTGGAAGACGAGTTCGAAATGGAAATCCCTGACGAGCAAGCCGAAAAAATTACGACCGTGCAGCAAGCTATCGATTACGCCAAGGCGCACGTCAAGGCCTAAGCTTTCCCGCCCGCACTGCCCAATTTGTCCTCCAGGAGTATTGTTTGACTCGCCCCCCTCGACGCCGTGTCGTTGTCACGGGAATGGGATGCGTATCCCCCGTTGGCAACACGATTTCTTCCGCATGGCAAGCGCTACTGTCCGGTCAATCCGGCATCGCGACTGTCACTAAATTTGACGCAAGCGCCTTCGCGACCACCTTCGCCGGTGAGGTGAAGGGCTTTCAAGTGGAAGATTACATCCCCGCCAAAGAAGCGCGGCATATGGATACCTTCATCCACTTTGGTATGGCGGCTGGTATTCAAGCCATGCAAGACAGTGGCTTGGAAGTTACCGAAGCAAATGCCGAGCGTATTGGTGTGATGGTGGGCTCCGGTATCGGCGGCTTGCCGATGATCGAAGAAACTCACGGCGAATACGAAAAGCGCGGTCCGCGTCGCATCAGCCCTTTCTTTGTACCTGCCTCGATCATCAACATGATCTCGGGCCATCTCTCCATCAAGTACGGCTTGAAAGGCCCGAACCTGGCCATCGTTACAGCGTGCACCACGGGTCTGCATTGCATCGGCGAGGCAGGGCGTTTGATTGAGTACGGTGATGCAGACATCATGATCGCCGGCGGCGCTGAGTCGACAGTGTCTCCGCTGGGCATAGGCGGCTTTGCCGCAGCGCGCGCTTTGTCGTCGCGCAATGATGATCCGGCAACCGCTTCGCGCCCATGGGATAAAGATCGCGATGGTTTTGTGCTCGGCGAGGGTGCTGGTGTGATGGTGCTGGAAGAGTACGAACACGCCAAGGCACGCGGAGCAAAGATCTACGCAGAACTGCTCGGGTTTGGTATGAGCGCTGACGCGCACCACATGACAGCGCCGCTGGAAGATGGTGACGGCGCACGGCGCTGCATGGTCGCCGCGATGCGCAATGCGGGCATCAACCCCGATCAGGTCGACTACGTTAACGCACACGGCACATCAACCCCGCTGGGAGATGTAGCAGAAACCGTTGCGATCAAACGCGGCTTAGGTGATCACGCGCACAAGGTGGTAGTGAACTCCACTAAATCCATGACCGGGCATTTGCTCGGTGGTGCCGGTGGCTTGGAGTCGGTGTTTACCGTCTTGGCGGTTCATCATCAAAAGTCGCCGCCGACTATCAATATCTTTAATCAAGATCCCAACTGCGATCTCGATTATTGCGCCAACACCGCGCGCGATATGCCAATCAATATCGCTGTTAAGAATTCATTCGGATTCGGTGGCACCAACGGTACGCTGATTTTCGCCAAGGCGTGATGCATCTGCGGCATTGCTGCTGATGTCGATCGCCTTGTCAGCGACTATCAGGCCTTCGCGTCTGCTGGCAGGGCTTCATTTTGCGATGGCGGCAGTGCTGCTATCGACATCATTCTGGCTGGTGCAATCGGCCGATTCCTTTGGTTTTTCCTTCTCACTGCCTCACGTGCTGGCCATCCTTTGCGCCATCGCGTCATTTGCGCTCATAGTGCAGCCACTTCGACGAAGAACAGCCCTGCGCATTGACATAACAGGACTCGGCCAGATCCGGTTGGTAGAGACTTTGCCTAACGCCGAAGCCGGATCGATACCATGGTCTGATGCTGTAGGCGAGGTGGTTCAACTACGCCAAGGGTCGACGCTCTGGTCATCGTTGATGGTGCTGCGCTTGCAAGCTGTATCGGGTCGAATGACCAACCTGATATTGCTTCCCGACAGCCTGAGTGATGACGCATTTCGTGCGTTATCGGTCGCCTGTCGCTGGATCGCTGCCAGCCAAGCCAATCACGATGCGCTGAGCAAGGACATATCGCCTTGGGTTGGTTGAGCTTGTCTCAAGCAGTCTAAGCGACCAAGAGCGAAGCGCCGATAAAAATAACGATACAAGGGCAATCCAGGCAGACTCGCACGGCTCGAATCAACGCGTTCTTGCGCGTGATCTACCGTCAAAGCCAATGCTCATAAATACGATGACGGCGACCAAAGCCAGAGTCAGTAACGCGCACTAGTGCGAACACTTCGCCCGCATGTCGCACTCGTTCGAGGGCATGGGCATTGACGACAGAACGCGATATCGATCAGCTACTCGTTGATCGCGTACAGCAGGGTGACAAAAAAGCATTCGAGCTGTTGGTCAGCAAGTATCAGCGCAAGCTGATGCGGCTAGTGTCGCGCCTCGTTCGCGACCAGGCCGAGGCTGAGGACGTAGTGCAGGAGGCCTTTATCAAGGCCTACCGTGCGCTACCTAAATTCCGTGGCGACTCCGCCTTCTACACCTGGCTTTACCGGATTGGCATTAACACCGCCAAGAATTATCTGGTCACTCAGGGACGGCGAGCACCTACCTCGACTGAGGCTGATGCTGAAGAAGCGGAAACTTTTGATGACGGAGAGCATCTGAGGGATATCAACACCCCTGAGTCCATGCTAGCTACCAAACAAATTGCAGAAACCGTCAATATTGCGATGGAGGCCTTGCCGGAGGAGCTCAGAATCGCGATCACGCTCAGGGAGTTGGAGGGTTTGAGCTATGACGAAATCGCCGAGACCATGGGCTGTCCGATCGGTACCGTCCGTAGCCGAATATTTCGGGCGCGTGAGGCTATCGCAGAGCGCTTGCGTCCGCTGCTCGATACCGCAAGCGACAAGCGCTGGTGAAGCCTGGCGCGCTGCGCCGAAACTAAATTCGAACAACAAAAGCACGAAGGGTTGGATGTATGGCCGAAGGCGAGGATGGCAGCGACAGTCGCGCGGAGCAGATCTCAGCGCTGCTGGACGGCGAGCTAACGATCGATCAAACCCGGCTACTGCTGTACCACATGGTGGATGGCGAAGACCGCGAGCGTTGGGATCTTTACCACCTGATTGGTGATGCGCTCCGCGATCCGTCCGGCCAAACTTTTCTGGCGATGAATCTGGTACCCAGCATCGCAAAGCACTTAAAAAATGAGCAATAGCTGATAGCGAATATTAGGCTGCTCGCCCTTTTTCAAGCCGCCATCAAGCCGCCATCAATCGGCTGATTTGCCGGCTCAAGCGGCATCGCCGCTTTTGCCTTACCATCATTGCCTTAACCCTGATGGCGCTATGGAAACATCGTATTCAGGCGATTGATTTTGCCCAAACTCCCACCAAATTAGGCTCATGAACATCTCGCAACGAACCCGTCATCTCTTCTCGGCTGTCACTCTGATTGCGCTGGCTACTGTGTTCGCGCCGCTTGGCTTTGGCCCTGGCGCTCCGGGGACGGCGCAAGCCGCTGTGCTGCCGGACTTCACTGATCTGGTCGACAAGGTCGGCCCGGCGGTGGTCAACATCCGCACCACTGAGCGCTCCAAGCAAATGCAGCAGGGTGGTGGTAGCCCCGAAGACGAGGAAATGCAGGAATTTTTCCGCCGCTTCTTTGGCCAGCCAGCACCGCGTCAGCAGCAACCCGCACCGCGCAACCGTCGCGGCGCACCGCAACAAGACGACCAGCAGGTGCCACGCGGGGTCGGCTCCGGCTTCATCATCTCAGCCGATGGCTTTGTGCTGACCAATGCGCACGTGATCGAAGGCGCGGATGAGGTGTTCGTGACGCTGACCGACAAGCGCGAATTCAAAGCCAAGATCATCGGCGCTGACCGCCGCACCGATGTTGCGCTGGTCAAGATTGAAGGTAGTAATTTTCCGCGCCTGACACTGGGTGATTCCAGCAAGCTGCGCGTCGGCGAGTGGGTGATTGCGATTGGCTCACCGTTTGGTCTTGAGAACACGGTGACCGCAGGTATTGTGTCCGCCAACTCACGCGATACCGGTGACTACCTGCCGCTGATCCAGACCGATGTGGCGGTCAACCCAGGTAACTCGGGTGGCCCGCTGATCAATATGCGCGGTGAAGTAATCGGTATCAACTCGCAGATTTACAGCCGCTCGGGTGGCTACATGGGCATCTCGTTTGCGGTGCCGATCGGCGAGGCGATGCGTGTGGCTGATCAGCTGAAATCGACTGGACGCGTGATTCGCGGTCGCATCGGTGTTCAGATCGGCGATGTATCGAAAGAAGTTGCCGAGTCACTCGGTATGCCGCGCGCACAGGGCGCATTGGTGGCGCGGGTTGAACCCGGCAGCCCCGCAGACAAAGCAGGCGTCGAGGCCGGCGACATCATTGTTGCGTTCAACGGCAGCACCATTGATAAGTCGGGTGATCTGCCGCGTATGGTGGGTAGCACCAAGCCTGGTTCGAAAGCCAACCTGACCGTGCTGCGCAAGGGTAGCAAGCGCGAACTGCCGGTGGTGATCGCTGAAATGGAAGCCGACCAGACTGCCAAGAAAAAGACCGAAGAGAAACGTAAGCCAGAGCAGACCGCCAATGCGCTGGGACTGATCGTGACTGATCTAACAGATGCGCAGAAGCAGGAGCTGCGGCTGGATGGCGGCGCAGTCGTTGAGTCCGCCGAGGGCCCAGCAGCTCGCGTTGGTTTGCAGCAAGGCGATGTGATTGTCCGGGTGAATAACACCGATGTGCGTGATGCAAAGCAGTTAAATGCCTTGGTCGCCAAGCTCGATCCGAAGAAAAATGCCTTGTTGCTGGTGCGACGCGGTGATTCCTCGCAATTCGTGCCGGTGAAGCCAGCGGCACAGTAAGTTTCAGTATTGCTTCACAGGGGGCTGCTGTAGCAGCCCCTTTTTTCTTGCCGGGACCCTAAGATGTTTACCCAACCGGATAACCACCTAAACGCGCCCTGACTAATGCCTTTCTTTACCCTTTACTCGCGTACCTGGTGCCACCTGTGCGACGACATGCTGCAAGCGCTACAGGCGCTGGTGGGCCATGGCTACCGCGTCGACGTGATCGATGTCGATGCCGATCCAGCGTTGGTAGAGCAGTACGATGAACTGGTGCCCGTCCTGCAGGGTTGCCTGCCCGGACAGCCGCCGCAAACCCTGTGCCACTACCATCTGGATGCGGCCGCGGTGCAGCGGTTTCTGGATTTGTCGGCCGCCCACGGCGATGGGCGAAGAGGCGACTGAATCCGGTAGAATGAGGGTCTCGTGAGGTTGTTGCCAAGGCGCTCGCCCGAGCGCCTTTTTCGTATCTGATTGATTCATGAACCACATCCGCAATTTCTCCATCATCGCCCATATTGATCACGGCAAGTCGACCCTTGCCGACAGGATCATTCAAATCTGTGGCGGACTCTCCGACCGCGAGATGGAGGCGCAGGTACTCGACTCGATGGATATCGAGCGCGAGCGCGGTATCACCATCAAGGCGCAGACCGCTGCATTGAGCTACAAGGCGCGCGACGGCAAGGTCTACAACCTCAATCTGATTGATACGCCGGGGCACGTCGACTTCAGCTATGAAGTCAGTCGATCGCTTTCTGCCTGTGAGGGTGCGCTGCTGGTGGTCGATGCGTCGCAGGGTGTCGAGGCACAAACCGTTGCCAACTGCTACACCGCGCTTGATCTTGGCGTTGAGGTCGTGCCGGTACTTAACAAAATCGATTTACCCTCGGCAGATCCCGATAACGCAATTGCCGAAATTGAAGACGTGATCGGTATCGAAGCCAGCGATGCGGTGCATTGTTCAGCGAAGACCGGGCTCGGCGTAGAGGATGTGCTGGAGTCACTGATTGCGAAAGTGCCGCCGCCTGTGGGTGACCCTGATGCGCCGCTGCAAGCGCTGATCGTCGACTCTTGGTTCGACAACTATGTCGGTGTTGTGATGCTGGTGCGCGTGAAAAACGGCACCCTGCGTCCGAAAGATAAAATCCTACTGATGGCAACCGGTGCTCAGCATCTGGTCGAAAGTGTTGGCGTGTTCACGCCGAAGTCGGTGTCTCGCGATTCATTGTCGGCGGGGCAGGTGGGCTTCATCATCGCCGGCATCAAGGAACTGAAAGCCGCCAAAGTCGGCGACACCATTACCTTGGCGGCTAAACCCGCACCTGCGCCACTGCCTGGTTTTAAGGAAGTACAGCCGCAGGTGTTTGCGGGTCTGTTTCCGGTCGAAGCCAATCAATACGACTCGCTGCGTGACTCTCTGGAAAAACTGAAACTGAATGATGCCGCGCTGATGTATGAGCCCGAGGTATCACAAGCGCTGGGCTTTGGTTTCCGTTGCGGCTTCTTAGGTTTGCTGCATCTGGCCATCGTGCCGGAGCGTCTAGCACGCGCGTTCGAAATGGCCCTGATCACGAATGCGCCTACAGTGATCTCTGAGGTGAAGATGCGCGATGGAACGACCATCATGGTCGACAACCCATCGAAAATGCCCGAGCCTTCCAAGATCGAAGAGATTCGTGAGCCTATCGTCACCGTCAATCTCTACATGCCACAAGAGTACGTCGGTGCAGTCATCACGCTTTGCACGCAGAAGCGTGGCATACAGATGAACATGACGTACCACGGTAAGCAGGTGCAACTGACCTATGAAATTCCGATGGCAGAGGTGGTGCTTGATTTCTTTGATCGTCTGAAATCGATTTCGCGTGGTTACGCGTCCATGGATTACGAGTTCAAGGAATACCGCTCATCCGATGTGGTGAAGGTCGACATGCTGATTAACAGTGAAAAGGTCGATGCACTTGCCATCATCGTGCACCGCTCGAATGCGCCTTTCCGCGGCCGCGCAGTGGCAGCGAAAATGCGCGAATTGATTCCGCGCCAGATGTTCGATGTGGCGATTCAGGCAGCGATTGGTTCCAACATTATTTCGCGTGAAAATGTGAAGGCGCTGCGTAAGAACGTGCTCGCCAAGTGCTACGGGGGCGATATCAGCCGTAAGCGCAAACTGCTCGAGAAACAAAAGGCCGGTAAGAAGCGCATGAAGCAGGTGGGCTCTGTCGAGATCCCGCAGGAGGCTTTCCTGGCGATCCTACAAGTGGAAGACAAGTAAATGACGATGCAATCAATACTGGGCAATTTCGCCCTGATTCTGTTGCTGCTAACGATTGCTACCGGTTTGGTCTGGCTTTACGACAAGCTGCATCATGCACCGAAGCGACGTCGTCTGGCAGAAGAAGCGCTTGCTGAGTTCGATGCGCGACAGGTCAAGTTGGTCGATAGCGGCATCAAGCCTGATCCCAGCGCGCGCGCTGACTTGGTTGAACGACTGCAGCAACAACCTACTTGGATTGCTTACACCGGTAGTTTCTTTCCGGTGATTGCGGCGGTGTTCTTGTTCCGCTCGTTCATGTTCGAGCCGTTCAAGATTCCGTCGAGTTCGATGCTGCCGACCCTGCAGATCGGTGATCTGATTCTGGTGAATAAATTCACGTATGGCATACGTCTGCCCGTGGTGAACCAGAAAATCATTCCCATCAACGACCCGCAGCGTGGCGACGTGATGGTGTTCAAATTCCCCAAAGACATGTCACTCGACTACATCAAGCGTGTCGTTGGCGTCCCGGGCGACACCGTGCTTTATAAGAACAAGCGATTGTCGGTCAACGGTAAAGAGGTCGTGTACGAAAAACTGCCCGATTACCTGGATGAAGATCGGCTGCAATACTTCGAGCATTACCGCGAAGACCTGACTGGCTTGAGCCATTACGTCCTGAACGATGGCAAGCTGCCGCCCTATGTGCCAAGCCCAGACAACTTCCCGCAGCATGAGCTGTGCCGTTACGACCTTGAGGGTTTCGAGTGCAAGGTGCCGGCTGGACATTACTTCATGATGGGCGATAATCGGGACAACAGTTTGGATTCGCGCTACTGGGGCTTTGTGCCAGAGAAAAGTATTGTTGGAAAAGCATTTTTTGTATGGATGAACCTGGGTAACTTCAAACGTATCGGCGGATTTCAGTGAATTGCCCGATCGGGAAGCTGGCTGCCCTTGGGGGCATGAGGCAAAGCCAGCGGGGGTTTTCACTGTTCGGATTGATGAGCACCCTGTTGGTGCTAGGTTTATCCGGCATGCTGGTGACCAGGGCTGCCCCTGGGGTGCTGGAGTACTGGGCCATCAAAAAGGCGGTGGTGGCGGCTGCTGCGGTCTCTGATACACCGGCCGAGTTGCGTGAGCGTTTTGACCAGATGGCCTCGGTTGGGTTTTCAGATACCCTGAGGGGCAAGGATCTTCAGATTAGCGGTCGGGGCGACACGATGCGGGTTCGTTTCAAATATGAAAAGAGAATCCCCTTGTTCGGTCCAACCAGCCTGCTGATTGAGTACCGAGGTAGTAACGTCGACGATGGGCAAGACGAGGCTGCGAACTAGCAGCGAGACGCAATGGATATCGCGCTACTGCAACAACGGCTGGGCCACACCTTCAAGAGCGCTGCGCTTCTGCAGCAGGCATTGACACATCGTAGCCATAGCAGCCTGCACAATGAAAGACTCGAGTTCCTCGGCGACTCGGTGCTCAACTGTGTCGTCGCTGCGCTGCTGTTCGAAAAATTCAACAAGATCGACGAAGGTGATCTGTCGCGACTGCGCGCCAATCTGGTCAAACAGCAGTCGCTCTATGAAATCGCGCAGCGGCTCGAGTTATCTCAGTTTCTGCGCTTAGGCGAGGGCGAGTTGAAGTCGGGTGGTTTTCGTCGTCCCTCGATTCTCGCTGACACGCTCGAGGCCTTGTTCGGTGCGATCTATCTCGACAGTGGTTTCGACGCGGCGCGTGATGTCATTCGCGCCATGTACGTGCCTATCCTGCAAACCGTCGACCCCAAAACATTAGGCAAAGACGCCAAGACACTGCTGCAAGAGTTTTTGCAGGGTAAAAAGATTCCGCTGCCGCAGTACAACGTGGTTGCGACGCACGGTGCTGCGCATAACCAAGAGTTCGAGATCGAGTGTCTTGTACCCAAACTCGATATTCAAGTGTTCGGTACCGGCGGTAGCCGCCGTGCGGGTGAGCAGGCCGCTGCCCGACTGGCGCTCGAGTCAGTACAACTTGCACTGGTTAAGGCGCCGACCGAACCCAAGAAAACCCGTCAGCGTACGGCACAGCTGAAGTTGGCGGGTATCGCGACCATACAGTCCGAACCCCCGGAACCCGACAAACGACCAAGCCGGCAATCCAAGGCCACCGCCAAGGAACAGGATGAGCTGCCGCTGGATGCGGACGCCTCCCACGCCGCGTCAGTCAGTCAAAGTAAATCTGCATGAGCACTGAGCCCGCCGCCGCTGGTTTTCGTTGCGGCTACATTGCGATTGTCGGGCGGCCCAATGTGGGCAAGTCCACGCTCATGAACAAACTGGTCGGAGCCAAGGTCAGTATCACCTCGCGTAAGGCACAAACCACGCGTCACCGCATCACTGGCATACAAACCCATGACAATGCGCAGTATGTATACATCGATACGCCCGGCTTCCAAACGCGTCATAGCAATGCGCTCAACAAGACACTAAATCGAACCGTCACCACGACGCTCACCGCCGCCGATGTGGTGCTGTTCGTGGTTGAGGCAGGGCATTTCGGTGATGCCGATGCAAAAGTATTGTCGCTGTTGCCGTCGACGGTACCGGCCATCCTCGTCATCAACAAAGCTGATCATGTTAAAGACAAAGCCATCTTGATGAAGTTTGCGCAGGAGGTCGCGCAAAAATTTGATTTCGCAGCGATCGTGCCGGTGTCGGCCAAGCAAGGCTTTCAGCTGGATAGGCTTGAAGGCGAGATTCGCCAGCATCTACCCGAAGGCGAACGGATTTTCGATGACGACGATATTACCGATCGCAGCGAAAAATTCCTCGCTGCTGAAATCGTGCGTGAGAAAGTCTTCCGCTTTGTGGGTGATGAGCTGCCGTATACCAGCACAGTGATCATCGAGCAGTTCGAGCAGGAAGGTAACTTGCGTCGTGTGTTTGCCGCTATTCTGGTCGGACGTGATGCACACAAGGCCATGCTGATCGGGCAGAAGGGCGCCCGACTCAAAGAGATTTCTACCCAAGCGCGGCTCGATATGGAGAAGCTATTCGGCGGCAAGGTCTATCTCGAAATCTGGGTCAAGGTGAAATCTGGTTGGGCAGACAACGAGGCTTCACTGCGTGCCTACGGCTACGAGTGAGTCATGGACGCGCCAGTCAAACAGCCTGCGACCAGTAGCAAGTCGACCGCGCGGAGTACATCGGTTGAGCGTGAACATCGCGTCATCGCACAACCCGGCTTTGTTCTGCACAGCTACCCGTACAAAGAAACCAGTCTAATCGTTGAAGTATTCGCACGCGATTACGGTCGCGTGCCAGTGGTCGCCAAGGGTGCCAAGCGTCCGCATTCCAAGTTGCGTGGCGTACTGCAAACCTTTCAGCCGCTGCAACTGAGTTGGAGTGGTAAGTCCGAGGTGCGTACCCTGATCTCGGCTGAATGGGTCGGTGGCTTGCTGCCGGTCGAGGGCTCGGCCCTGTTATGCGGGTTTTATCTGAATGAGTTATTGGTCAAGCTACTGGCGCGCGACGATCCGCACCCGGTATTGTTTGATGCGTATATGTCGGCCTTGAACCAACTCGCTCATGGCGAACCAGCGGGCATCGTGCTGCGTAAGTTCGAGCTGCAGCTGCTTAAAGAATCGGGTGTCGCTGGCCAACTCACCGAGCTGGGGCAGGGCGGTGAGCAAGTCGAGCCAGCGCGTTATTATGTGTTTGAGCCAGAGCGTGGGCCTCGCGCGGCAGTCGCCAGCGATACGCTTCCTGTGGTGTCGGGTAAAACACTGATCGACATGGAAGCAGGCGATTACAGCGATAGCGTCACGCAACAGCAGAGTAAATTCTTGATGCGTCATTTACTGGCGCATCACCTTGGCGGGGTAACCCTGAACACGCGGCAGATTTTGATCGATCTGCTACAGCTTTGACGACAACAGCATGAGCTTCCTGAATCCGACCAGCGCAGTGATCGACCTGGGTGTCAATATCGATCACGTTGCCACCTTGCGCAATGCGCGTGGCACGGTATATCCCGATCCCTTGCAAGCAGCGCTACTGGCAGAGCAGGCAGGTGCCGACGTGATCACCTTGCATCTGCGTGAAGACAGACGCCATATCAAAGATGCCGATGTTGAGCTGATTCGCCCACGCCTGACCACGCGCATGAATCTCGAATCAGCCATCACCGAAGAAATGCTCGAGATCGCCTGCCGCATTCAACCGCAGGATGTGTGCCTGGTGCCAGAGCGTCGCAATGAAGTCACCACCGAGGGTGGGCTGGATGTCATACGTTTTTACGATGACGTGAAGCGTGCCTGCGCCCAGCTCGCACAAGCAGGTATTCGCGTCTCCTTGTTTATTGATGCTGATGCCGAACAGATTCGTGCTTCGGCCGAAGCGGGTGCGCCCGTCATCGAGCTTCACACCGGGCGCTACGCGGATACCGAAGGTGAAGAGCAGCAGCGAGAGCTCGAGCGTATTCGCGCCGGTGTTGCTACCGGTGTTCGCCATGGCTTGAAGGTGAACGCGGGTCACGGACTGCACTACACCAATGTGCAAGCGATTGCCGCGATACCTGAAATCGCCGAGCTGAATATCGGCCATGCCATCGTCGCGCATGCGGTGTTTGTTGGATGGGAAAACGCGGTGCGCGAGATGAAAGCCATCATGACGCAGACAAGACACGCCGCACTGCACGCATGATCTTCGGGCTTGGTACAGACATTATCCGGATTGATCGTATCGCTGCGGCGGTAGCGCGGCATGGTGATCGTTTCGCGCAGCGTATCCTCGGGCCGCAGGAAATGGAAAAATACCTTCGCCGCAAAGCCAAGGTCGAGACCCGTGGGCTACGCTTTCTGGCGACGCGCTTCGCTGCTAAAGAAGCATTCTCGAAAGCGATTGGTCTGGGTATGCGCATGCCCATGACCTGGCGCTCAGCACAATTCCTTAACGCACCGAGTGGCAAGCCGACTGTTGTGACCAGTGGCGCACTGACCGATTTCATGCAAACGCATGGCATCAGCGCGCAGGTGTCTATCAGTGATGAGGCAGAATACGCGGTTGCTTTTGTCATCGTGGAGAAACTATGAGTACTGCTGTACAGCCGCTTGGGCCAGTGATGCTGGATGTGGTGGGCAAGTCTTTGTCAGACGACGACTTGCGGCGCTTGCATCATCCACTCACCGGTGGCGTGATTCTGTTCGCGCGCAATTATGAGAGCCGCGCGCAAGTGACTGCGCTGTGTGCAGAGATTCATCGCGCACGCCCCGGTATCTTGATCGCGGTCGATCATGAAGGTGGTCGCGTACAGCGCTTCCGTAGCGATGGCTTCACCCGCTTGCCTGCCATGCGCAGCCTTGGTCAATTGTGGGATCGTGATGTGCTCGAGTCCTGCAAGGCGGCGACTGCGCTGGGTTATGTGCTGGCAGCCGAGTTGCGCGCCTGCGGTGTAGATTTATCCTTCAGGCCTGTGCTCGATCTTGACTATGGTCCGTCCGAGGTGATCGGCGATCGTGCATTTCACCGCGACCCACGTGTGGTCACGATGCTCGCAAAAAATATCAATCACGGATTACTGCAAGCAGGTATGTCGAACTGCGGCAAGCACTTTCCCGGGCATGGTTTTGTTGCAGCGGATTCGCATATTGCGATTCCGGTTGATGAGCGCGATCCAAAAGATATTCTTAAAGAAGATGCAGCGCCCTATGGCTGGTTGGGCATGAGTTTGTCGGCGGTGATGCCGGCGCATGTGATCTACCCGTTTTTTGATAGCCAGCCGGCAGGTTTCTCGCGCAAGTGGCTGAGCTTGCTGCGTGATGAGTTGGGCTTTGAGGGTGTGATCTTCAGCGATGATTTATCGATGGAAGGCGCCAGTGTGGCAGGCAATGTCGTGCAAGGCGCACATGCGGCTTTGAAAGCGGGCTGTGACATGGTGCTGGTATGTAATTCACCGGACAAGGCCGATCAATTGCTGGCAGGTTTGGACCCCACGGTGGCGATTGATGCGAAGCGTTCGGCGGCGCGCATTGCGGCGCTGGTGCCGACATCGCCGGCAAAGACCTGGGATGAGCTGCAGGCGGATCCTGTTTACAAGGCGGCGCACAAGTTGGTGCAATCACTCGAATGAAGTTAACTGGATCCTTGCCTCCGCTGGGATCCAGTAATTTTAAGCATTAGCGGCGACTGTTATTTATCTGATGGACGACACCAACAACCCACCGGATCCCCGTGCAGCGCTGCTCGAAGAAGTTGCGCAGTTACCGCATTTGCCGGGTGTGTATCGTTACTTCGATGCGCAAGACAAGCTGCTGTATGTTGGTAAAGCGCGCGACCTAAAAAAGCGCGTTTCAAGTTACTTTCAAAAAAATCTGGCCAGCCCGCGGACAGCGATGATGGTCGAACGCATCATGCGTCTCGAAACCACCGTCACGCGCAGCGAAGCTGAGGCGCTGATCTTGGAAAGTAACCTGATCAAGACGCAGCAGCCGCGCTACAACATCCTGTTCCGTGACGATAAGTCCTACCCCTATCTCAAGCTATCGGCAGGCGAATTCCCGCGCATGTCGTACTACCGCGGCGCAGTCGATAAAAAGAGTCAGTACTTCGGGCCTTATCCAAGCGCCTGGGCAGTCAAGCAGTCGATGGAGATTCTGCAAAAAATCTTCTTGCTGCGTACCTGCGAAGACTCGGTGTTTCAGAATCGCACCCGACCCTGCCTGCTGCATCAGATTCATCGCTGTAGTGCGCCGTGTGTGAACTTCATCAGCCAGCTAGACTATGCGGTCGACGTCGACAATGCAGCGCAATTTTTGCGTGGCCGACAAACCGAGCTGATGGACAACCTCGAGCGCAAGATGCACGCTTTTTCTGCCGAGCTGAAATTCGAGCAGGCCGCTGTTGTTCGCAACCAGATTACAGCGCTATCACGCGTGCTGCATCAGCAGAGTATGGAAACCGTCGGTGATGCTGATATCGACATAATTGCGGTGGTGGTGCAGGGCGGCCGCGCCTGCGTCAATCTGGCGATGGTGCGGGGTGGTCGGCATTTAGGTGATCGCGCTTATTTCCCAACGCAAGTCGACATGGCGCTCGCAGTCGACAGTAGTGTTGACCAAGAGGTACTCAAAGCCTTCCTCGCACAGCACTATGCTGACAAGTTCATTCCCGGTGTATTGATTCTGAATATTGAACTCGACGAACCCGAGCTGATGGTGGCCTTGATGGAGCAATGCGGGCACCGCATTCAGCTGGTGTTTCAGCCGCAGGGTAAGCGCCGCGATTGGCAGCAAATGGCGGAGAAGGGTGCGCAGATTGCATTAGCGCGTGTGCTGGCCGAGCAGGGCTCGCAGCAATCTCGCACGCGAGCATTGGCCGAGACGCTGGGCATGGACAGTGCCGATCTGGATAAGCTACGCATTGAGTGTTTTGATATTAGCCACACACAAGGTGAGGCCACGCAGGCGTCCTGTGTGATCTATCAGCACCACCAGATGCAGAGCGGTGACTACCGACGTTACAACATCACCGACATTACCCCAGGCGATGACTACGCAGCCATGCGGCAAGTGCTGATGCGTCGATATGAAAAAGTAGCGAATGGCGATGGTGTGATGCCCGATCTGGTGTTGATCGATGGCGGTAAAGGTCAGGTTGAGATGGCGCGACAAGTGCTGGCCGAGCTTGGGCTGGATATCAGCCTGATCGTCGGCGTTGCCAAAGGTGAGGGGCGCAAGGTAGGGCTGGAGACGCTGATCTTCGCCGATGGTCGTGAGTCACTCGAGTTGGGCAAGGAATCCGCCGCGCTGATGCTGGTGGCGCAGATTCGTGACGAGGCGCATCGATTCGCGATTACTGGCATGCGCGCCAAACGCGCCAAAGCCCGGCAGACCTCGCGGCTGGAAGAGATCGAAGGTATCGGCCCCAAGCGTCGCCAGAAACTGCTCGCCCGCTTTGGCGGGATCAAGGGTGTGATGGATGCCAGCGTCGACGATCTGGCCTCGGTCGAGGGCATCTCGCGCCAGCTCGCCGAAGACATCTACCGGCAGCTACATTGAATTACAATCAGCGGCAGTTCTCTTCTTAATCCTCGCATGCCTCTCAACATACCGATCCTGCTGACTTGGTTGCGCGTGGCACTCATCCCACTCGTGGTGGGGGTGTTCTTCCTGCCCGATCATTGGATGACGCTATACGATCGTGGGCTGGCTGCGACCGCGATTTTCATTGTCGCTGCACTGACCGACTGGTTTGACGGTTATCTGGCGCGACGCTGGAACCAGACCTCCGCCTTCGGTGCGTTTCTAGATCCAGTGGCCGACAAATTGATGGTCGCCGGCGCTTTGCTGCTGCTGGTGCAGCTGGGTCGCACCAACGCGATCATCGCTTTCATTATCATCGGCCGCGAAATTGCCATCTCGGCCTTGCGTGAGTGGATGGCGCAGATCGGCGCCGCCAAATCGGTGGCGGTCAGCTCCCTCGGCAAGGTCAAGACGGCGGCGCAAATGGTGGCAATACCCATGCTGCTGTACGCTGAGCCGCTGCTGGGCTTTCTGCCGACGCTGTTGATTGGTCAAAGATTGCTGGATGCAGCCGCTGTTCTCACCCTGTGGTCGATGTTTTACTACTTGCGCAAGGCTTGGCCCATGATCAAGGAGCGGCACGAGTCGGGCTAGCCGCGAGTTGCTGTCAGTTGACAAAATTTCTAGCCAAGCTATAATCTCGGGTCTGTCGTAAAACGCACTGGTTTTATTCGCGACGCGGGAGTAGCTCAGTTGGTAGAGCGCAACCTTGCCAAGGTTGAGGTCGAGAGTTCGAGACTCTTCTCCCGCTCCAAATTCCGAAGGGAAGCCCACAAAGCTTCCCTTTTTTGTTCGTGAAAGCGGCGTCGTCAATTCAGCACGGCGCAACGCAGCAAACGTCCTTCGCGAGTACAATGCGGCTCCCCTTGGCGGGGTAGCAAAGTGGTTATGCAGCGGCCTGCAAAGCCGTCTACGCCGGTTCGATTCCGACCCCCGCCTCCAAATTCCAGACGGCCCCCACGTGGGGCCGTTTTTCATGTCGCACCGCTCGTTGCGCAAATCTCATCTTCCGTCTACATTCGGTTTAATGTTCGGCAACCGAACCCCACTGCTTGGTCTGGCCAATTGATTTCGCCAGATCCCAAGTGTGAGATAAGTCAGCGCGATACCAGCGCTGACAAAAAGAGGAGACATGATGGCAATCTGTAAGAGCCGGCTGCACTCTGCGTGCGGTCATTGGTTGGTCGCCGTACTCGCGCCACTATTTTTATTACTGCAGTCGCCCGCGGCACTGGCGCAAGATAACAATAAGCCAGTACGCATTGGTGTACCTACTGCGATGCAGTTGCAGGTAGGTCGTGACACCATCACCGCCATCAAAATGGCCGTCGACGAGGTCAACAAGAAGGGCGGCATACTTGGTCGCAAGGTGGAGTTCGTCGTTGCGGATGAAACCGAGAACCCGGAAACCGGTATCAGTGCGATCCGCAAATTG
This sequence comes from Burkholderiales bacterium, assembly GCA_026399895.1. Lineage (GTDB taxonomy): Bacteria > Pseudomonadota > Gammaproteobacteria > Burkholderiales > Burkholderiaceae_D > Pernthalerella. Next base: position 38,954 of record JAPLQC010000056.1, read on the forward strand.
CTCGCCAATGAAAAAGTCGACGTTCTGATCGGTGGCTATACCAGTGGCGTCACGCTGGCGCAATTGCCGCATATCTCCGCCGCAAAAACTATCTACCTTGGTGTTGGTGCGGCTTCGCCCAGCGTGACCAATAAAGTCAAGACCGACTACGACAATTACAAGTACGTGTTTCGCGTGGGGCCGATCAACTCCGCGCATCAGGCGCGCGCATTGGTGGACTACGTCTCCAATTTCGTCATCGGCGAGCTGGGTTACAAGAACATCGCGATCATCGGCGAGAACGCCAAGTGGGTGCAGGATTTGGTGCCACTGCTTTCCAAGGGCGCTAAAGAAGTAGGTGCCGAGGTCAAGCTGACGGAGTTGTTCGATACGCAGACGTCAGACTTCTCGCCGCTGCTCGCCAAGGTAAAAGCCAGTGGCGCGCAGTACATGATTGTCATTGTCTCGCATGGTTCGTCCGACATTCTCGCCAAGCAGTGGCACGATGCCCAGGTGCCGGTGCCCTATGGTGGTGTTGATGTCAAAAGCATGGATGGCGATTTCTTCAAGCGCATCGGTGGTAAATCCATCTCGCAGGTCACGGTGAATTTTGCCGTGCGTACACCGCTCACCAAAAAGACCCTGCCATTTTTTGATGAGTTCAAGAAGCAGTCGCCAAACTACCCGGTGTTTACCGCGTTCTTTGCCTATGACGCGGTGCACTTGTACGCGGACGCCGTCAAACGTGCTGGTAGCTTTGACACGGATAAGATCATCAAAGAACTCGAAAAAACTCGCCACGAGGGCATCGCCGGTGAGATTAGTTTCGATGAGCAGCATGATCTTCAAACCGGCAAGGGTAAGTACAACCTGCTGTTCGTGCAGTGGCAAGAAAAAGGTGAGCGCGCAGTCATCTACCCGAAAGAGCTACGCAATGGCGATTTCATCCTGCCACCCTGGATGAAAAAATAATCCCACACCATGGAGATCCTCATCCATGGCGCCGTTAGTAGCGCCATCTACGCGATGCTGGCGGTCGGCTTCACCCTGATCTTCGGCGTGGCAAGGGTGCTTAACCTTGCGCATGGTTCGTTCTATGCGCTGGGAGCGTACGGTACTTATGTGGCCACCGCCATCTTGGGCTGGCCTTTATTGCCCGCTGCGCTGATGGCGATTGCCTTGGTTGCGCTGTTCGGTGTCGTCATCGAAAAAATCTTCATTCGTCCACTACGCCACTCACAGCTAGGCGTGTTGATGATCACACTCGCGATCTCGTTGGTCATTGAGCAGGCTCTGTTCCTGATCTTTGGGTCCGAGTATCGCAACGTACCTGCCTTCATTCAGTCCAAGGTCGCTATTGGTGGCATTGATATCGCCGGGCAGCGCTTGTTGGCGGTAGCGGTGGCGGTAGTGGCGATTGGTGCCTTGTACTTGTTCATACAACGCACCCGGCTGGGTAGCGCAATACTTGCGATCTCGCAGGATGCCGAGGCCGCCAAGTACATGGGCATTCCGAGTGATCGTATTTTTTCTTTGGTGATGGCGATCTCGGCAGCGCTGGCGGCGTTAGCAGGTGTGTTGGCCGGCCCGTTCTTGTCGGTCCAACCCGCCATGCATCTGCTACCAATCATGAAAGCTTTCGCTATTGTGATTGTCGGAGGGCTCGGTAGTATCCCGGGTAGCATCGTCGCCGCCATGATGCTGGGGTATGCAGAGACAATCGTGGCTTACACGATCTCTAGTAGCTGGACCGAGATTGTGTCGGTGCTAGCCACCTTGCTGATGCTGGTGTTCAGGCCAGCCGGCATCTTCGGCAAGCGCGCCGCATTCTAGGGGTAGAGCGATGCGCGCACTACATCAACTCGATCGTTCTTCTGCTATAGCCGGCACAGCGGCACTGGGCGTGCTCGCGCTAGTACCGGTGCTATTTCCCGGTAATTACCTGATTGGTGTGCTGACCGTTGCTGCGATTTACGGCATCTGGGCAGTGAGCTGGGATTTTATGTGCGGCCTGACAGGGCGCGAGAATTTCGGGCATGCCTTGTTCATTGGTGTTGGTGCTTATGCCGCCGGCTTCATGAACGTGCAACTGGGTTGGGGCCCTTGGTGGAGCCTGCCGATTGCGATGGTGCTATCGACCGCGTTCGCGCTATTGCTTGGCTTTCCTACGCTGAGGCTACGCGGTCCGTATTTTGCGTTAGCGATGCTCTCTGCGGCAGTGATCATGCAGCGCCTGATGCTGATCTTTTGGGAGTACACCGGCGGTGAAGAGGGCATACAAGACATCACCCCGCTAATTCGCAATCATCTGCACTACTACTGGTTTGTGTTGGTACTGCTGGGTGTGATCACCTTTGTACTGAGCTGGCTCGCGCGTTCGCGTTGGGGCTTGATTCTGCGTGCGATACGCGGTGACGAAGCCACCTGTCTCGCTGCCGGTATTCCGATTACGCGTTACAAGATTATCTCCCTCGTGATCAGCGCAGCACTTGCCGGGCTAGGCGGTGCGCTGTATGCGCACTATCAGCTGCAGGTGAGTCCGCAACTATTCTCAATCATCACCTCCATCACCATCATCACCATGGTGTATGTCGGTGGTATGGGCAGTATCTACGGCCCGGTGGGTGGTGCGCTGCTGCTGACCTTACTGACAGAAGGCCTGCGCGATGTTGGCGAGTGGCGACTGATGGTCTACAGCGTGCTGCTGATCATGATTATTTTCTTTTTGCCGAATGGCTTCATCGCGCCGCTATGGCAAAGGCTACAAGCGACACTGCGAGGTCGCCCATGAGCCAGCTGCTGCTTGAAGTCGAGGGCTTGGATAAGCGTTTCGGTGGCTTGCACGCTGTCAAGCAACTGAGTCTGCAGGTTGCAAAGGGTGAGATCGTCGGCATACTCGGCCCCAACGGCGCAGGCAAGACTACGCTGTTCAATTTGCTGACCCAGTTCATCGCGCCCGATGCAGGGCGCATTGTGTTCAAAGGTCACTCCTTACGTGGCCTCAAGCCCCATCGGGTAGTTGCCTTGGGCGTTGCGCGTACCTTTCAGTTGTGTCGACCATTTCCTGGCCTGTCGGTGCTTGAGAATGTATTGGTGGGTAGCTTGGGTCCGCGTGTGCACCATCCTGATCTTGTCGAGCGCGCCATGCACTTGCTAGAGCAAGTTGGCTTAGCGTCGAAGGCGGATACGGCGGCTGAGTTACTTTCCTATGGTGATCAACGCAGGCTGGAGATTGCTCGTGCATTAGCGACGGAGCCTGAGCTGTTACTGCTCGATGAACCGTTTGCGGGATTAGGTAGTGCCGAGATCGAGGCCATCTCAGCGCTGATCAGGCAGCTGCATGTGGAGAAGCAGCTAACGATTTTGCTGATCGAGCACAAGCTGCGTGAGTTCATGCAATTGGTATCGCGTGTGGTCGTATTAGATTTTGGTGAACAAATCGCCGACGGCACCCCACAGCAAGTGGTAGAGAACCCGCGCGTGATCGAAGCCTATATCGGTAAACAAGGTGCCACGCCGTGAGTGATCTGCTCGTCATTAACCAACTCAGCGCGGCCTATGGCCAGGCCATTGCGCTAGAAGATGTTCAGCTGCGCGTACAGCCGGGTGAGCTGGTTGCTTTGCTCGGCCCCAACGGCGCCGGTAAATCTACCCTGCTGAAAGTGATCTCGCGCGCCTTGCCCGCGCGCGGCACACTACAGTTTCAGAACCAGTCGCTGCATGATTTCTCGACCGAGCAGGTAGTGGGTTTGGGTATTTGCCATTGCCCAGAGGGGCGGCGCCTGTTCCCCGAGTTGACGGTGCTGAAGAATCTGCAACTGGGCGCGTATCTGCGCAATAACCGGCAGCAGATCGTGCAAGATCTTGAGAAGGTGTACGCCCTGTTCCCGATACTGCGCGAACGCAGTGACCAGATCGTCAGCACTCTGTCGGGCGGGCCGCAGCAAATGGTGGCGATTAGCCGTGCGCTGATGGGCGCGCCCAAGCTGCTGCTGTTGGACGAACCTTCGGTCGGCATTGCCCACCGCTTAAAGATGGAGATTTTCACGGCGATACGCCGTATTTGCGACGATGGCGTGGCAATCCTCGTCGCCGAGCAAGACGCGCAATCGGCACTGCAAATCGCCGACCGCGCCTATGTACTTGAGCACGGCACGGTGGCGCAGGAGGGAACCGCCGCCTCGCTGCAGGAAGACGACCGTATTCGGAAGATCTATCTGGGTGTGGCGTAATACACCGGATGAACGCTGTTAGACGCGTCAAAAGCGAAGGTTGTCGCCAGCGCTGATAAAATATCGACTTTCACTGCCCGAGTGGTGAAACTGGTAGACACAGCGGACTTAAAATCCGCCGCTTACCCGAGAGGGGGCGTACCGGTTCGATTCCGGTCTCGGGCACCAGTATTCTTAGGGCTTTCAAGATCAAGCTCGTTGATCATCCTTCTTGCCCCTCGGCCCCGCGATTTGCATAATTCAGCGATGCGCCCGTCCCAAGCCCTTGAAAATCATCGTCAGGCGATTGTCCAGATTGTCGAGAGCCATAATGCCCGCAACCCGAGGGTATTCGGCTCTGTGGTGTATGGGACAGACCGAGAAGACAGTGACCTCGATATTCTGATAGACCCCACACCAGATACGTCACTTTTCGATATCGGCGCAATACGCCGCAAGCTGAAAAGCTTGTTAGGCATCGAAGTCGATGTGGTTACCCCGAACGCCTTGCCCGATAGTTTCCGCGATCGAGTTATGTCTGAAGCCAAGCTCATATGAAGCAGGCTCATATCTGCGAGATCGTGAACAGACGCTGATGCGACTTGGTGAGTAGTGACTGATATCAGACCAACTACCTGATTCGAGGTCTTTCTATCCGAGCAGATATACTTGTCCTTGTGGCGATATTTTTAGTTAGGACGTATTTAAGATGTGGAGCGATTACGTCCCTTTCTTCTTTTGACTGCAATATCCAAGGGTATTGAGGATATATATGATTTATTGGTCTGACATTAGCAAAAAAATTACCCAGATTTCGATGTGTTTGTGCATCATATTGAGTACTGGTGGATGCGCAGTTATGTCTGTTTCGGAAAAAAACAAAGATACATTTCATACCGCTGCACTTTGCACAATGTTATATGACTGGAAGGATCTTGCTACTTGGGTAAGAAATGAGAAGGAAGAGAAGGTAATTTCAGGAGAGCTCAGAACACGTGGTGTAAATAGTGTTGAACAATGTAATGCTCAGTACTATGCATCTCTTGAATGTAAAGAAAATTTCTCGAAGGGCGCAGATTGCTCCTACAGCAAAATACTTGAATATGAATTTAAAAAACTTTTAACCCTTGGGGCGCATAATCCAGATGCGACGAATCAGAAATTATTCAAAGAAATTAGCTTAAAGTCACTTGAGTATATTCCTTTGTGCGCATCTATCAAGCTTGCCGCTATTGATGATGGGGTCTCGGACGCTAAGCATGTTGCTCAGGTCCTTGCAGGAGCATGTTCAGCAGAGTACAACTACGTTACTACTGCACTAGGTTTTGCAAGTCTTGAAAATGATTACCAGAGGGAGTTGTTCAATATAAGAAGAGGAAGAATGGAGGCAAAAATCGATACTTTTCTTCCTTTCGTTCTTAAACACAGAAAAGATGCTCTAGAGAAGAATGGTGGATCTCAGAAAAATAAACCCAGAGACCCAGGCTTGAACAGTTTGCCCGATAACAGAATTTAGGATACTGCAACGTTGCCATGTTGCAGTCATGGCACTTAAATCTAAGCTCGCATCAGCTGCGCACCTGCCCCATAACTCGCTAGCTTGGCCCTAAGCTCATCGGTCGGCTCCGCTATCTTCTCAAACCCGAACTGCTCCCAGAAACTTTGAGAGTTTTGAATCGCCACTAGGCAGGCGCGTGACAATCCGCTGCGCTTCGCGGCATCGATTGAAGCGCGCACCAAAGCCTGGGCGACACCTTTCCCTCGTCCGGCACTGTCAATGGCTAGATCATGGATGTAGAGCGTATCTGCATCTGCTGATAGCTCAAACGTTGGGGCGTTGAGAGAAGGGAGGTGTGGGTAAATGATGGGTACTGCGATCAGATACCCCACCGCGCCTTCGCTTGCTTCAGCGATCAGGCAAGTACTGGGCGACGCCAGAATCTTCGCTTGAAGAGACTCGAGTGATTCAGGCTCGATGTCGGTATAGCAGTAGTCCTGAATTCGCAGGACATCCGCCATATGTTCGCGTTTCATTAAACTAAGCTGGATCATGAGCGCTCATATGATCCAGCGATATTCAACGAGCCCATACGCTGTCAATCGACTGGCAACGCAACCGCTGCTAACCCAGGCGCGACTAATAGCGATTGCTATTGCCTTGAACGATAGTCCCAGTTCCTTGAACTTTGCCGTCCTTCACCCATTTGACGCTATTACTCTTGATGGTGGCGCGCCAACAATCCTTGGGCTGACCTTCGTAGACCCAGCACATTTGGTCGCCTTCGATCGACCATTTCGCTTGATAGTCCTTGCTTCGCACGGTGCCATCTTTGGCATAGAACTCGGTATATCGGCCGGCTCCATCCATGGATCCTTGTACCGTGTTACCTGCAATCGCGTTTTTTAGCTGCTGGCCGGAGGCAAGCGGCATTTGTTCAGCGGCCGACGCTACGCCAGCGAGGCTGATTAGCAATACAAGAATTAAACGTTTCATAATTTACCTTCTGAGATAAAGCGTACCCGCCGATAATACAGAAAATAATAGGGCGTGGAACCGGTATGCTTGAATACAGGGGTATAAAGCCGGCCATTTTTTAAATTCCCCTGCAAGTTATCTGGCTACTGTCGGCGCTATTGGGCAGTTGGGCTTACCCTATGCTTGTTGCCAATAATGCTGGAATTTAATCTTCATTAGCAAGGAATCCGCGAATGTCTCATTCCACCGCCCGTACCCATCCTGAGAGTCTGGTTGGCTTCAAAACACCGATCCCACGCTTTGCTGTGAAAGATCTGGTTGTGCCGGAAGCGATTCCGTCGGACGAACGTGAATGGGTACCGCAGGCGCCCAACGTCTGGTTCAGGCCGCTGATTCTGAATGTCACGCAGGGGTATTTCGTGAATGTTCTGCGGGTCCGGAAAAGTGGCGTTCTGTCGCGTCATCGTCATGACGGGCCGGTACATGCCTTTGTTCTCAAAGGCCGTTGGTACTACCTGGAGCATGACTGGACTGCGATTGAAGGTTCGTATGCGCACGAGATTCCCGGCGAGGTGCATACGCTGTATGTGCCTGAAGACGTCACCGAAATGATGACCTTATTCCATGTGACCGGTGCTTATACCTACCTTGACGAAGACGGAAAGCCGATCAGGCATGAAGACGTTTTCACAAAAATCGAGGCAGCAGTTAAGCACTACGAAGCTTGCGGGCTTGGAGAGGATTATGTGCGGCAGTTTATTCGGTAGCGGATATTGTAGGAGGCAGGGCGGATCCTAATCCGATTCACGAGACCACCCCATCACCGACGCGCAATCTGCTGGTTGCAAATTGCGCTCGGTGCGGGGTTCAAAGTCTGAGTGTCTGAATTACTTCAAGAACGTCGCTTGTAAAACGATGTTGTTTTTGCCGACATTTTTGATTGAATACTTTTGCTTGTCTTCCGGTTTGTCTGCATACACTACATCGCCATCTTTGTAGCTGAATCGTTTTGTCGTGCCATCCTCGTATTTTCTGACGATGGTGCCACCTTTGACAGCATAGATAACTCGATCGAGTTCTCTGGGTACGCTCGGTGATTCCGCACCCGGCTTCCAAGTGACAATCATCACTCTAACGCGATCATTGTCTATGACCGTCTTTTGATCATATCCCTTGGTTTCTGCCAAAGCAGACCCAGTATTCAATGCGAGCATTGCAACAACTGCGAGGAGTAGTTTCTTCATGGTTTTTCTCCTTAAAGATGACATCAAAGATGTTGTTTGGGCGATAAAACTCAAACAACGACTACCTACTCAAAGCTTCAATCAACAAACGGCTTAGTGCGTGGTTTCACTCCCCCGAGCTACCCAGTAGGTGGCACCTTCCGGTCCATATTCTTCCGAGTGGGGCGTATTAGCGACTACATGAAATGTGTCGCCGGCTGATAATTGTTGTGGTTCGCCACCATTCACACTCAGCCAAAAATTTCCACTCACGACGATGGCATTGGCATCAAACGGATGGGTATGCTCATCAAGTTTGGTGTTGGGTTCCCAGCTACGTTCTATCACTTCAGCATAGCCAGCCGCGAGCATGACTGAGCGGAACTGCTCCAGTGTTAAATTAATCGCGCTCATTTCCATCCTCTCATTAGGTACTTCGTATTCAACTACTGCGGGTTTGGGGTTGCTGGGCTTTGCAGATCAAACGGGTAGTAACTCGTTGGGTGGCGCCGCCGATTCCATGCGCCTAATTTAGGTGACATTGGCGCAGTTGTGAAGTCTCTTGCGATCTTAAATCGTATATTTCGCTCGATTTGGCTAGATATTGAGCTTAGCTGGATCTGCAGCTCAGTGATTTTGCGGGGTTATTGAATTGGCAATCAAGCCCGCTAGCATTCGACTACAGACCGCTTAAAATCAGCCTGATGAAATGCTAAGGTTTCTGGCCAGAGTTGGTATCAGCCTCTGCGATCAACAACGATCCTCTAAAGACCCATGACAGGCGAACGAATTGAACTGCTGATTGAATTTGGTGTGATTCTGCTTTCGCCGGTTGTTCACACGTATTACCTCTGGAAGGTAAAGAAAGTCGACGCTAGCGTCATTCGACAGAACATCAAGATATTTGCGTTTCTGTATGCCTTGCTCGCAGTCGGCGGTATCCTTTTGTTCATCAAATAGCGCGCACAAGCCCTGGTATTGGTTTTGGTAGTGTGAAGATGGTCCTAGATGCCGAACAGCCGCTAAATTGATCTGCTGTTGGTTGTTTTTGAAGTAATTGGCGATCGGTTTATGGCAATGGCGAATTCTCTTCAACCAAGCTTGTACGCCAGCGACCACGTGACTCTTTCACCAAGATTTTCTGTTTGACGAGTCTTTCAACCGTCCTGATACGTTCAACAGCTCTGGCGATTGGCTCATTGCCCTCAACCTGAGCCACATAGAGCAGTCGTATGAGTTTGTCAGCCCAGCGTGGCACCTTACTGGTTTTCTCCCACCGAGCCACTGACTGTCCATCTATGCCCATCAATTTACCTAAGGCAGGTTGGGAGAGCAGCATTCCAGCACTGCGGATGTAGCGGAACTCGGCACCGGTCAGGGGCGCAGCCTTTCTTGTGAGTGCCGTGCAAATTGATTGCGTTAAGCCGTCTAGGTTGTGGAAAGCTACGCCATTACCGTAAGGTGTTTGGCGTATTTCGTAGCCGTTGACTAGCCAAACATTGCGTAGTCCGCCATCTGTGTAGTGATACATGTCAGCCCTTTTTCACGTCGATTACGGTAACCACGACAAGATCTGTGGACGGATACTCCACATAGACCACCACGGCTACCTGCGCACCAGCTACAAATCGATGCATCCGACACAGCAACCCAGGGTGCTTCATATCTAGTTCTGGCGGCTTTGCCAGAGTACCCATCCGGAGAACTTCGAGGACCATCGGATCATTGACATGCCTCTGCCGCATCCGCTCTCGAGCATGAGCAGTGTAGATCACGTGTCCTGAATCTAAAGCTGACTGCCGTATGTGCCGCTCGAGCTGGCGATCGGAGGGGGAACCCAAGATTTTGAACCTATCATTTTGATAGGTCTTATCGTGCCACAAATCGGCTGTGGGCGGTACCTTTGAGTACCTCGATGTTGTATATTTTGCAAAAACCCAGGCATTCGTGGCATCAACCCGCCCCACAAGCCACCTGCCACTCTTTTTCCAAGATGGTATTCGGCAGAATGGCATCCCAAATAATCTCGTTGGGCTTTTGCTTGAAAGAGCTAACGACTTTGCCTTCCCCGAGCTCACCAGAGAACTGGCGTATCAAGGTGGTCGCGCTGGTTTTGTCTGTGCAGTTGTAAAGCGTTTGGCCAACCGCCGATCGAAACTTTTGGCCATTAACCAGTCGAGCGCTACGAAGGTTTTGCATGGTGTGCATCTCGATGAGTTGACCCTTGTTTTTTTTGGTTGAAGGGTCAATCAAATAAGCGGTGCCATCAGATGTTGCGCCCAAAAACTGCCATGCCGCATACGACGGCAGACTCATCATGAGCAGCAGAAAAAAAACCATGCGAGACATTACGAAGCGGAACATGGGCGCCTGAGTCTATTGGTAAACGCGCGATGGGTAGGGGTGAAGCGTGGAACGCTACTTCGTGTTTACGCCAGCGAGCGAGCCCATCGAGTGAATGCTGAGAATCTGCCAGTAGCCTTTGTTTTTCGTAAGATTGTAGAAGGTCGTTTGGTTGAGCAATTCTTTGCCTTGTGCGTCAAAGCGAGAAAAATTCAGCTCAATCAGGGCAGCGTTATCACCTTGGCCAAGTACTTTGACGCTTTTTATCGTCGAATACTTCCAGCCACTTTTTTTCAGGCCGTCGATATCAATGACGGGTATCTTGGGGTCATCTATGACCGTTAGTTTTCCAGCCACTAGTTTCAGGTGCGGGAAGTGATAGACGTCTTGAAGCGCCGGAAGGTTTTCATCATTGAGCACTTGTACGTAGTAGTGCATCAGGCCTTCCGGCGTCAGATTGTCTTGCGGGTGTGCAGTTGCAGTTGACATGAATAATGTAATTAAGAGACCCAGCAAGAATTGTTTCATGATGGATTATTTACCTTTGAAGCTCGAGCACAGCATCTCGAATTCGTCTTGCTTGGTTTGAACCTGGCCGTAACTGGCGCCAGGGTTACGCGACCGGTAGGACTCTTTCTCCTTTGCCACGCACTCATCAAACTTGTTGGAACAGCCCGTCAGTAGCGCGAGCATAAGAATCAATAAAGATGCAGTTGCCATTTTCATTTTCCACCTCCGAATAAATAAGCTCTAACGATTAGCCATGGCTGGTATTGAATCGAGCCTGGCATTTTATTGTTATAAGAATAATTATTCCATGGGCTTGATAGCTGTATGAATATACAGTAATCTTGGCCCATGTCCGATCTGTCCGAAAGCCTAGCCCTGAATTTATCGAACGTCCAGCGTCTCGATAATGGAAGGGAAATTTCTGGCGTATCCGAAGCTAATCAGCAGCCGGTCACGCTGGATGATTTGCTGATTACTGATCCAACATCAACCGTGATTTTCCCGGTGCGTGATCCAGCTGCAGAGGCATATGGCCTGAAAACTGGCGATTTATTGGTGGTTGACCGTTCGGCAAAGCCTGCTGAAAACCAGTTGGTTATCGTTTTGATAAATGATGAATTGTCGGTGCAACGATTTATCGCTGGCCAAACCGGTTCATTCGCCGTTAATCAGCTAATTTCTTCGATAAACCATCAGGGCGCTGTTTGGGGTGTGGTTACCTACTGTATTCTTAGGCAGCGCTGATCAACCGGGCGGGATAAGTACCGAGCAGTACTCAATACCCCGCTGGCCTTGGCTGCGCAAGACCCACTCCGGATTTACGAATTTCTGGCGCCAGCATGATTTTTCATTCACCCATTGGTAATTTCACGAGTCGGGCATTAGTTGCTTTGACATTGCTTTGTGCTGCCTTCGCTGCACAGGCGCAAACAAGTAATGTGAATAACCTCCCGCCTTGCCCAAGGCCGGATTTTTCAAAGAACACCGATTCAGAGAGATTCGCCAAGTTCCATAACTGCTGGGGCCGCTACCGGGTCGAGCTTAACAAGGAGAACAAAGGCGATATTCTCGAGGGCGAGTGGCGTGACGGTGAGCTTTTTAACAAGGGCACTTACTCCTACGCAAGCGGTAATAAGTATGTGGGAGAGTTTAAGGACGGTTATTTCCACGGACAGGGTACCTATACCTGGAACGATGGCAATAAATATGTCGGCGAGTTCAAGCAGGGTAAGCGTAGCGGGCAGGGTACCTATTTCTATATTTCGGGTGATCGACATATCGGCGAGTATGAAGACGATAAGCCGAATGGTATTGGCACCTATTTCTACTTAGCCGATAACGCCAATAAAGGCGACAAATACATAGGCGGCTACAAAGACGGCCGAGTCAGTGGTGCGGGTGCTTATCGGTGGGCGAATGGTGACGAATACGTTGGTGAGTTCAAAGACGGATTTCGTAATGGCCAGGGGATTTACAGCTTTATTGATGGTCGCCGGCAAGAGGGTTTTTGGGTGAATGACAAGTTCACGCGTGAAACCAAAATCGATGTTCCATTGATTCTTAGCCGGTACGGGCTGGACCTGAATCAGGTTCAGATGGAGCCAAGCCAATCGAATGCCAGTGCATTACCGCCGTGTCCACGCCCAGATGCTTCCAAGAAAACAGATCTTGAGCGTTTCGCGAAATGGCATAACTGCTGGGGGCGTTACCGCATCGAATTAGAAAAAGATTACAAAGGCGATGTGCTGGAGGGTGAATGGCGCAACGGCTTGCTGAATGGGTTCGGGTCGTATGCCTATGGCAATGGTGATAAGTACGTCGGTGATTACAAGGACGGTAAACCGATGGGGCAGGGTACGTATACCCACGCCAATGGTGACCGCTATGTTGGTGAATTCAAAGGTGTTAAGCGTAGTGGCAAAGGTATTTTTACCTTTGTGGATGGCAAGAAGATGGAAGGTATCTGGGAGAACGACAAGTTCGTTCGAGAGGCCAAGGTCACTTTGCCGAATAACGCCAATGGCAATGCCAGAAATCGGGATCGCGATGAAATCGACCGAGAACGTCAACAGCTTGCTGAAGAGCGGCGTCGTCTCGACGAAGATAAACGGCAGCGTGAGCAGGCTCGTGCGACTCAGCGTTTGAGTTTGCAGGTGTCACATACTCAGCCCGATCCGGAGGGCGGTTTCTCGATCACGATCAAGACAAACGCAGATACCGCCTCACTGAAAATCGATGGTATCGAAGAAGGTGGCCGCGCTGATGGTGTCTATCAGATCAAACGAGTCGCACGTGCGGCACAGACGTCTAATTTTAAGATTGTGGCGACTGATGTGTTTGGCAACACCGACAGCAGAATCATCACTGTTAGTCGCACCTTGGCAGACTCATCGCCGCGCTTCGTCAGTCTCAATCCCGCGAATGTACGCACACGCCCGGCATCAGATGCAGTGGCCATCATTATCGGTATTCAAAACTACAAGCGCGTACCGAAAGCTGAGTTTGCGAATGAGGATGCGCGTGCTTTTTATGATTATGCTATCCGGGCACTCGGCGTGCGCCCAGAAAATATCAAGCTGATGCTGGATGAGCAGGCAGATGAAGTAGAGATCTTGGCCGCATTCCAAAACTGGTTGCCGGTGAAAGTAAAAAAATCCAAGACGGATGTCTATGTGTTTTACAGCGGGCACGGCTTGCCGGGCGAGGATGGCAAGAGTTTGTACATTCTGCCGCAGGGTGCAGATCGTCAGTTCATCGCCAAAACTGCGCTCAATCAACAAGAAATCATTGCGGCGCTGCAAGCGGTGAAGCCCAAGTCGGTCACCATGTTCATGGACGCTTGCTATAGCGGACAGATTCGTACCGGCGATACGCTGATTGCCAGCGCGCGTCCGTTGGCACTTAGTTCGACTACTGCGAGTTTCCCGAGCGAGTTCACCGTGTTTACCGCCTCCGCACCGGATCAAATTGCTTCATCTAGCCCGGATCTGAAGCACGGCATTTTCAGCTACTACCTAATGAAAGGTATGGAAGGCGATGCTGATGAGAACCGTGATGGCAAGATTACCGCCGCAGAGCTGCAGACCTATATTCTGGAGATGGTCGGTAAGCAGGCGATGACGCTCAATCGACGACAAGAACCGCAGATGGTCGGTGATTTAGGGCGTGTACTAGTGGGGCGGTAAACGATTAGAGTCTGCGTTTACCGCATGGTCAAGCGAATCTCCGCGTTTTATGCGGTGATTATGTGAACTAATCGCCGCAAATTATGCGGAGCTTAGTCTCGGACCGCTGCTTCCCGGCTAGCTCAGTTGCTGAAGTGGCAGACGTAGTGAACCGGCTCGATGGCCTCAATCTCGAAGCTGGATTGGCCGGGCACCTGAAAGCGCTGGCCGCCCTCATGACTGTGCCACTCATCCGCCTTGCCAATTCGCACCCGACATTTTCCGCTAACGATCTCGACGATCTCGGCCACGTCGGTCGCAAACTTGACGGTGGAGGGCAGGATCACGCCAATGGTTTTTCGGGCATGGTCGGGAAACCGTAAGTTGTAGGAGATCACGCTACCATCAAAATAGATATTCGCGTGCTTGTCGATCGACACATGCTCGAACTGCTGGCTCATAAGTAAGACCCCAATAGATAGATGGCGATTATCTGTGGAAGGGCTTGGTAGTGGTCTGTGGGTGATCAAGTATCACGAGGTACTGGCTTAGTGTTTCGCCCGCGCAACCAAGCCGTTTTTTGCATTAGCAGGGTGCTATATGCCGTTGCTTATCCGCCATCGCCCGTATCGCCCACGTATACTCACTCCATCATGTTTGACTGACCACTTGATGAAAGCGATCGAGAAAACCCTCGACGATCTACCCAATATCGATGCAGATACGCTGTACGAGCGTGCGTATTCGCTTCGAATGGGCGAGGGCGTGCGCGTCAATTTTCGTGCGGCGCATCGCCTGTTCATGCTGGTAGCTTTGATGGGTAAGCGCGCTGCTTTCTACCAGCTTGGGCTGATGAACATGCGCGGCGAAGGCCGGCCGGTAGATCGCTTGCGCGCGGCGCTGTGGCTGAAGCTGGGCGTTGGTCGCGACGAGCCCCGTGCGGCGCGTAATCTCGAGATGGTGGCGAGTGAGTTGACTCGTGCGCAGGTCAAGGAAGCGTTCGCGCTGGCTGAAGAATTTCCCCATATCGCTCGTGCCTTCAAAACGGCCCTTTCAGGCGATGATGCTGATGCATTGGTCGCTGTGGGAGAGGCATTCGCTAAAGGCCTTGGCGTCGATGTAGACCCTGAAATGGCCTCAGAGTGGTATCGGCGCGCGCTGGCGTTTCGTCATCCACGAGCGCAGATGTTGCTTGGCTTGGCCTACCTTGCCGGCGATGGCGTGAAGCGGCAACCTGACGAAGGCCTGAGTTTGCTGAATATGGCGGCAGAGCAGGGCTATGCCGATGCAGAGTATGAACTGGCCGAGGTTTTGTTTCAGCGAGCGGCGACACACACCCAGGCAGTTGCGCTGTTCGAAGCGGCGGCGAATCATGGCCAAGTGCGCGCGCAGTTTCGTCTTGGCCAGTTGTGTAAAGCCGGTGAGGTAGGTCGATCAGGGGCGCGTACTTCAACTGCCCATCGCGATACGGTGCCTCATTTGAAAATGGCATTTGAGTGGTTTCAGAAGGCCGCCGAGCAAGGTGATGTCGAGGCTTCGTTCGAGCAAGGACAGATGCACGCTCAAGGCTTGGGCACAAAGCAAGACTTCGAGGCAGCGGCGGGATGCTATCAGCAGGCTGCTGAAAAAGGCCACGCCAAGGCCGCGTTCAATCTCGGTTTCTTGTTTGCGCATGGTCAGGGTGTTGAGCAAGATGATGTGCGCGCATATCAGTGGTATCGGATTAGTGAGCTCGCCGGTTACGCGCTTGCGAAATCATCCGCAACACTTTGTTTGAAGCGGCTCAATGCAAATGAGAAAGAACTTGCCGAGTGGCGTGCCGAAAGTTTTCTGACGCAGATTTCGCTCAGTTAGCGTCAAGAAAAACCTCCCCCTGATTTGGTTGACCTAGCATAAGCAACCGCGATTCATTGCTGTTTGATGCGGTACTCAGGCTGCTCTGATCTGCGCTTCTGATATGCTGAACCAGTGCCAAGCTGTGATTGACGAGTATCTCTGGATGTTAGTTGGCGTGATATCTGGTATTCGCGTTTCGATGAAACTATCGTGATGCAAGATGCTCAGACCGCAGACTTGTTCGTGGCATCCGCCGCGCTGACGCTGCGAAACTTCAACCTTTGATTGAAAGTGAGGAAAGCGATGAAGAAATTGTTTGCTATTCTGGCGCTTGCCTTGCTGGCTGCATGCAGCAACATGCCGGTCAGCAGTCAGTCCGGTCAGGTCCGTCACCCGGATCCCTTCCACTCTTATATTGACTGATGTACGGCCCGGCTTGTCCGGGCCTTGAACTTCCGGGCGTGAGGTGACGCCCGTCATACATAAAAACAATGAAAATATTTGATAGCGTAGAGGCGCTGGAGGCCGCGCTTGGGACTGAGGTTGCTGTATCCGAGTGGGCCACGATTACACAAGATCGGGTCAACCTGTTCGCAGAGGCAACTGATGATCCGCAGTGGATTCATGTAGATGTTGAGCGTGCTACGCAGCAGTCGCCGTTTGGCGGCACGGTTGCGCATGGTTACTTGACCCTATCGCTGCTGCCAAAATTTCTGGAGGCGACCATTGATGTGCGGTTTTGTCGCATGAGCATCAATTACGGCGCCAACAAGATTCGCTTTCCGGCGCCGATGCGCACCGGGCAGCGCATGCGTGCGCGATTCTCGCTGCTGGCACTCGAGCGCTTGGCGGATTGCGTGCAAACCGTCTGGCAGTACACCGCAGAGCAAGAGGGTGGAGATAAACCAGTGTGTGTGGCAGAGGTAGTGCTGCGGCAGTACCTCTGAACGTCGCTACAAAAATTCCCTTCGCGACGTTTATTTTTTAGATGGATTTGAGTTGGTTTGTCGCGTGTTGTGCAGCGACCAGCTAATTCGCGCGACGAAGCGCCAACCATTCGCGTAGTGCTTCATTCATTCGGCTTTGCCATCCGGGCCCATCGGCTCTGAATGCAGCGACAATCTCAGCATCGAAGCGAATGGTTGTGGAGACTTTGGTGCCACTTCCAGCAGGTCGTCCGCGCTTAACTAGCCGGCTGCCATCGTACTCATCTGCACGCTCGAAAAATTCGTCATCGAGCTCTGGGGCATCATCAGGATCCGTCCAGGTGGTAACCGTACCGCGCTTGTTCCCGTTCATTGGCTTTCCTCATGCTGATGATGCGTCGCTCAGTTTCGTTTCTGGGTGTCCATACGACAACCACCATTCGCCGGTCCAGCTTTCCAACTGAAATAAAGCGCCGCTCTGGGTAATCTCTCCTCAGGTCTTCCAAAGTGAAGTGGTGTCCGGCAAACAGCTCTCCGACCCGAGCAAAATCAAGCCCTCGCTCAATCAAAGTCCGTTCCCGCTTTTCTGGGTCGTACGAGAGGAAGAGCTGCATTATTGTAGTAACAAAAAAAGGTTAACTCAAGCCCGAATAGGGCGTGAGTATTAAATTTTTGTTACTTTTTGAGCACCTCGATGGTGCCGAAAACCAAGGTGTTTCTGCGGCTTGAGGCCTAGATTGGGTTTAACGTGGCGGCTAACCCACAGAGACGCTACCGCGCCTTGTACTGCTCCGCGCCGAACAGCACTGCCTTAGCCTTGTCATCAATAAGTGGTCTGCGCAGATCGGCAAGAACCTGAACACCGCGCTGAACGGCTGTCCGCGCCGCGATCTCGTCATGCCAGCGTTTAGCATGGGGGTAGCGTGCCCAGTCGATGCCTTGGTTTTGCGTGGAGCGTGTCCAAGGGAAGGTGGCAATATCTGCAATGGTGTAACTATCACCGGCGATGTAGCGGTGCTGCGAAAGCTGCTTGTCGAGCACACCATACAGTCTGGCGGCTTCGTTGCTGTAGCGCTGAATACCGTACTCGATTTTTTCCGGGGCGTAGATACGGAAGTGATGCGCCTGACCGAGCATGGGCCCAAAGCCACCCATCTGCCACATCAACCACTGCAGCACATTAAATTTCTCGCGATCAGTATCGCCAAGAAAGCGGTTCACTTTGCTGGCGAGATACACCAGAATCGCACCTGATTCAAACAGCGACATCGGTTTGCCATCCGGGCCATTGGGGTCGACGATTGCCGGTACTTTGTTGTTCGGCGAGATCGCTAAAAACTCAGGCGTGAACTGATCACCGGCACCAATATCAATGGCATGGGCGCGATAGGGAAGGCCGCATTCTTCCAGCAGAATATGAATCTTGTGGCCATTGGGCGTCGGCCAGGAGTAGACATCAATCATGATCGTTTGATGGAAAGTTTAAAGAATTAACCCGGCAGACTAAGGTACTTTGCAAGCTCTAGTTTAGCGATGGCGTTGCGATGGACTTCATCTGGGCCGTCTGCGAGACGCAGCGTACGGTTGTGCGCCCACAACTGCGCCAGCGGGAAATCATCCGATACGCCACCGGCACCATGGGCCTGTATCGCCCAGTCGATGATCTGCTGCGCCACATTGGGTGCCAATACCTTGATCATGGCGATTTCAGTTTTCGCTACCTTGTTGCCCACGGTATCCATCATGTAGGCAGCTTTAAGTACCAGCAGGCGTGCGGTGTCGATCATGATGCGTGACTCGGCGATACGCTCGCGCCAAACCCCTTGTTCCGAGATTTTGCGGCCGAAGGCAACGCGCGAATCGAGACGCTTGCACATCAACTCCAGCGCGCGCTCGGCAGTGCCAATGGCACGCATGCAGTGATGAATGCGTCCTGGCCCTAAACGACCTTGGGCGATTTCGAAGCCGCGACCTTCACCCAGCAGCATGTTCGATGCAGGTACCCGTACGTTGTCAAACACGATTTCGCAGTGACCATGCGGCGCATCGTCGTAGCCAAACACCGGCAGTGGTCGGAGAATGTTTAGCCCCGGTGTATCTGCCGGCACCAGAATCATCGATTGCTGTTCATGACGCGCTCTCTGAGGGTCGGTCTTACCCATCACGATGAAGATTTTGCAGCGCGGATCACCAGCACCGGATATCCACCACTTGCGACCATTGATCACATATGAGTCACCATCCCGCTCGATACGAGTACTGATATTGGTGGCGTCACTCGAGGCCACATCCGGCTCGGTCATGGCGAATGCAGAGCGTATCTCGCCGCGTAGCAGGGGCTCTAACCATTCGCGCTTGTTCTCTTCCGAGCCATAGCGCTCGATGGTTTCCATGTTGCCGGTATCGGGTGCGCCGCAATTAAATATTTCTGGCGCCCATGTCACCCGACCCATGATCTCGCATAGGGGCGCGTAGTCGAGGTTCGATAGTCCCTCCGGCGCGCGTGACGACTGCGGCAGAAATAAATTCCATAAGCCTGCGGCCCGTGCAATGGGCTTGAGTTCTTCGACGACCTCGGTTGGAATCCAGCGGTTGCCGAGTTCACGGCCATTGCGGTCGACTTCGTCTTTGTAGCGGCGCTCGTTCGGATACACATGCGCCTCCATGAACGCGAGCAGTTTCTGACGCAAACCCTCGCAGCGTTCTGAATACGCAAAGTCCATCGAAGTCTCCTGATTATTTTTGATTGATAGGTTAAATAGAAGTAGCACCGCTGGCGTAGGCCCAGCCTAGTTCTGCCATGGGTCGTGTCGCTTGTGCGTTGCGTAGTGCTTCTTCACTAGCAGCAGTGCCGTCTTGGTAGCGCTTCATGATGCCTTGCAGGATGCCGGCCATACGGAACAAGTTATACGCGAGGTAGAACCGAAAATCTTCGGCACGAATTGAAATGCCGGTTCGCTCGCTGTAACGGGCGATATAGTCTTTTTCATTTGGAATGCCGAGCGCTTCAAGATCAAGCCCGCCAATGCCGCGATAGACGCCGGGCGCAATATGCCAGCTCATGCAGTGATACGAGAAATCTGCCAGCGGGTGCCCCAGCGTTGATAGCTCCCAATCGAGCACAGCGAGGATACGTGGCTCAGTCGGATGGAAAATCACATTATCGAGCCGGTAATCACCATGCACGATCGTGGTGATCTCACCATCCGGTATGTGCTGCGGTAGCCATTCGATCAATGACTCCATCGCAGCGATATGCTCGGTCTCGGCCGCTTTGTATTGCCGGGTCCAGCGATCAATTTGACGGGAGAAGTAGTTACCGGGTTTACCGTAGGTTTCTAAGCCGATCGCTTGGTAATCAACGCGGTGCAATAGAGCAATTACGCGATTCATTTCATCGTAGATGGCAGCGCGCTCAGTAGGGCTCATGCCGGGTAGTGCCTGATCCCACAAGACACGGCCCTCGATAAACTCCATCACATAAAACGCACGACCAATGACAGATTCATCCAGGCACAGCGCGTACTGTTTAGCGACCGGAAAATCAACGCGCGAGAGCGCATCCATGACACGAAACTCGCGATCGATCGCGTGCGCAGAGGGAAGCAATAGCGTCGCTGGTGCAGGTTTGGTACGCAGCACGTAATGCTGGCCGCCCGCGCTCAGCTTGTAGGTAGGGTTGGACTGCCCACCAGAAAAGCGTTCGATCTGCAGCTCGCCCGCAAAGCCCTCAACATGCTGGCGCAGATAGCCTGCAAGCGCATCGACATCAATGCTCATCGATGAGGTAGTGCGCTCATTGCTAGATTGGGTCATGGTGATCTCAAATGCCGCGTGATTGACGGTACTGATGAAACAAAGCCTCCATCGTCGTGCCGCGCGATTCTGCTTGCAGGGTAGAGGGCGGTGAGTAGTTAACAATTCTGACTACCCAGTCAATCGCAGCCTCGCCGACATCCAGTACGTTGATGCAGCCCGCGGTTTGCGCGAGGTTACCCATAAAAATCCGCTGACCCGTCAAGGCGTACGACAATATCGCGCGGTTTACACCGCCGTGCAGTACGACGAGCACGGTATCCCAATCAGGATCGGCACGTAGTTTGTCGACTGCAGGATGGATCCGATCGAGCAACTCACCCACGCTTTCGCCACCTAAAAACTGAAGGTGTTCAGGTGCGATACCTTCGAAGGCTGCCGTGAACGCAGCGCGTAACTCTGTATCCGGAATGCTGGAGAGTTTACCGCCGCGAATCTCAACGAACTCTGGCCATTCCTCAAGCGCGATGTCTTGCCCGGTTTCAGCCAGTACTCGCGTAGCGGTCTCAACGGTACGCGGCAAGCCCGACACAATCACGCGATCAAACTTGACGCCATGTTCCGCGAACACACGCCCAGCGGCGCTGGCTTGCTCACGCCCTGCATTGTTGAGTGGAACTGACTCGGGCAGTACCGGTTTGCCAGCACTGTCAAAGTAAGTGACGCTACCGTGCCGCATCAGATAGATGCGGCGCCGTGGATTGAAACTCATCGGTAATCTGCCTTTCTTTTTTCCAGAAAGGCCGTGATGCCCTCCAAGCCATCGCGGTGATGCAGTGCTTCGACAAAGCACTGCTTCTCTGCATTGAAATGCGTACTCAGCGTATTCGCTGGTGCGTCATGCAGTAGCGATTTAATACCTGCGCAGGCGTTTGGCGAAAGGCCGGCAAACTGTTCAGACCACTTCAGTGCCTCATCCAGCGCCGTGCCGTTAGCAACCACTCGGTTCACCACACCTGCCTGATGCAGGCGCGCTGCAGTCACCGCCTGACCCTCCAGCAGTATCTCGGTGGCGAGTTGGCGCGGTAAAGCCTGCGACAAGAACCATGAACCGCCACCGTCCGGGGTCAGCCCGACTTTGACATAGGCCATCACGAATTTAGCCGACTCGGCGGCAACAATCAGATCGCAGGCCAGCGCCAGGGAAAAACCCGCACCAGCCGCTGGCCCTTCAACCGCGGCAATCACCGGCTTGCTGCAGTCGCGGATAGCAGCCACCCAGCTGTGCAGCTGATCGATGGAATTTGCCTGCACCGAGCGGTCTTTGGCCCGGTTCTCGAGCAAACGGTTCAAATTGCCGCCCGCGCAAAACACATCACCGGCGCCCGTGAGCACGATGCAGCGCACCGCAGGATCGCGTTCGGCGGTCTCCAGCGCCTCTACACCGGCGGCGTACATATCCGGGTGCAGCGCGTTCTTAGCGCCGGGGTTCGACAGGGTTAGCACCAGGGTGTGTTCGTGGCGCGAGGCAAGCAGTTCGGCTGGCATAGTGGGTAGGGGATTTGTTGTCGCCCGGAATGATAGACTGCATGGCCAAGGATGGAAACACCTTCATCGGCACCAGAGGAGAGGCGGCATGATCGTACTGTGTGGGTTTGCGGCGAGTAATTACTACAACAAGGTCAAGCTGGCCCTGCTTGAAAAAGCGATTCCGTTCGAGGAAAAGCTGCAATGGCCTGATCGATCTGCCGAGCTACTGGCTCAATCGCCCTTGGGTAAATTGCCTTATTTCGAGATCAATGGGCAGGCCCTCTGTGAATCGCAAGTGATGGTGGACTATTTGGAGTCCGCTTACCCGCAGACACCGCTGCTGCCCAAAGATCCGCTTGCCGCTGCCAAGGTGCGTGAGCTGATCCAGTTCATCGAGCTACATCTCGAGCTGGTTGCACGCGATTTGTACGGCGAAGCATTCTTCGGTGGTAAAGCGAGCGATGAACGCAAAGCGCTCGCCCATAAACAACTCAAACGTAGTGCGAAGGCACTTGCGCAGTTAGTCAGCTTCGATCCGTATATCGCGGGGAGCGAATTTGGCTTGGCGGATTGCGCCGCAGCAGTTCATCTCCCGATAATCTCAATGACCACCAAGGCTATCTACGGTGAAGATGTGCTAAAGAGTACTTAAAGCGGCTAGCTGAGCGACCCAGCGTGCAGCAGGTGAGTGCCGACCGAAAAGAAAATACCGAGCTCATGCGTGAGTGGCGCGCATCGCTTAAGGGGTGATGTGCATTGCGTAAGATGTATTCGCTTAGCGCGCGATGTTGGATGGCCTATTAGCCCAAGCAATCAAGCCAGCGTCATTCTCATAGCGCGCGACCCACTGCTCCGGGGTGGTGATCTCAAACAAG
The DNA here is from genome assembly GCA_026399895.1 of Burkholderiales bacterium. Lineage (GTDB taxonomy): Bacteria > Pseudomonadota > Gammaproteobacteria > Burkholderiales > Burkholderiaceae_D > Pernthalerella. The sequence continues at coordinate 61,783 of JAPLQC010000056.1, forward strand.
CCAAGTTTACGAACGCGACGCGCTAGTTTAAGGAGTGCTTTGTCTTTCGATATCAGATAGTGAGCGCCACTGGTGGCGGCTAGCTCGAGGAATTTCTGA
>JAPLQC010000032.1:0-35483 GCA_026399895.1 Burkholderiales bacterium
GCGATTCGCTTCAAGCTGGGTAAAGAGAACAAAGCCCTGAAACCCATCTTCGAGCGGCTGCCAAAGACTGACGCCTTTAACGAGACGGTTGAGAGCTTTAATCCAGCGGATATTTTGCCCGCTAATCCTGCGTACTTTACGTACATGGGGTCGCTAACCACGCCGCCTTGCACCGAGGATGTGAAGTGGTTTGTGATGCGCCAGACGGTGGATATTTCTTTCCGTCAGTTGTCCGCGTTCAAGGAGCGCTACAAGTCGAACTCACGGCCTTCGCAGCCCGTGAACGGGCGGCGGGTACAGGAGTATGTGGAAGAGCAGTAGGAAGTTAGAGCTTTTCTAGCGACTGATGTAGTCGTAGCAGCTTTTCTTTGAGTACCGGGTCGGCGTCGACCATGGGCGCGATGCTGGGTACTACACGTCGTGCGGCGTCCGATGCATCGGGTTTGGCTTGTGCGACTGTCTTTGCCGTCGGCATCAGCCAAGCGGCCGTTAGAAGCAGTGTGACGCACAGCCAGAGTATCCAGACCGTGCTAGCTGACATGCTACCCAGTTGCATCAGTTCGGGTAGTTCGCGCAGCCAGCCAGCCCAATCCAGACGCAGCCACCACAGCACGTTCTCTTGCACCTTGCAGGTCCAGGCAAATGCCACCACAAATAATGCCCAATTGATTCCGAGCAGGGCAGCGGGCAAGCGGATGCGCAGGTTCATCGGGTTCAGGACTTCAGCGCGACGGTGAGTTTCTGGCTGAGTTCTTCAGCGATCTGCATGCGTAGCTTGGAGGTTTCGTGAATCTCTTGTTCGCTGCGGTAGGCGTTGCCCACTAGTTCTGCTGCCAGACTGCGTACGCCTTCGATTTCTGTCTCGAGGGTAGTAATGCGCTCTTGCAGGGTTTTTCTTTCTTGTAGCTTGCCGCTAATAAGCCGAATAGCGGCATTCACTTGGGTCCAGGCCAGGGATGGCTTCAAGAGTGGATTGATCGGCGCTATCAGCGCTGGTATCGGGCACGTCGCGGATACGCTCATTAATGGAGATAACCTGCCCGGAGGCCTCGCTCCAACCGGATTGAGGTTCAAAACGCATCATCGCGGGTTTTTCCGAGCGCTTCGCCATGTGTAAGTACCCTTATTAGAAAACCGATAATGAAAAAAAGTTTGGTATCGGAAACAACCTCACCTATACTCGCCGTTATATTATGGCAAATCTTCCCCTTTAGCAACTTTCCTGGGAAGCGAAGTCAAAATAATCAACGGCTTGCGACAAAAACGAAGGAAAACTATGAGCAAGGCACTTAGGATCCTAATTACCAGCCAAAAGGGGGGTGTTGGTAAAAGTACGGTATCCGCCAATTTAGCCGCGTATTTTTCTTATATATCTGGCAAGAAAACCGCGTTAATCGACTTTGACCACCAGGCGACAGCCGGTAAATGGGTCAAAAAAGCATACCCAATCGGTATTGATTGCCATACCGTAGATTTACCGAATGCCAAGGGCTCGGGTATTGCGCTATTAAAGGCCAAAGAAGCGCTGCGTAAATCGCATGAAACGCGCGAAGTAGTCATTACCGACCTAACTTGGACTGATGTTCTACCGCCAGACTTCTTGTTTGAGTTTGATTTGGTGCTCGTACCAAGTTCTTTATCGCGCGTTGAGCTCGATAGCACACTCGAATTTGTGAACCGTTTTTCGTTTGTATTCAACTCGCGTCTGAAGAAGCCGCCGAAGTTGGTGATCGTACCTAGTCGTGTCGATAATTTGCAGACGTACGAGAGCATTTTCTCGAAGTCATTCAACGCAGGTTTCTTCCTGTCGCCACCGGTTATGTACAGCGCAAGTGCGCATGAATTCTTCGGTACTGAATTCTTCGTCATGACATCGAAGAAAGAAGTCCGTGAAAACTTCCTCGAGTTTGGTCGTTCAATTGAACAACTCGGCGAGAGTGAGTCCGATCTGCGTGCTACCACCAAGCAAGCGCCACTGACGCAAAAAGTGAGTGGTTCGATTCTGGATCGCTTCCGTGCAGTGCGTAATTCGGATACCGAAGTCGGCGCGCGTATGGCGGCGAATGACAGCAAGCGCTTAGTTGCACCGCGTGGCAAATCGGTTATTCCGTCGTTCTTGATTATGGGACGCGACTGATCCCACAGACCTTATAGCGCGCTGCATGATCAACGCAGTGCACTAGATGTAGCAAAGCCCGCCAATTGGCGGGCTTTGTTTTTTATGTGCTCGATGCGCGAACGCGATGCGTTTCGAATAGCCTAGGGTTGGCGCTTTTTACTTTTTGTCTGCGCCTTTTTTGCCAGCGCCTTTTTCATCCGGTGGGGGTGGCGGCGGCGGAGTGCCATATAGCAGTATCGAGACGTCACGATTGGTCTCAGCAAACGACTCGAGCAAGCCATCAATCATTGCGGCAATCGTAGCGGAGTCTGCACTGCCTAGCCATTGCTCGCGGTTGTTTCGCATCACGATCAATTGCTCAGCCGTGCAATCTGGTGCTTTCTTTTTCAACCAGGCGATGGCTTTACTACGACGCGTTCTTTCATCGGGGTTGTCGATACCAATCGCTCTGAACTCAGCCACTGCGCAGTTGGGGGCTTTAAAAGGCCCGGTCTTCACGGGTGGTGGTGGCGGTGGTTCTTCTTTGCCTTTTTTGCCGGGCTTGGGTGCGGGCGCTGGCTCAGCTTGTGCGGTTTGTGTTTTGGGTGGCTCGGCCTTGGCATCGGCCTTCGCTGCGGGTGCTGCTGGTGCAGCAGCATTTGCAGGCGGTGCTGCCGGCGTTGCTGGCGCTGCAGCACCACCTTTGGCAGGCGCGTTCGCAGCGGCGTTTGGTGTCGGACGCGCAGCGGGAATTGCGGTCTGCGTATCGCTTGCCTTAGGTGCCGCTGGTGCCGCTGGTGCTGCGGATGAATTTGCCGGCGCGTTGGACGGTGCCGCAGCTGGCGCGGTAGTCGTCGCAGGTGCAGGCGCCGGTGCAGCCGTTTGGGCGTGCACGTTGTTCAGGTAAAGCGAGATCAGCAGTAGCGCGAGTCTAGACATGATAGTGGCGCGTTAGCTTCCCGGTCCGCCTTGAAACTGAACGGTGATGCTGATGCGGCGGTTGCGCGGGTCGGCCGGATTATTCGGTATATAGGGCGCGGTATCGGCCACACCTTCAATCTTCGCGAAGCGCTCTTCGGGGATGCCAGCGCCTTCCATGATGCGGCGTGTGCTCTCTGCACGATCGCCTGACAACGACCAGTTGCTGCGCACACCATCATCGTAGGCAAGACTGTCAGTGTGTCCACGAATCGCAATCTTGTTCGGCATCCCGGCCACTGATTTGGCGACTTCACGAATCAGTGTCATGGCCTTGCCATCCATGCGCGCGTTGCCGAGTCCGAACATTGAGAAATCGGCTTTGTCGATCACCTCGATGCGTAATCCATCTTTCTCGCGAATGAACTTCACCTGATCTTTTATTTTGTCGAGCTGGGGATTTTGCTGCATTTTTTCTTTGACTTCTTTTTCCAGCTTGTCGAAGTTTTTCTTGTCGTTCTCTGCGGCGATACGCTGTTTTTCAGCTTCCGAGAGCTCGCTCGGATTCATGTCGTTCTTTTCATCCTTGGAGTCGCCAGCGCCGCTTTGTTTGCCGCCTTCCAGGCGAGGCGTCTCGCGCTCAAACAAGCTAGTCTGCTGACCGGCGTAGGGCATGCCATCGGGGTCAGTAATCGAGTTGCCGCCCATCATGCCGCCGACACCCGCCAGCTTGCTGACGTTAGCCATACTGTGCGACATGGGCTTGAAGTAGTCGGCGATACTCTTGCGCTGATCTTCAGTGGTTGCGCCCAGCAGCCACATCAACAAGAAGAACGCCATCATGGCGGTCATCATGTCGGCCAACGCGATTTTCCAGGCACCACCATGCGCACCGGCGTGACCGGCCTCGATCATCTTTTTCTTGACGATCGGTTCTAAGGGTACGGCTTCTGCCGCTGCGCCTTCTGCTGGCTTGTTATCGGCTGCTTCAGCCATGTCTGATACCTGAGATAGTTAGCAAAGAGAATCGGCAGCAGCGCCCCAAAATGAAGTAAAACGGGCAGTTTGCTGTGCTCTTTTATGCAAGATAATACCGGATATATTGCTCCACGGAACGTTTTGAAAGGCGGTTTCCCTTGCCATCCTTTCTGCTCTGCCCCTGACAAAGCCCTGATGCCACCACTTATTTCGCGCACTGTTTTCCTGCTGATCCTAGTATCGGCCACGCCGGCTATTTGCGTCGCCGCGACCAAGGCAGCTGATGTGCCGCCCAATGCCGCCGCCGCTGGGCCTGACACCGCACCTGAGGCAGCGACCACCTCCACCCAAAAGTCACTGGTACAGGCGCGCAAGTGGATGGTGTCTTCCGCCAATTCGCTCGCCAGCGAGGCCGGGCGCCAGATGCTGCGAGAAGGCGGTAGTGCGGTGGATGCAGCGATCGCCATGCAGATGGTGTTGGCGCTGGTCGAGCCGCAGTCCTCGGGGCTGGGCGGTGGTGCATTTATCGTCAGCTATGACGCTAAGCGGCGGCGCGTGACCACCATCGATGGTCGCGAGACCGCGCCTGCAGCAGCTACACCGCAGCTGTTCATGGTGGATGGCAAGCCTTTAGGTTTTGCGGATGCGGTGAATAGTGGTTTGGCGGTGGGTGTGCCCGGGGTCTTGCGCGCGCTCGAGCTGGCGCATCAACGCCATGGTCGTCTGCCATGGGCGCGCTTATTACAACCTGCCATTCGTTTGGCGGAAGAAGGATTCGCGGTATCGCCGCGTTTGCATGCGCAAATCAAAGGTAACCGTCATCTCGCTACGCAAGCAGCCGCGCGTGACTATTTTTATCCGCAGGGGCAGCCGGCAGCGGTGGGTGAAGCGCTGAAGAACCCTGCGTTGGCCGAGGTAGTGCGTCGGGTGGCGAGCGAAGGTGTGTCGGCGTTTTATCGCGGTGATATTGCGCGTGACATGGTGCAAGCTGTTGCCGCACATGTTCGGCCGGGTGCGCTCGGTGTGCAAGACTTGGCCGAGTATCGCGCTATCGAGCGCGAGCCGGTGTGTAGTCGCTATCGGCAATATCAGATCTGCGGGATGGGGCCACCGTCATCCGGGCCGATTGCCGTGATGCAGATGCTGGGCATGCTGCAGCAACATGATGTGACTAGCATGCAGCCTGGCTCGCGCGAGGCGGTGCATTTCTTCTCCGAAGCAGCGAGGTTAGCTTTCGCTGATCGTGAGCGGTATGTAGCTGATCCGGCGTTTGCGCGTGTGCCTGTGCAAGCGATGTTGGATAGCCGTTATATGGCTTGGCGCGGTGCACTAATCGATGCGCGGCAATCGATGGGTGTAGCGCAAGCGGGTGATCCGCTCGGCATGCTGAAACTACGCGGCGAGGGCGGTGCAATCGATCAACCATCGACGACGCATCTGGTCGCCATCGATGCGCAAGGCAATGCGGTGAGCATGACCAGCACGATTGAATCCGAGTTTGGTAGTAAAATTTTTGTGCGCGGCTTTTTACTCAATAATCAGTTGACTGATTTTTCTTTGCTGCCGACAGATGCAGCGGGCCGACCCGTAGCGAACCGTGTTGAGCCGCGCAAGCGACCGCGTAGCGCCATGTCGCCGCTGATCGTGCTGAAGGATGACAAGCCTTATCTCTTGCTGGGTTCGCCCGGCGGTAGTTCGATTATTTTGTATGTGGCGAAGACGCTGATTGGTGCGCTTGATTGGCAGCTCGATATTCAACAAGCGATTGCTTTGCCTAACATGGGTAGTCGTAATCGCGATACTGAATTAGAGCAGGGCAGCAGTTTGGAAAGTCTGCAACAGGCCTTGCGTCAAAGCGGTCATCGCGTCACTATCGCGCCTTCGTCCAGTGGCGTGCACGCGATCATGATAAAGCCCGATGCTTTGTTTGGCGGGGCTGATCCGCGGCGCGAGGGCGTTGCCTTGGGTGACTAATATGCGGCTTGCACATCGTTTAGCGCTGTTGATAGCTTTGCTTAGTGGCATGCTTGTTAGCAGTGGCATTGTGCTGGCCGATACCCTGCAAAAAATTACCAGTAGCGGGCGTATCACCTTGGGCTATCGCGAGTCGTCGGTGCCCTTCAGTTATCTCGCTGGCCCGCGGCAGCCCATCGGGTTTGGCGTGGATATCTACACGCATTTAATTCCGGCATTGAAGCGCGCCACCGGCCGTGCTGATCTTGAAGTGAACTGGCAGGCGCTCACCTCGCAAAATCGTATCCCGCTGATTGCCAACGGCACCGTGGATTTGGAATGCGGCTCCACCAGCAATACCGCCGCACGCGCAAAAACCGTCGCCTTCGCCATCAATTATTTTTATACCGGTCCCAAGCTCTTGGTGAAGCAAGGTTCGGAAGTGAAAGAGTTTCAGGATCTGGCGGGGAAAACCGTAGCGGTGACTACGGGGACCACCACCATGAAACTGCTGCGCAAAATGGATCTTGAACGCAGCATGAACATGCAACTACTGCCTGGTAAAGATCATGCGGATTCATTTCTGCTGGTGGATGCAGGTCGCGCGGTTGCGTTTGCGATGGATGACATTCTTCTCTATGGCCAAATTTTAAATGCTAAGCAACCGGCGCAATGGCAGGTGGTGGGTACGCCTCCGCAGGTTGAGCCCTATGCCTGCATGCTGCGTAAAGATGACCCCGCTTTCAAGCGGATAGTGGATAGCGTGATCGCTGATTTGATGCGTTCTGGAGAGTTCGAGCGGATTTATGCCAAGTGGTTTTTATCACCGATACCACCGCGTGGGCGTAGCTTGAATTTACCGATGAATGAAGCCTTGCGCGACAACCTGCGCAAGCTGTCCGACCAACCCGCTAGCTGATTACCAGCGGTGCTAAAGGAACTGAACGCGTGAGCTTGGATTGGTCGATTTTCTGTCGCAGCACCACGGGCAATACGCAACTTGCGGGTTGCTTGGGCCAGAACGGCGAGCTCAGCTATTTGCAGTGGCTGTTATCGGCATGGGGCTGGACCGCGACGGTGGCTCTACTCGGTTTCATCATCGCACTCATCATCGGTGTAGTGATCGGCACCCTGCGCACCTTGCCACCCGTTTCATCGTTAAGCGCATGGGCAAGCAGGTTTGCAGCGGCATGGGTGGAATTATTCCGTGATGTTCCGCTCTTGGTGCAGGTGTTTCTTTGGTATCACGTTGCGCCGTTTTTTCTACCGTCGCTAAAGAGTCTGCCGTCTTGGTTGCTGGTGTCTATTGCGCTGGGTTTGTTTACTTCGGCGCGTATCGCCGAGCAGGTGAGAGCCGGTATACAAAGCCTACCGCGTGGTCAGCGTGACGCGGCGCGTGCATTGGGGCTGCGTGAGGTTCAGGTCTATCGGCGGGTGATTTTGCCGGTGGCGCTGCGCATCATGATGCCTGCGCTCACCTCTGAAGCCATGAGCATCGTGAAAAACTCGTCGGTGGCGTTCGTGGTGGCGGTTGCTGAGTTGACTCAGTTTGCCATGCAGGCGCAGGAAGAGACAGCGCGTGGCATTGAGATTTATCTGGCGGTCACGCTTTTGTATGCGTTGACGGCATTCGCGGTGAATCGCGTATTAGCCTTCATTGAGTCGCGCGTGCAGGTGCCCGGTGTCGGCGCCTTGGCAAGGCAGGGGGCGTGAGTATGGCGCTTGATCTGACTTTCTATAGTTGGGACTTGATCGGTCGCTATGTACTGGGCGGTTTATGGTTCAGCGTGCAGCTGACCATTGTGGCCACTACCGGCGGGGTGCTCTTAGGTACTTTGCTGGCGATGATGCGCATCTCAGGAAATCGGCTGCTGATGTGGACCGCTGCGGTGTACGTGAACACCATGCGCTCAGTGCCGCTGGTGATGGTGATCTTGTGGTTTTTTCTGCTAGTGCCGTTTGTAGTGGGCCGGCCGATAGGCGCGGAGGTATCCGCCATGATTACCTTCATCGCCTTTGAGGCGGCTTTTTTCTGCGAGATTGTGCGCTCCGGTATTCAAGCGATTCCACGCGGGCAGCTACAGGCTGGCACAGCATTGGGCCTTAGCTATGGACAGAACATGCGGCTGGTGGTTCTGCCACAAGCCCTGAAGAACATGCTGCCGGTGCTACTGACGCAGGTGATTGTGCTGTTTCAGGATACCTCGCTGGTGTATGCGATTGGCGCGTATGACTTGCTCAAGGGCTTTGATGTGGCTGGAAAAATTTTGGGTCGCCCAATCGAGGCCTATATCGGCGCGGCGCTGGTTTACTTTGTAATTTGCCTGACGCTGTCGCGAGTCGCCACTAGATTAGTGGCCCGTCCAGCCACGTGAATGCAAGCTAGGAGTTGAGATGATAGAGATGAAGCATCTGTCGAAATGGTATGGCAGCTTCAAGGTGCTGGATGACTGCTCGCTGCAAGTTAATCAAGGCGAAGTAGTGGTGGTATGTGGGCCGTCCGGCTCTGGCAAATCAACCCTGATTAAAACCATCAATGCGCTGGAGGCTTTCCAAGAAGGCGAGCTGACCGTGAATGGTGTTGCGCTACACGACCCCAGAAATGATTTCGAAGTTACTTGATCGGGTTGGCCTCGCGGCCCAGCGCGATAAACATCCCTCGCAACTATCTGGTGGGCAGCAGCAGCGCGTTGCGATTGCCCGTGCGCTGGCGATGGATCCCGTGGTGATGTTGTTTGATGAGCCGACTTCAGCGCTGGACCCGGAAATGGTCGGTGAGGTGCTGGAGGTGATGGTACAGCTCGCCAATGAGGGTATGACCATGATGTGCGTAACGCACGAGATGGGATTCGCCAAGCGGGTGGCAAACCGTGTGATCTTTATGGATCAGGGGCGTATCTTGGAAGATTGCGCGAGTAGTGAGTTCTTCGATGACACGGCATCGCGAGTGCCAAGGGCTCAGGAGTTTTTAGCTAGAGTATTAGCGCATTGAGCGTCATCCCGGCGTAGGCCGGGATCCAGAAAAAACTTTCAAATTTCGATTTTTGTACCCAGCTCTACAACGCGGTTGGGTGGAATCTTGAAAAAGTCCGAAGGCTTCGCCGCATTCTGCATCATCCAGGCAAACAATCTTTCACGCCACACCGCCATGCCCGGCAAATTACTCGGCACGACCGTATCGCGTGCTAAGAAGAACGACGTATCTGAGAGTTCGAGTGCTAGGCCATGCTGCCGCTCGAGTAGCGCGAGTACATGGTTGATGTCAGGGGTTTCCTTGAAACCATGCACCGCGCGCACGACGTAGCATTCGCTACCGAGCTCGACGACGTTGATTTTCTCTTCGTCGCGCACATAAGGGATATCCCAAATCGACAGCTTCAGAAACACCACCCGTTTATGTAGTACCCGGTTGTGCTTCAGATTGTGCAGCAGCGCGACCGGTACAAAGTCGATATGTGCGGTGAGGAACACGGAAGTACCGTCTACCCGATGCGGCGGATGCGCTAGCAAGGATTGTACAAAATCGGTCAGGCGGATCGAATCATTGACGACACGCTCCCGCAATAATCTGCGGCCTTTATACCAAGTGGTCAGCATCACAAAGCAGATAGCGCCCAGCAGCAAGGGGTACCAGCCGCCATCTTTTACCTTGATTAGGTTTGCTGTCCAGAAAGAGAAATCCAGCGCAAAGAACATCACCGACAGCAAGATGACAAATACGGGCTTTATTTTCCACTCGTTATACATCACCACCGCAAGCAACGAGGTGGTGATCAACATGGTGGTGGTGACCGAGATGCCATAGGCGGCCGCTAGATTGCCCGACTCACGAAATTGAATCACCGTGAAAATCACTAGTACCAACAGCAACCAGTTCACCATGGGCATATAAATTTGCCCGCGCTCGGTTTCAGAGGTATGCAAGATCTGCATGCGTGGCAAGAAGCCGAGCAGGATACCTTGATTGGCCAGCGAGAAAGCGCCTGAGATGACCGCTTGCGAAGCGATGACGGTAGCGACAGTAGCCAAGCCAATCATGGGCCACAGCGCCCATTCTGGCAGCATCATAAAGAAGGGGTTTTCTGCGGCGGAAGGGTCTGCCAGCATCAGCGCGCCTTGGCCGAAATAGTTAATCATTAGCGCGGGCAGCGCGATCAGCAGCCAGGCCAAGCGTACCGGCTTGCGTCCAAAGTGGCCCATGTCGAGATACAGCGCTTCTACACCTGTCACCACCAGAACTACCGAGCCCATCACGATGTAAGCCTGTAGCGTATGCTCCGCCACGAAGGCAACCGCATAGGCAGGGTTAACGGCATAAAGAATGATTGGGTTCTGCATCACGCTCATGACACCGAATGCTGCCAATGTCGCAAACCACACCAGCATGATCGGGCCGAACAATCGGCCGACCGCAGCAGTGCCATAGCGTTGAATCGTGAACAGCGCGATGATGATCACCAGGGTGATCGGAATCACGTAGCGCTTCATACCGGGGTTGACCACTTCCAAACCTTCAACCGCCGATAGCACAGAGATGGCCGGAGTAATCACCGATTCACCGAGCAGCATGCAAGCCCCCAGGGCGCCGAGCATGAGGAGAAAGCGGTACTGCCAACGTTCACTTTTGGAAGAGCGCAGCGCCAACGCCATGAGTGATAGCACGCCACCTTCACCATCATTGTCTGCGCGTAGAACGAAGATCACGTACTTCACCGTGACCACCATCAGCAAGGCCCAGAAAATCATCGACAAGATACCCAGTACGGCATCGGTCGAATAGGGAATGCCATGCTCAGCGCTGAAGCATTCTTTGAGCGCATATAGTGGGCTGGTACCAATGTCGCCGAATACGACGCCGACTGCGGCTAACACCAACGCTGGGGTCGGTGCGTGGTGGTAGATGCCCTGGCCAGTCACGGAGACTGGGCGCATTACCGACGATTTTGAAAATTCCGGATTACTGATTGACACCTGACTGTCCTTTTAATCGGCGGCTGAGTATGGGCACATCGACCATCAATTGGGCTTCACGATGCTGTGCTCGGTGAATTACCGAGTGATAGGCCGCCTCTACAAGGCAAGTTACTTCGCTCTCGATCGAAGCGCATCAACTTGTGCAAGGTCGTACTACGGACGATCTCGGCCGATGCCAACAGCGGCTCATTACTACCTAGCGGCGCGATGACCCAGCTGACTTCCTTGGCGCACAGCAGCGAATCTAAATCCGCAGGCTTGATCAGCACACGCTCACCCGCTGGCAGGTCGAACTTCGATGCATCCAATAATTCACGTTGCCAGCTGTCTGTACGCTCGATAGACGGGTCATCCCAATTGAGTACTACGGGCAGCGGTGAACGGAGTTGCGCATAGACCGGAAAATCGAAGCGATAAAGGCCGATTGACAGCACCTGATCTTGCGGTGAAGCGGCACCACGATAAGCGGCAGCCAGTGGTTTGGCGGAATAGATATCCACCCGACCAAAAATCCAGACCAGCGGAATCAAGCTCAGCAGGCAGATGACTGCAACAGCTCGCGGTAGCAGCTGCACGCGACGCAGCGGCAACAGACGGGTGACCACTACATCGGCAATCAGCATTGCGATGGCGGGTATCGCTGGCAACACATACCCGATCAACTTCGAGGCTGGCAACGAAAAAAATCCGACGACCACCACCACCCAAGCCCACTGCAAATGACGGAGTGCTGTATGCGTAGCGGATTGCGTGTGAAGCTTGAATTGGCCGAGCAGCAATACAGACCACGGCAAGCACAGCACCCCAATCACAGCCGGATAGAACCACCATGGGTTCATATTGTTAAAGCCGGTCTCGGTGAATCGCTCGAAGTGCTGGTGAATGAAAAAATAATCGAAGAACTCAGGGAACTTCAATTGCATCAGGACGAACCAGGGCAACGCGATCAGCGCAAACAAAACAATGCCCGGCCACCACAGCAGCTTGGTCAGCCACGACCAGCGACGTTGCAGCACGATCCAGAGCAGCATCACGCCTGCCGGCAGCACAATGCCGATCAAGCCTTTACTCAGAAGCCCAAGTGCAACACAGGCCCAGGCCAGCAGCATGCTTCGCTGCCATGGCTGGGCTTGATCGGACGACAACATTGCATCAGCGCCGAATAAAACCGCACTCGAGATAAATGCCGCCACCAACATATCGTGGTTGGCGAACTGTGAGCCAAGGTAAAAGTAGGGAAGGGTCGCGAGCACCAGTAAATACCAGCGTGCCATCTGGGCGCTATGCCAGCGTGTCAGCAGACGCGCACCGGCAAACGCCATCAGCGCTGCGGCCAGCATGGATGCCATGCGCATCGCCAGATCAACCGTACCGAAGCTTTTGATTGAAAGCGCGGTCAGCCAATAAAACAAGGGCGGCTTATGGAAATAGGGCAACCCATTCAGGGTGGGTGTCAGCCAGTCACCTGAGCGGACCATTTCCCATGCCACGCCCACGTAGCGTCCCTCGTCGGGCAAAGATAGAGGCCTGATCCAGGCGCCGAGCATGACCCAGGCAAACAGTAGTAGCGTGGCCAGCGCAGGACGATCGAGCGCATGGGTAGCGCGGACAAAGAAAGACGCTGACGCAGTGGGTGGCGTGGGTGACGAGTCGGTGTGGGGGGATTGGGACATGAAGGAACAGGCGGTTCTGGCCGCATGCCATCGGAGGCACGGCAGGCGAAAGCCGCGATTATAAACGTGCTGCTGGCCGTTGGCGCCCGATTTTGAATGGTGTTCTTGAGCAAGCCCTTGGCGACGGGTCTGATGGTCATCGTGGGATAATCCTTGGATTATTTTGCAGCCATACCACCTGTTAAAAGCTTATGCGTCCACTCGATGGCATCACGGTACTTACGCTGGAGCATGCAATTGCTGCCCCATTCTGTACTCGTCAACTCGCGGATCTTGGTGCGCGGGTAATCAAGGTTGAGCGTCCGGGCGTCGGCGATTTTGCGCGTGACTATGATGATCGCGTCAATGGTCTGGCCTCGCATTTCGTTTGGACCAACCGCTCCAAAGAGAGCATTACGCTAGACATCAAGCAAGCCGCCGCGCGCGAGGTACTGGAGCAACTACTCAGCGATGTTGATGTATTGGTACAAAACCTTGCGCCCGGTGCGGCAGCGCGGTTAGGGCTCTCGTATGACGCGCTATCGGCCAAGTACCCGCAACTGATTGTGTGCGATATCTCTGGCTATGGCGTTGATGGACCGTACCGCGATAAAAAAGCCTACGACTTACTGATTCAAAGCGAGTCGGGGTTCTTATCCGTCACTGGAACGCCAGACGAGCCAACCAAGGCCGGTGTATCAATTGCCGATATCGCCGCCGGTATGTATGCCTATACCAATATTCTTGCCGCGCTGATTCAACGCGGTCGAACTGGCCGCGGCTGTGCGATCGATATCTCCATGCTTGAGAGCATGGCGGAGTGGATGAGTTTTCCGATGTACTACACCTACCAAGGCGCGCCTGCACCGGCGCGTGCGGGTGCGTCGCATGCCACCATCTACCCCTACGGCCCATTTCCTGCGGGTGATGGCAAGATTGTGATGTTGGGTTTGCAGAATGAACGCGAGTGGGCTCAGTTCTGCGACAAGGTACTGCTACAACCCGCGCTGGCAAAAGACCCGCGATTTGCTTCTACCGCGCTGCGTAGTGCGGCTCGGGGTGAACTATATGCATTGATCTGCGAGGTGTTCAGTGTGCTGAGTGCCGAGCAAGTCATCGCGCGCTTAGACGATGCGCAGATTGCGAACGCAATGCTGAATGATATGCAAGGGCTTTGGCAGCACGCACAGCTGCGCGCGCGTGAGCGTTGGGTCGAGGTGATGACGCCAACCGGATCCATGCCGGCGCTCAAGCCACCGGGCGCAGGTAGCGCCTGGAATCCGCGCATGGACCCGATCCCAGCCTTGGGTCAGCACACCATGGATATTTTGCGTGATCTTGGTTATGACGATGACCAGATCGCTGCACTGAGATCTGCTGGAGCCATCTAAAAGTCTCTGATTTCCTTTGGTGGCACCTAAATTACACCGTGCTTGGCATCGCCTTGTCGATATCTAGACCCAGCTGGTCGGCAATTGCGCGCCACTCGGCATCGGTCTTTTGGCCGGCGAATAACTCGCTCAACGCGATGTAGCAGATCCAACGTGCATCGACTTCAAAAAAGTCACGCAAGGCAGCGCGTGTATCACTACGACCAAAACCATCAGTGCCCAAGGTGACATAGGGCGCCGGCACATAGGCGCGCACACTTTCAGCAACCGTACGCACGTAATCCGATACCGCAATGACTGGCGCATTCGAGTCGCCGAGCTGGTGGGTAACCCAAGGCAGCGTATCGGATTGTTTCAATCTACGTGCTCGCTCACGTTCGGAAAAGCTAGTCACGCTCCAGACGTCGGCTTGAATGCCGAAGTGCTCTTGTAGCAGCGCAGCTGCAGCGGTGGTCTCTTTTAAGAGAGGACCAGCACCGAGAAGACGCAGTTGCGGCTTGTCGCAGGCTTGGATTCGATGCAGTCCACGCAAGATACCCTCGCGCGACTCAGGCGGCATGCTGGGTTGCGCTTCGTTTTCATTGGTGACGGTGATGTAGTAAAAAACATCTTCCTGCTGCGTCAGCATGCGCCGCATACCGTCATCCACAATCACTGCAAGTTCATACGCATAGGCAGGATCGTAGGCAATGCAGTTGGGAATAGTTGCGGCGACCACATGGCTGCTACCGTCTTGGTGCTGCAAGCCCTCGCCACCCAGTGTGGTGCGACCCGAAGTGGCGCCGATCAAGAAGCCTCGAGCGCGTTGGTCTGCTGCAGCCCAGATCAAATCACCGATGCGCTGGAAGCCGAACATCGAGTAGTAGATGTAAAACGGCAGCATTGGCAAGCCATGCACTGCGTAGCTGGTAGCAGCGGCAGTCCATGAAGAAATCGCTCCCGCCTCGGAAATACCTTCTTCGAGAATTTGGCCGTCTTTCGCTTCACGGTAATAAAGAATCGAGCCGATGTCTTCAGGCTGATACAGCTGACCCTGCGCCGAATAGATACCCACCTGCCGAAACAGGTTTGCCATACCGAAGGTGCGCGCTTCATCAGCAACAATCGGCACCACATGCTTACCGAGTTGGGCGTCTTTGAGCAACCCACCCATCATTCTCACCAAGGCCATGGTGCTGGACATCTCTTTGCTATCGGCCTCCAGCGCAAAAGCGGCATAGCTTTCAATGGACGGTACGGGTAGATTTTTGCTGCTACTGATTCGCTGCGGCATATAGCCACCCAGTGCGGCACGGCGCTCGTGCAGATGACGCATCTCTGGGCTATCTGCAGGTGGCCGATAGAACTCGAGGTGCTCAACTTGCGAATCGCTCAGCGGCAGTTGAAAGCGATCACGAAACTCGATCAAATCAGCCAGCTCAAGTTTTTTCTGTTGATGCGTTGTCATACGGCCTTGACCGGCTTTACCCATACCAAAGCCTTTTTTGGTCTGGGCAAGAATCACCACTGGCCGCCCACGATGCTGGGTGGCGGCATGGTAGGCCGCATAGATTTTTTTCAGGTCATGCCCACCGCGTTTCAAGCGATCGATCTCTTCATCGGTCAGCAGATCGCCGAATGCCTTGAGGGCGGGCGATTGCCCAAAGAAATGCTCGCGGTTAAACGCGCCGTCATTTGCTGCAAAGGTCTGCAACTGTCCATCAACCGTTCGGCTGAGTGCATCAGCCAGTTCGCCATTCGTATCACGCGCAAATAGTGGGTCCCAGTCCGAGCCCCAGAGCAGCTTAATCACATGCCAGCCAGCGCCGCCGAACAGGGTCTCTAATTCGTCAACAATATGACCATTGCCACGCACCGGGCCGTCGAGACGTTGCAGGTTGCAGTTGATGACGAACACCAGATTGTCGAGTTTTTCGCGTGCGGCGAGCGAGAGCGCGGCGAGTGACTCGGGCTCATCCATCTCGCCATCACCGAACACACCCCACACCTTGCGCTCTTGGGTTGCCAACAAGCCGCGATGTTCGAGATAGCGAATGAAACGCGCCTGATAAATCGAGCTGATCGGACCGATGCCCATGGAGCCGGTAGGAAACTGCCAAAACTCCGGCATCAACCAAGGGTGCGGGTAGGACGACAGGCCTTGCGTGCCACTCGCTGCTGCGGCGATCTCTTGGCGGTAGTGCGCAAGATTGTTGTCGTCGAGCCTGCCTTCGAGATAGGCGCGGGCATAAATGCCGGGTGCGGAGTGTGGCTGAAAGTAGATCAGGTCACCCGCGAAGTCTGCGCTACGTGCACGGAAGAAATGATTGAACCCCACTTCGAACAGATCAGCGGCAGACGCATAGCTTGCGATATGTCCACCGAGTTCACCGTAAGCGCGATTGGCGCGTACCACCATCGCCAGCGCATTCCAGCGCAAGATACCTGCGAGTCGTTCTTCGATAGCGATAGTGTCTGCACCGCCGGGATAGGGCGGTTCATCCTGTGGTCGGATCGTATTGATGTAGGGGGTGATGCGTGCGTCGCGCCAGTTCAAGCCAGCGGCGCGCGCCGACGAGGCCAGTTGCGACAACAAGAAACGCGCGCGCTCCGGACCATCGGTGGCGATCACTGACGTCAGCGCCTCAATCCACTCGGCAGTTTCTTGGGCATCGGTGTCGATGGGTCGCAGCAGATGCTCGGGTGAAGTCATGTCCATGGAGTGCAATCGATAAGGGTGGTAGC
The DNA here is from genome assembly GCA_026399895.1 of Burkholderiales bacterium. Classification (GTDB taxonomy): domain Bacteria; phylum Pseudomonadota; class Gammaproteobacteria; order Burkholderiales; family Burkholderiaceae_D; genus Pernthalerella. The sequence goes on from JAPLQC010000032.1 coordinate 16,689, forward strand.
TGGGTGGTAGCGGTGTGGTCTTAGCGCTAGCCCACGCATTGCCGCGCAACGCGCAGCTTGTTCAATGCTTTACCTACCGAAAGTTTAAGGCTTGGACCACAAAATGTGCTGCTGAAAATTTGCCGTAATCCTATAAAAACAGCATAAAATGCTGCTTTATCAAGATTTGGTGATATAGAAAGATGTCAAATATCGATAGCACAGATCTTCGTATTCTCCGGCAGTTACAGCAGGATGCCAGCCTGACCAACGTCGAATTAGCCGGCAATGTTCAGTTGTCAGCGTCGCCCACGCTGGCGCGCGTCAAGCGGCTAGAGAGCGATGGGGTGATCTCGCGCTATGTCGCTCTGGTGGACCCGCTCACGCTTGGGCTCAAGGTGAATGTGTTCGTGCGCGTGGCACTTGAGAAGCAGGAGGCGCAAGCGCTCGAGCGTTTCGAACAGGCGGTGAGTCACTTCGATGAAGTGATGGAGGTATACCTGATGACGGGTGATGAGGATTACCTGCTGCGTATTGTGGTGCCGGACCTGCAGGCATTAGAGAAATTCATCCTGGAGAATCTAACGCGCATTCCCGGTATCAAGAATATCAAATCTAGTTTTGCGCTCAAGCAGGTGAAATACAAAACCGCATTACCGTTGCCGGATGAGGCGCATTAATTGTTGCCGGCGCACAGACGCATTGGCGGTTGCTGTTGTGAGTGAACAATGCGGCGAGTACGTGTGGGGTCAGAATGCGTTCTCGTTCTCTGCTCCCCCATACCATGCAGCCACACACCACGCAGTCACCGTCCGCACAGCCGCAAACTATGCAGCCGCCCACAACGCAGCCCGCGCAGCGCTATGACCCAGACCATTTACTCGCGACCTTGATCGAGCGACTGAATCTGAAAAATGATGCAGCTTTATCGCGCGCGTTGGAAGTATCTCCACCGGTCATCAGCAAAATTCGACATCGACGACTACCCGTGACGGCGTCGCTGTTGATTCGCATGCACGAGGTGAGCACGCTTTCCATCAAAGAGTTGCGGTTGCTGATGGGGGACCGACGCCAAAAGTTTCGTATCAGCGATAAGCACTTCAAGCCGAAGTCGCTTGTTTAGAACCAATCTACTCGAAGACCTTATCTTGGCGCAGACCGAGATTCGGGAGCTGCTCAGTTAGAACTTAACTGCTCAAAACGTCATCCCGGCGGAGGCCGGGATCCAGTCGTTGTTATTAGCGCTTGAATATCTTCAGGCGTATTCACATTGGTGAACGCTGTTTCATCCTCGAACGGCACATCCACACAATTCAGACTTGCGAGCCAATCATCAACCTTGCGTCCCCCGGTGTTGAGATAGTGCTCAAGCGAGGTTCGCACATCAGACTTCAACATGAGAAACACCGGATGACGTTGCCGTTGTTCGGTATTGCCAGTTACTACGACAGCAGCATCGGCTTGATGCTCACTCAACGCAACAGACAAGCGCGATACCAAGTCGTTCGGTAGCAGCGGTGAATCACAAGGCACACTCACTAGATAAGCGGTATTGGTTTGCAGCAGCGCCGCGTGGATACCTGCCAAGGGTCCGGCATAGCCGCTGATACTGTCGCTACAAATCGGCACACCAAAGCCTTTGTAGTCATCGAGATGTCGATTCGCATTGATGAGTACCTTACCCACCTGAGGCTGCAAGCGGTCTAGCACTTGCTGCACCATCGGCTGTCCATTAATCAGTTGCAGGCCTTTATCCACACCGCCCATGCGGCGACCCAGGCCGCCGGCGAGTATGACTGCAGTGATGTTCTCAGGAGAGATGATCAACGATTTTAAGCCGCTTGCTTGCGTGGCGCAGCGCTGAATGCTTGCGATAGCGTCAGTATCTCGCCAGTGTCGGTCGTATCATAGCCAGCGAGTTGATTCACAGCGTCGCGAAAGCTGGCGGAGCGCACGACATCAATCACCTGGCGCATACCGGGTTGATCCAGCGACTCTGCGTTGACAGCTAAAAAGTAGCGTTCGCGGGCGAGCGGTATGAAATCCAATTTGAATCGCTCTGCCGCCGTTTGCACACCAAAGCCAACATCCGCCATGCCACTGGCGATAAATGCCGCGACTGCAGAATGCGTGAACTCGGTGTTTTCATAGCCGTTGATAGCGGTAGGTAGTGTCGCGGATTTTTCCAGCATCAGTTCGAGCAGCATGCGTGTACCCGAGCCCACTTGCCGATTCACAAAGCGAACATCAGAACGCGACAAATCTGACAAACTCTTAATGCCGAGCGGGTTGCCGGTGTTTACGAACAAACCTTGCTCGCGGTGAGCAAGATGGATGAGTCGGTGTGTGCGTGTATCCAACCATTTGCTAAAGCGTTCAGCAGACGGTGCTTCGAACTCACCGGTCGGCACATGAAAACCCGCCAAATCAGATTCACCCCGCGATAACGCAGCAACGGCATCGGTACTGTTTCTGTAGCGCAGATCAATCGGTAAACCGGATTCAGTTGCTTGCCTCAGAAACGCCGCCACCGCAAAGCCATGGCTGGCATCGAGGCGAATCATTGCTGGTGCAGCACCAACGGTTTTGCCGAGCTCAGTTTCAAGTTCTGAGGCGAGGCTATCCAAGGTGGGCGAGAGGCGGGCGGCAACTCGGCGGTCGGCCCAAATCAGTTTTTCTGCCAGTGGAGATAGTTGGGTACCGCGCCCACGACCGGTGGTCATCAAGCTATTGCCGAACAATTCTTCCGCATCACGCAGCAAGCCCCACGCGTAGCGATAAGACAGGCCGACGGTTTGCGCGGCACGCGCAATCGAGCCGGTTTCGTCGATGGCGCGCAGCAGCGATAGCAAAACCGCGGTGTCTAGCGGTTCGCCGTTGCCGCGTGTGATTTCCCAATGCGGGTTAATTCGGACCTTGAACATTATGTCCACCATAGCATATTGCAACGTAGAATGTACCCTGTCAGGATGAGCGCCGCCTTCGGCACGAAGCTCAATATAACAACTCGAAAGACCGACGCCGCCTACTGGGCGGCCCCACAGGAGGAAACATGGCACTGCTCGATAAAGAGCGCACAATCGCCGGCGACGGCTTTAACCGATGGCTGGTTCCACCAGCCGCACTCGCTATCCATTTATGTATCGGGATGGCCTATGGCTTCTCGGTTTTCTGGAAACCCCTCGGTAATGCACTGCTGGGCCCGGACGGTGCGCCGCTAGCCTCTTGCGCTGCGGGTGCCGTCAGCTTTGGCGATAAATTGGCCGGTACTGGCCGCGCATTGTTTGCGACCGATTGCAACTGGACCCAGTTCGATCTGGGCTGGATGTACACCCTGTTCTTCGTGGTGCTGGGCTGCGCGGCCGCGGTCTGGGGCGGCTGGCTCGAGCGCGCTGGTCCGCGCAAGGCAGGCTTTGTTGCTGCGATCTGCTGGTGCGGTGGTTTGCTGATCTCGGCCATGGGCGTTTATCACCATCAGCTTTGGATGATGTGGCTCGGCTCGGGCGTGATTGGCGGCATCGGGCTTGGCCTTGGTTATATATCTCCGGTTTCGACGCTGATTAAGTGGTTCCCAGACCGCCGCGGTATGGCGACCGGGATGGCGATTATGGGCTTTGGTGGCGGTGCCATGATTGGCTCGCCACTAGCGACTTTCCTGATGGCCAAGTTCGCTACGCCCACCGATCCAGGTGTCTGGCAAACCTTCGTCACACTGGCCATTATTTACTCGGTGTTTATGTTCTCTGGTGCATTTGGCTACCGCGTGCCGGCCACCGGTTGGAAGCCCGCCGGTTGGGAGCCACCACCGCCTTCGCAGAAGGCCATGATTGCGCAGAACCATGTGCATCTAAGAAACGCGCACAAGACACCGCAGTTCTGGTTGCTGTGGATTGTGCTGTGCATGAATGTGTCTGCAGGTATCGGCATCATTGGTGCAGCTTCGCCAATGCTGCAAGAGACCTTTGCGGGCGCGCTGGTCGGACAACCTGAACTCGGGTTTCTTGATCTGAAAGCGAATCCGGATCTTCTCAAAGCCGCTGTCGCGATCGGTGCTGGCTTTGTTGGCCTGATCTCGCTGTTTAATATTTTCGGCCGAATTGTTTGGGCGTCTTCGTCGGATCATCTTGGACGTAAGCCTACGTACTTGATTTTCTTCGTACTCGGTATCGCTCTCTATTTGATGGCGTCGGTCTCGGCTGGTTGGAAGTCGCTCGCAATTTTCGTGGCGTCCTTCTGTGTGATCGCTTCGATGTACGGCGGTGGCTTCGCAACGATTCCGGCCTATTTGGCGGATATGTTCGGCACGCAGTTTGTGGGCGCGATTCATGGTCGTCTGCTGACCGCGTGGTCAACCGCAGGTATTTTGGGCCCGGTGGTAGTGAACTACATGCACGACATCCGCCTCGAGCAAAAAGTACCGTTCGATCAGATTTACGAACCGATCTTCTATGTACTGGCAGCGATGCTGGTGGTGGGTCTGATAGCCAACCTGATGGTGCGTCCAGTCGCCGATCGTTACTTCATGTCGGCGGAAGAACTCGCTCACGAGAAGCAACTGGCCCACGAGAAGTCAGTCAAAGACACGCTGCAAGGCGAAGGCCAAGCAACAAAGAGCAATCCGGCGATTGCTTGGGTGGCTTGGATGGCGGTGGGTATACCGCTGGCCTACGGTATTTCTGTCACGCTGCAAAAGTCCGCAGTGCTGTTCAAGTAAGTCTTCTTGCTTCACCCGAAACGGCCACCTTGTTAGGTGGCCGTTTTGTTTTAGTCTTTTGGTTTAGACTTGCGCCTCCTGAAAGGAGACGTCATGAGCCTCACCCAAGAATCCATCCGCGACACGCTATCGGGCGTGATTGACCCCAACACCGGCAAAGACTTCATTACCAGTAAATCGGCAAAAAATATCCAGATCGACGGCGGCAAGGTTTCGTTCGACATCGAATTGGGCTACCCCGCGAAAACACAGATCGATGCCATCAAGCAGTTGATTGATGCTGCCTTGCGCCCGATTCCCGGTGTGACTGAGGTGCATGTCAACGTGAGCGTGAAGGTGGTTGCGCATGCGGTGCAGCGCGGCGTGAAGTTGATGAACAACGTTAAAAACATCATCGCAGTCGCGAGCGGCAAGGGCGGAGTAGGCAAATCCACCACCGCAGTGAACTTGGCACTGGCACTGGCTGCTGAGGGAGCGCAAGTCGGTCTGCTGGATGCGGATATCTACGGCCCCTCGCAGCCGACCATGATGGGTGTTTCCGGTAAGCCAGAGAGCCATGATGGCAAAACCATGGAGCCGCTTGAGAACTACGGCGTGCAGGTAGCGTCGATCGGTTTCATGATCGACCCGGATCAGCCCATGGTATGGCGTGGACCAATTGTTACGCAGGCCTTGCAGCAGTTGCTGGAGCAAACCAACTGGCGCGATCTGGATTATTTAGTGGTTGATATGCCGCCCGGCACTGGTGATATTCAGCTGACCCTGTCTCAAAAAGTGCCGGTGACTGGCGCCGTGATTGTCACCACGCCGCAAGACATCGCGCTACTCGATGCGCGCAAGGGTTTGAAAATGTTCGAGAAGGTCGGTATTCCGATTCTTGGTGTCGTCGAGAACATGAGCGTTCATGTTTGCAGTAACTGCGGACATACCGAGTCGATCTTCGGTCATGGCGGCGGCGAGAAAATGTGCGCCGATTTTGGAGTTGATTTCCTCGGGGCCTTGCCACTGACGCTAAGCATCCGAGAGCAAGCCGATGCCGGCCGACCCAGCGTGGTGGCCGACCCTACCGGTCCTATCGCCCAGTTGTACGGTCAGATCGCGCGCAAGATCGCGGTCAAGGTGGCGGAGAAGGCGAAGGATATGAGCCTGAAGTTCCCCAGCATCGTTATCAAAAACGACTAAAAATGCCGCTGGCGTTGTTGGTAGCCTCTTGTCGTACGTCATGTACTGCCTGCGAGGCTCCCGCCTAGCCAGCGACATTTTTGTAAAGCCTCTTCGGTTGCCGCTGGCGTTGTTGGTAGCCTTGTCGTACGTCATGTACTGCCTGCGAGGCTCCCGCCTAGCCAACGTCATACTTTCCCCACGTTTTGTAGTGCCTGCAGCCCCCGTTAGCTGGGGCGACTTGCGGTCGCTAAATAGGCTAAAAATCTCATATTGACATCCGGTGTCGCCGAGCGGAATATCCGCGCATTCGCAGCTTTCGCGGGCTGTAATTTCCACCGAAATATGCTTTTCGGCACATATTAAAAACACCGGAGACCACGATGCCAACGGCTTCGTATGACGCGTGTATCAACGCCACCTTGACCCAATTGGGCGCACCGGATGGCGCGCTGCTTCCCATTCTTCATGCAATTCAGGCCGAATACGGTTACGTGCCGTCAGATGCCGTGCCTGAAATTGCTGATCGGCTGAATCTGACCCGCGCCGAAGTGCATGGCGTCATCAGCTATTACCACCACTTCCGTACCACGCCGGCTGGCAAAGTCGTGCTGCAGATCTGCCAAGCTGAGGCTTGCCAATCGGTCGGCGCTGAGGCGCTGACTGAGCATGCCAAGCGCGCGCTGGGCATTGATTTCCACGAGACCACCGCAGATGGTTCAGTCACGCTCGAACCTGTTTACTGCCTAGGCCATTGCGCCTGCGGGCCTTCGATCATGATGGGTGAAAAACTACACGCCCGTGTTGATCAGAAAAGTTTCGATCGACTACTGGCACGCGCAAGGAGCGACGCATGAGCGTGAAGATTTTTGTGCCGCGCGATTCCACCGCGCTGGCTTTAGGTGCTGATGAAACTGCGCAAGCGATTCTGGCTGAAGCCAAGCGTCGCGGTGTCGAGATTGAACTGGTTCGTAATGGCTCGCGTGGCATGTTCTGGCTGGAGCCATTGGTTGAAGTAGCGTTGCCGCAAGGTCGCGTGGGCTATGGCCCGGTGAGCGAGGATGATGTGGCGTCGCTGTTTGACGCTGGCTTCACGAGTGGCGGAGCACACGCGTTGGCGCTCGGCTTGACAGAAGAGATTCCATTCTTGAAGCGCCAAGAGCGCCTCACCTTTGCGCGCATTGGTATCACTGACCCGCTGTCGATTGAAGACTACTGCGCACATGAAGGCTTTGCCGGTCTGCAAAAAGCCTTGGCAATGAGCGAGGAGCAGATTGTTCAAGAGGTGACTGAGTCCGGTTTGCGTGGACGCGGTGGCGCGGCTTTCCCGACCGGCATCAAATGGAACACGGTACGCACGACACCATCGGCGCAAAAGTACATCGTTTGTAACGCTGATGAAGGCGACTCGGGCACCTTCTCGGATCGCATGGTGATGGAAGACGATCCGCTGATGCTGATCGAAGGTATGACCATCGCTGGCTTGGGTGTGGGTGCAACCAAGGGCTACATCTACGCGCGCTCTGAATACCCGCATGCGATCGAGATGCTGAATAAGGCGATCGAAATAGCGCGTGCGCATGGCTACCTGGGTGCCAATATTTGCGGCTCGGGCAAGCGCTTCGATCTTGAGGTCCGCGTTGGCGCAGGCTCGTATGTGTGCGGTGAAGAGACTGCGCTACTAGAGAGCATTGAAGGTCGGCGCGGCATCGTGCGTGCTAAGCCGCCGCTTCCAGCGATCTCGGGTCTATTCGGTAAACCGACAGTCATCAACAACGTGATCTCGCTGGCGACGGTGCCAGTGATTTTTGCGCGCGGAGCTGCCTACTACAAAGATTTCGGTATGGGTCGTTCGCGCGGCACGTTGCCGATGCAACTCGCGGGCAATATCAAATTTGGTGGCTTGGTCGAAAAAGCGTTCGGCCTCACGCTACGCGAGATGCTGTACGAGTACGGCGGCGGCACCCGTTCTGGTAAGCCGATCCGCGCAGTGCAGGTCGGTGGGCCACTGGGTGCTTACTTGCCTGAATCTCAATTCGATACACCACTCGATTACGAAGCCTTTTTGCAGATCGGCGGTACGCTCGGACACGGTGGCATCGTGGTGTTCGATGAAAGCGTGAATATGCTGAAGCAGGCGCGTTATGCGATGGAATTCTGCGCGGTTGAATCGTGCGGAAAGTGCACACCGTGCCGTATCGGCTCGACCCGAGGCAAAGAAGCATTCGACAAGATCATCGCTGGTGAAGACACTGAGCAGCAGATTCATTTGGTACGTGATCTGTGCGACATCATGCTGAATGGCTCGCTCTGTGCCATGGGCGGCATGACACCGTTCCCGGTGCTATCGGCAATGAATCATTTCCCAGAAGACTTCGGTACAGAAAAGAAAGCGAAGGAGACGGCATGAACGCAATCAATGAAAAAGACTTTGGTACGCCAGAGCGGGCATCTGCAACGCTGGTGACTTTAGAGATTGATGGTGTGTCGGTGACCGTGCCTGCAGGCACGTCAGTCATGCGCGCCAGTGCGGAAGCCGGTATCAACGTGCCGAAGCTGTGCGCGACTGATTCGCTGGAAGCCTTCGGTTCTTGCCGTGTATGTTTGGTAGAGATTGAAGGCCGCAGGGGCTACCCGGCATCATGCACCACGCCTGTCGAGCCTGGCATGAAGGTCAGTACTCAGACGCCTAAGCTGGCTGATATTCGTCGCGGCATGATGGAGCTGTACATTTCCGATCACCCGCTCGATTGCCTGACTTGCCCCACCAATGGCAATTGCGAATTGCAAGACGTGGCTGGTTTGGTTGGCTTGCGTGAAGTGCGCTACACCAAAGGCAGTGCTCCGATCAAGACCCACACCGAGTTGAAGAAGGATGAGTCGAATCCTTACTTCACCTACGACCCGTCCAAGTGCATCGTCTGTAACCGCTGCGTACGCGCCTGCGAAGAGACTCAGGGTACGTTTGCGTTGACGATTGATGGTCGTGGTTTTGACTCACGCGTGGCAGCAGGCCAGAACGAACCGTTCATGGAGTCGGAGTGCGTTTCTTGTGGCGCCTGTGTACAGGCTTGCCCAACCGCGACCCTGACTGAAAAGACCGTGATCAAGATCGGTATCGCCGAGCACAGCGCGGTAACGACCTGCGCCTATTGCGGTGTGGGTTGCGGCTTCAAAGCAGAAATGAAAGGCAGTGAAGTGGTGCGTATGGTGCCTTGGAAAGATGGCAAGGCGAACCATGGCCACTCATGCGTTAAAGGGCGATTTGCATGGGGTTATGCGACGCACAAAGACCGCATCATGAACCCCATGATCCGCAAAAAGATTTCTGATCCATGGCAAGAAGTGTCATGGGAAGAAGCGGTCTCGTATGCAGCCAGCGAGTTCCGTCGCATCCAGCAGAAATACGGCAAGGACTCGGTCGGCGGTATTACATCGTCACGCTGCACGAACGAAGAGACGTATCTGGTGCAGAAGCTGGTGCGTGCTGGCTTCGGTAACAACAACGTCGATACCTGCGCACGCGTTTGTCATTCGCCAACGGGCTATGGTCTGAAGCAGACACTCGGTGAATCTGCCGGTACGCAGACGTTTGATTCGGTGATGCAGTCGGATGTGATCTTCGTGATTGGTGCAAACCCGGTCGCCGCTCACCCGGTATTTGCGTCGCAGATGAAGCGTCGCCTGCGTCAGGGCGCCAAGTTGATCGTGGCTGATCCACGCACCACCGAGATGGTGAAGGGCGCGCACTACCAAGCCGACTATCACCTCAAGCTGAAGCCAGGCACCAACGTCGCGCTGATCGATGCACTCGCACATGTGATCGTGACCGAAGGTCTGATGAAAGATGACTTCATTGCTGAGCGTTGCGATCTGAAATCCTTCGAAGATTGGAAGAATTTCGTCGCACGTCCAGAGAACTCGCCAGAGGCAATGGCGGAGATTACTGGTGTGCCGGCCGAAGAATTGCGTGGCGCCGCGCGTATGTACGCCACTGGCGGCAATGCAGCAATTTACTACGGCCTTGGTGTGACTGAGCATGCACAAGGCTCGACCATGGTGATGGGTATCGCTAACCTGGCCATGGCCACCGGCAATGTCGGTCGCTTGGGCGTGGGCGTGAACCCGCTGCGTGGTCAGAACAACGTGCAGGGCGCTTGCGACATGGGCTCGTTCCCGCATGAGCTACCAGGCTATCGTCATGTATCCGACAGCATCGTTCGCGCTGAATTTGAATCCAGCTTCATGGGCTTGTATGTGCAGGGTGAGGATATTGTTCAGTCCGACCCTAACACCCAGCATGTGGCCAATGGCTTGATGGCGATGGAGTGCTTGGTCGTCCAAGACTTGTTCCTGAACGAGACCGCTAAGTATGCGCATGTCTTCTTGCCGGGCTCTTCTTTCCTCGAGAAAGATGGCACCTTCACCAACGCCGAGCGTCGTATCTCGCGTGTGCGCAAAGTGATGCCACCGAAGACCGGTTACTCGGATTGGCAAGTGACGCAGTTGCTGGCGAATTCATTGGGCTACCCGATGAACTATTCGCATCCGTCCGAGATCATGGCGGAGATTGCATCGCTGACACCGACCTTCCACGGCGTGACGTACGAGAAGATCGACAAGCTGGGCAGTATTCAGTGGCCGTGCAATGACAACACACCGGAAGGCACGCCGATCATGCACGTGGATCAGTTCGTGCGTGGTAAGGGCCGCTTCATGATCACCAAGTACGTTGCGACTGATGAGAAAGTCACACCGCGCTTCCCACTGATTCTGACGACCGGTCGTATCCTTTCGCAGTACAACGTAGGTGCACAAACACGTCGTACCGAGAACTCGCGCTGGCATAGTGAAGACCGACTCGAGATTCATCCGCATGATGCAGAAGAGCGTGGCATTCATGAAGGTGATTGGGTCGGTATCGACTCGCGTTCGGGACAAACCGTGCTGCGCGCGACCGTGACCGAGAACGTGCAGCCGGGTGTGGTTTACACCACCTTCCACTTCCCGGAGTCGGGCGCGAACGTAATTACCACTGACAACTCCGACTGGGCGACCAACTGCCCTGAGTTCAAGGTGACCGCGGTACAGGTGATGCCTGTGACTCAGCCGTCGGAATGGCAGCGCAATTACGAACGCTTCAATCGCGAGCAGTTGGATCTGGCGAAGGTCGAGGGCTGACACAATCGATAGCGGAGCGTAGCGAGATCGCCATGGAGCACGGCCCCGGGGCGGATGCCTTGAGCACCGGCGCCGACACATTGAAGCAAGTGTCGGTTCGGCGCTGCCGGGATGGCGTGGTGTCGGAGGGGCAGGATTGGCTTGCGGTTGAACTGCCGATCGGGCTTGAGTTCAACGGTATCTCACACGCGGTGATGTTGGCTTCACCGGCTGATCTGGAAGATTTCGCGCTCGGTTTTTCGCTATCCGAAGGCATTATCGCCACGAGCAGCGAGTTTTACGGCTGTGAAATCGAGCAGCGCGATGACGGCAGGTTGGTACACGTTGAGATCGCCAGCGAACGATTCATGGCACTCAAGCAGCGTCGTCGCAATCTCGCGGGTCGTACTGGCTGCGGATTATGTGGCACTGAGGCGTTGGAACAAGTTGCGCGTGAGCTAGCCCCAGTGCCTCATGCGCATGCGATAGCGCCTAGTGTATTGGTTGCAGGCATGCGGGCGATGCAGTTGCGCCAGCCATTGCAGCACCACAGTGGTGCTACGCATGCCGCTGCGTGGATAGACGAGAGCGGGCAAGTGACTTGCGTGCGCGAGGATGTGGGTCGGCACAACGCGCTCGATAAATTGATAGGCGCGCTGGCTAAACAGAAAACCGATTTTTCACGCGGAGCATTGTTGCTGACCAGTCGTGCGAGCTACGAGATGGTGCAGAAGGCGGCGACGATGGGTATTGGCACCATCGCAGCGATTTCTGCGCCGACCAGTTTTGCAGTGGAGTTGGCCGATCGTTATGGTGTTGCCTTGATCGGTTTCATGCGTGATACCTCGTACGTGGTGTATACCCATTCAGAGCGTTTTAAAGCGGAGTGAATTTATGGAAACCCAGCAGCTCGTCAAAATGGCTAATCAGATCGGTGCGTTCTTCGAAGATATGCCAGATCGTAACCAGGCACATGCCGAGATAGCGAATCACCTGAAAAAATTCTGGGAGCCTCGCATGCGCAAGGCTATCGTACAGAAGATGGATGGCGGCGAGGCGACTGACCTCAGCCCGGTGGTGCGCGATGCGATTGACGCGCATCGCGGTTTACTCTCGTAAAGCCTTTTTTTTCTCGAATTTACGCGTCTTTAAAGAATAAGGTCATCGCCGCGATAAATTCTTCATGTGCGTGTTTGGATCGCCCCAACACGAACAACGCATGCCTGTCCATTTCACTGAGTGCCTGCCATCTTCCGACAGGTGGTAGCGCGGTCGATTGCTTCTCACTCTGTTCGATCACCACCTGAGGCCAGCGCGAGCTATCTGCCCATGGCTCATCAGTGGTTAAGGGATGGGAGGTTGGTGGTGCAGAGAAGTAGCGCTCAATCAATTCAAGCAGCAACGCACGATAGCCTGTTATCTCGGCAGCGGTGCCACAGGGTGTGTCCAACAAACGCTGACGATCATCTAGGCTGATTTTCTGCCACTGCGTGAGATGTAGTTTTATCTCTGCCCGATCGAGCTTGTAGCGTATTGACAGCGGTATCAGCGATAAATCGATCGTCGCTGGACCCTCGAAAGGGTAGAAGCCGTCCTGGGTGAATGCGGATCGCATGACAGGCCTAATCGGTGAAGCGCACCGAAGGCCCGGTGCTCAGATAGTCTCCCTCAGTGGGATGACTTGCAGAGCGCACCATGCCGCGCGCAATGAAGTGGGGATGATGCAATGCCTCTTCCGGCGTCAGCACCGGCGTCACGCAACAATCTGCCGGCTCAAATAACACATGCCATTCGGCTTGCGTGCGTGTGGCGAAGATGGCGGCGAGTTGATCGCGAATAGCGATGGCTTCCTCACTACCCACCACCTGACCGTGCGCCCAATGGTGCTGCTTCAGATCAGGACGTTCGATTACCTCGCATAAGCGCTGCCAGAACTTCAACTCCAGCGCACCCACGGCCATATAACGGCCATCACTGCAGCGATAAACGTTATAGCAGGGCAGGCCGCCCGTCAGGAAATCACGCGCGGGTGGAGCGGCGTGGCCGCTGTGGTTGTACGCAAATAGCGGCATCAAATGATGGGCGAACACCGCATCGGTCATCGAGACATCCACGAAACGACCGGAGCCGCCCATCTTCACTGCGAGTAAAGCGGCCAGGATGCCTTGCACTGCGCTCTGCGCGCCACCGAGCAAATCGCCAACCTGCAAATTGCTAATCACCGGTTGACCGGTGTCATCTGCTGTTTGCGCCAGCATTCCGGCGTAGCCGATGTAGTTCAAGTCATGGCCTGCCATTTGCGCCAGTGGTCCGTGTTGTCCGTAGCCTGTGATCGCGCACATCACAAGCTTAGGATTGCGCAGCTTTAGCGTGTCCCAGTCGAGTCCAAGTCTTTCCATTACGCCGGGACGAAAGCTCTCGACGACGACGTCGGCGGTATCGACCATGCCGAGGAAGCGCTCGCGGTCGGCGGCAGCCTTCAAATCTAGTCGCATCGGTTGTTTGCCACGATTCACCGCAATGAACATCTGCGACAGTTCATGCCGTACATGCATCATCGTGCGCGCGTAATCACCGGCACCGGTATCTTCGATCTTGATCACGGTCGCACCCATGTCGGCCAGATGCATGGTCGCGACTGGACCCGGAAGTAGCCGGGTCAGGTCGAGCACGGTAATGCCCGTCAGCGGCAATGGTGTGGGTGAGGGTGTCGTCATGCCGAGATTATCCTTCAAACTTGCACACTTCCATCAACACGCTGGCGGGTAAGGCCCACATTATTCGTTGATAGGAAGGTGTCTTATTCGGATGCGATTTGCTCAAGCGATTCTTGAATCTCCAGCCATTCCGATTCGAGTTGCTCAAGCAAAGCCGTACAGCGCTGCTGCTTTTCCAGTAGCTGCGTCAACTCGGTTTTTCTTGGCTCTTCATAAACAGTACTATCAGCCAGCGTTGATTCAATCGATGCTTTTTGACGTTGAGCATCACCGATCTCAGCTTCAATCTTTTGCAAGCGCTTTTCTAGTGGTTTACGCTGACTCGATAGGCGCTGACGCTCTTTCGCATCGATTCGTTTATCCTCTTTTCGATCAGTGATCGGCGTAGAAACCGGCGCAGCGGTCTTTGATGGTTCATTCGCACTAGCTGAAGTCTTAACTCTGGTTTTGAATAGCCAATCGCGGTAGTCATCCAGATCGCCGTCAAACGAGGTCAGCTGACCATCGGCGACAATCAAAAACTCATCGGTCGTCGCTCGTAGCAGATGACGATCATGCGAAACTAGAATCAGCGTGCCATCGAACTGTGCCAGTGCTTCGGTGAGCGCCTCGCGGGTTTCAAGATCAAGATGGTTGGTCGGCTCATCGAGTAGCAGCAGGTTGGGGCGTTGCCACACGATCAGCGCTAAAGCGAGACGGGCTTTCTCGCCACCGGAGAAAGGCGCAATCGGACTTTTCACCATATCGCCGGGAAAGTTGAAGCGGCCGAGGAAATCTCGCAGTTCCTGCTCGCGTGCATTGGGTGCGATGCGCATCAGGTGCATCAGCGGCGAATCATCATGCTGCAGCATCTCGAGCTGCTGCTGCGCGAAATAGCCAACGACCAGACCTTTACCAAGATGTTTATCGCCACTTAGTGGCGAGAGATCGCCCGCGATTGTCTTGATCAGCGTTGACTTGCCAGCGCCATTCACACCGAGCAAACCGATACGTTGACCTGCCTGTAATGTGAAAGTGATGTTGCCGACAATGATTTTCTCTTCATTGCTTTCATTACGGTAGCCGGTATCCACTTCATCGAGTACTAACAGTGGATTTGGCGCGCGCTCGGGCTCACGAAACTCGAACGAGAATTCGGCCGCTGCCCTGAGCGGTGCGAGTTCTTCCATCCGGGCCAGTGCCTTGATACGACTTTGAGCTTGCTTGGCTTTGGTTGCTTTCGCTTTGAAACGATCAATGAACGATTGTAGATGCGCGCGCTTACGCTGCTGCTTTTCTTGCAAGGATTGCGCAAGCTCCAGCTGCGCGGCGCGCTGCCGCTCGAAAGCACTGTAATTGCCGGAGTAGCGTTTCAGCTTGCGCTCGTCGATATGCGCGATGACATTGGTCACACCATCGAGGAAATCACGATCGTGCGAAATCACGATCATGGTGCCCGCATAGTTTTTCAACCAACTTTCCAACCAGATGATCGCATCCAGATCAAGGTGATTGGTGGGTTCGTCGAGCAGTAGTAAGTCGGAAGGGCACATCAACGCTTGCGCCAGATTCAGCCGCATACGCCAACCACCTGAAAAGCTGGCTACTGGATTTTCGAACTGCGCCTCTGAAAACCCCAGGCCAACAAGCAGCTGCTCGGCGCGTGAGCGCGCGGTGTAGGCGTCGGCATCAGCTAGGTGTGCGTATAGTTCACCAATTCGGTTGCCATCGGCGTCCTCGCCTTGCGCCTCGACTGCGGCTAATTCGGATTCGAGCGCCCGCAGTGTCGTATCACCATCGATCACAGAATCTACGGCTGCGCGTTCTAGTGCAGGCGTTTCCTGCGCCACATGTGCGACGCGCCACTGCTTGGGGTAGTCGATACTTCCACTATCTGTATGTAGCTCATCGCGCAGCATGGCGAATAGCGTCGACTTCCCGCTGCCATTAGTGCCGATCAATCCAACTTTTTCGCCGGGGTTGATAGTAAGGTCGGCCAGATCGAACAGCAGCTTGGTGCCGCGCATCAGACTAAATTTTTGGAGGCGGATCATTCGTCGGAGGAGAATAAATTCAATGGATCCCGGCCTGCGCCGGGATGACGGTTTATAGGGTGATGTTCTTTAGTACGCCACTCCGGGAGCGGCCACGATTCAGTAGATTTAAAGATTCGGGACGTTCAAAGGGCGATAGCCTTAACAAGTCATCCCGGCGCACGCCGGGATCCAGGCTTTGGTGGCTCAAAGTTGATCAGCAGTCACCAGAAACACCGCCTCATCCCCAGCGCTGGTCGACAGCCATGTCAGCTCAAGTTCAGTAAACGCGGCTTCTGCATACGCGAATTCATTGCCAATCTCGACCACCAGCACGCCCTGTGGTGTGAGTCTTTTCTTCGCGCCGGCCACGATACGTCGTACCAGATCCATGCCGTCATCGCCGCCGGCCAGTGCCATCTGCGGCTCGGCTTTGTACTCTGCTGGCAGCTTCGCCATCGAGGTACTGTTCACGTAGGGCGGGTTGGTGACAATCAGATCGTACTTCTTTGTCGGCAGCTTGTCGTAAAGGTCGGAGTTATACAGCGTGATCCTGTCCTGCAGTTCGTAATCGGCGACATTTTTCTTCGCGACTTCGAGCGCATCAGTCGATAGATCCAGCGCGTCAATCTGCGCATTCGGAAACGCATCAGCCAGCATAATCGCCAGGCAACCCGAGCCGGTGCAGAGCTCGAGCACATTCGTCACCGCATCCGGATCGGCAATCCAAGGTTGGAACTGCTCAGGGATGAGTTCAGCAATGAATGAGCGCGGCACGATTACTCGCTCATCGACATAGAAGCGGTAGCCGCTGAGCAGCGCTTCGTGCGTCAGGTAGGCGACGGGTACGCGGTCTTTCGCGCGGCGCTCTATCAGACCGAGCAGGGTGGTAATTTCCGGTTCGGTCAGGCGCGCGTCAAGGAAGGGCTCGAGCTGGTCGAGTGGTAGTTTCAGCGTATGAAGCAGCAGATAGGCCGCTTCATCGAACGCATTATCGCTGCCATGGCCGAAATAGAGTTGCTCGGTATTGAAGCGGGTTATGGCGTGACGCAGCAAGTCGCGCAATGTTTGGAAAGGAACGGCCATTGAAGATGCCCGGAAACCGGGTGCAGATGTTCAAGGCCGCAAGGATACCGGATTGAAGGGAGCCGGCGCATTTGACCTCAGAAGGTAAACATTAACTACCCTTGTTCCAATAGGTCATAAGGCCGTTGTGCAAATGGGGAAATTGTCTGGCGACAAAAACCACTTGATCTCGTGTAGCGCTTGCTGCCCAGCTTTCCAAATTCAGCGGGTCGGTCGACATCGGGTAGGGATCAGGAAGTTGCCCCTGAGCGGCAGCGTTTTGCAGCCGCGCCACTATGTTTCTGACACTGGGGTTAGTGCCAATGTACTCAAACCGTGCCGCGTTGGCGTTCCTGCGGCGCATGATGATGTTGTTAGCCCTTTCAAGTAGATGGGCGTGCTCGGTTGGTAATCCGGTATCCATATGGTCAGCGACAAATCGCAATACTTCGGCATCGGTAAGAAAAGTGGGCGCTCGGTTCGTTGGTGGCGTCGGCATTGCGGCCGACGTGACGGGGTTGGATGAGCTGGGCACGTTGGGTGTATTGGGCGCGTTTGGCGCATTGGGCGCGAGATGGTCATGGGGTGTCGTTGGTTGGATATTGCCCGAGATTGGCGTAGACATGAAAACCTCCTTTGGCTCACTGTTAATGAGCAAAATCGGTAACCTTGCACCATGATTGGTTCGTCAATCGCGCCTACCTGATGGCGGCGAGTGTATTGAGAAATTCTCGTCGAGCTAATCACCCGTGAGCATTACTCGCGCCTTGGTATTCTCTTGGTATATTCAATCGGCCAGCTAGTGACACGACTTATGCCTTGCTAGAGGAGGAGATTCTCCAGCGTTCGGCGATAGATGTTTTTGAGCGGCTCTATTTCAGTTACCGCAATATGCTCATCAATTTTATGGATGCTGGCATTGGTTGGGCCAAACTCCACTACTTGCGGACAGATTTGCGCAATGAAACGACCATCTGAAGTACCGCCTGTGGTCGATAGTTCGGTGTCGATACCGGTTTCTGCTTTGATTGCTGATGACAGCGCTTCACTCAAACTACCGCGTGGCGTGAGGAAAGGTAGGCCGCCCACAGTCCACTTCAAATCATAGTCGAGACCGTGCTTGTCCAGCACCGCATGTACGCCCTTCTGCAGACCCTCGACCGTGCTTGAGGTCGCAAAGCGGAAATTGAAGTCAACAATGCATTCACCAGGAATCACATTCGATGCGCCAGTGCCGGCATGGATATTCGACATTTGCCACGAGGTGGGCAAGTAGTACTCATTGCCCTGATCCCATTCGATCGCAGCCAACTCGGCTAGCGCCGGCATAGCAAGGTGGATCGGGTTTTTCGCCAGTTGCGGGTAAGCGATATGACCTTGTATGCCCTTAATGATGAGCTTGCCGGACATAGTGCCGCGGCGGCCATTTTTTATGGTGTCGCCGATTTGGTTGACCGATGTCGGTTCGCCAACCACGCAGTAATCCATATGCTCGCCGCGTGCTTTTAGCTGATTACACACAATCACGGTGCCATCGGTTGCAGGACCTTCTTCGTCGCTGGTGATGAGAAAACCGATTGAGCCTTTGTGATTCGGGTGCGTAGCTACGAACTCTTCAACGGCTACCACCATGGCAGCGAGCGAGGTTTTCATATCAGCAGCACCACGACCGTACAGCTTGCCATCGCGGTGGGTGGGAATGAAAGGATCAGAAGACCAGCGCTCCAGCGGACCGGTGGGTACGACATCGGTATGACCAGCGAACACCAGCAACGGTTGCGTATCACCGCGCCGCGCCCACAGATTGGTGACATCACCTGAGGCAATGGTTTCGCACTGAAAGCCGAGTGGCGATAAGCGCTCGGCCATCTTCAGTTGGCAGCCGCCATCGGCTGGTGTGACTGAGTGCAGTGAAATCAGTTCTTCGGTCAGCGCGAGAGTCTTGCTCATGCTTTTAGTGTTTTTTTGTAGAGATCAGCGTCGAAGC
>JAPLQC010000032.1:35552-36480 GCA_026399895.1 Burkholderiales bacterium
AGCACCTGATTATTCGTGCAGAGTACGGGTCGTTTGATGACACTGGTGTTCTCCAGCATCAGGGCTGTCGCGGTTGCCGCGTCGACGATGGCCTCCTTTGTGGCATCTGGTAGGCCGCGCCAGGTGGTACCTTTTTTATTGACCAGTATTTCCCACGGTACGTGTTTCAGCCATATGGCGACCGTCGCTTTATCGCGGCCAGCTTTTTTGAAGTCGTGAAACTGGTAAGAAAGCCCGGCCTGTTCGAGCCAGGTGCGGGCCTTCTTTACGGTGTCGCAGTTGGGAATGCCGTACAGGGTGATCATCAATCCCGCAGCAATTCATTGATCGACGTTTTCGCGCGCGTTTTTTCATCCACACGCTTGACGATCACGGCGCAATACAGGCTGTACTTACCATCCGCCGACGGCAGATTGCCGGACACCACTACCGAACCTTCCGGAATGCGACCGTAGGTCACTTCACCGGTTGCGCGGTCGTAGATCTTGGTCGATTGACCGATGTACACGCCCATTGAAATCACCGAGTTAGCCTCGACGATCACACCTTCCACCACTTCAGAGCGCGCGCCGATAAAGCAGTTGTCTTCAATGATGGTCGGGTTAGCTTGCATAGGCTCGAGTACGCCGCCGATACCAACACCACCGGATAGGTGAACGTTTTTACCGATCTGTGCGCAAGAGCCAACGGTGGCCCAGGTGTCGACCATCGTGCCTTCATCGACATAAGCGCCGATGTTGACGTACGAAGGCATCAGCACCGCATTCTTGCCAATGAAACTGCCGCGACGAGCGACTGCTGGCGGTACAACACGGAAGCCACCTTTCGCGAAATCGTCCGCGCTGTAGTTGGCGAACTTGGTGGGTACCTTGTCATAGAACTGCATACCGCCGCCGCCCGGGATGGCGACGTTATCTTCCAGGCGGAA
>JAPLQC010000036.1 GCA_026399895.1 Burkholderiales bacterium
AAAGCAGGTACGGGTCGACCAACAGGACCTCATGACCAAGCTGCGCGAAAGTGTTCCTAGGATCGACAGTACGGCTCACATCAAAGATACGCCGATCACAAAATACCAACACAGCTCAGATCCGGCGCCGCGTTCTCTTCCTTTGCCTCTAAAGACATTCGAACCAGGCAATTTGGATATGGACATTGATGATCTGACCTTTGCGGTAGCGAAGAAAATCATTGAACCGACAGAGCGCCTGATAGCTACCAGGCATCTCATGGCTGCGGACAGAATTCATACGTCGGTCTGCGCAAGCTATCCACTTCCCTTCGTCGACAGAAGTCTGAATCTGGGCGAATCGAACACGCCAAGCGCGATACTCGCAACTATCAACGGGATCAATAAAGACGGGCTTAGTGAAGAGCTGCAGAAGAGCATGGAAGTGCTAAGAAAATCAGTTGTTTTTTACAACGCTAAGCTACAGCTATAGGTTTAGCCATCACCCAAAATGTACTACTTTGCATAGCACATCGTAGAAGCAACGAAGCACCGCGCAAACGCTCAATGAGCGTCACCCAAGGGTGTAACTTCCAAGTACCGGCGGAATGGCGCAGGTAGTCGTTTCTCCCACTGGAGGTGGTATGAAATCAGTAAAAAGCTTTTTTGGTATTGGCCAACACAAACCCATTGCGGGATCGAAGCCAAATTTCAAAGATTCAGTATCCCAGCTGTTTGCGCGTCTCGGCGTGATGCCAAAGCTAGGCACCTCAATAAGTATTTTAGACAGGGCCAAGAATTTCCTGTCAAAGTTTAATCTCGGAAGAGACCAAGCGAAAGATAGAACAAGTGAACTAGGCGAGAATCTGCTGTCGAGAAATATTAAGCAAAGTTCAAAAGCAAAACCTAAGGAAGATGTAGAGTCAATTCTTTTTAATTCTGGAAGCTCATCGAAAGCAAGGAAGGGAGGCCTCAACAATGCGGGGAGCTTAATCCCTGAGAGATATAAAGAAAAATGATCAAAGAATATTTTTTAACTTCGATAATACTCGACGACAAAGCAGCGAAACATTTTTTTAAATTAAGACGAACACACTGAGCCGCATCAGGCGAAATATTTTCAATGTTAGATAAGTTTAAAAGATGACAGGGAGCATCTGTGAATCCGGTAATTACAGGCATCGTAATCGACCAGACGCGCGAGACTGGAAAATGGTACGTCAGAGAAGTAAAAAATGAGACGGGTGATGGCGTAAAGCCTGTTTTCTTTCGGCGCGAGAAAAGTGACCTTATCGGAAGAATCTACGACAAAATTGTCGGAGCAGAAAGCGCACAACGATATGCTGCGGCTCACATTACTGAGCTCACCATAGCATCGACAGTCGATGTCAGCAATATCGTTGACGATAGCAGAAACCTGAAACTTCCCCCGGAAAAACCAGAGAAAATAACCGCCGAAGCTCTACAGTCACTGCTTGATCTCAAATGCAAATTAGTCGAATTCTCCCATCCGAACGAAGGGCCGCAGAAAGTAGATGATGGTGTTTCGCTGGTCACAGTGATCTCGACTGCAAACAAAAAAGAGCTTAAGCGTGAAGTCGACCAGCTATGGTCGAGCTATCAAGGGACCGAAATTGTTTCGAAGGACGATTTCAAGCGCTTGATGCAGCTTTCACTGCAACTAAGTACCGGTCACGTTAAGTCAAATGACACCAAGGTTTGGTTTGACTGTAAAAATTTCGTCGGCCGGCTATCGTCTGAGCGTGGGGAAGCGTGGAAGAACCAGCAAGTACCGGAGAAATTTCAGTCTCTCAAAACTTTCTTTCATGGTGAAAAAACTTCTGAGTCGCCACCATCTACAACTGCTGCAGAAACTTCTGAGGTCGCAGACCCTCTCTCAGGATTTATGCCGGAAGGCACCGACCTTGGGCCAGATCAGATTTTTGACTCAAAGCATTGGAATCCAGACGCTGCACCACCCGGCAACTCCGATGAAATTCTTTGGCACACAGGCGACAAAATGCCTCGGGCGCATGAAATGCGGGTTCGTGATGCATTCCGAATCCATGATGCGCTTTTTGAGGCCGTGCCACAGGGCCAGGGTTTGGCAACCGTGCGTGCGGACTGGGTTCGCGATGATCTCGAGGTCGGTAATACTGCCGACATCCTGAATACGCTGAGGTCACTTCGCCAGCTTGCTCGAAGCGACGAGGCAAAACAAACCATCAACACGCTCGGCAAAGCCGTAGACAAATACGCGCAACACATTGAACAAAAGGAACTGACAAAAAACAAAACCCCCGAGCCGTGAAGCGCGGGGGCGGAATCAGTGCCACTGACTTTTTTTGGTTGTTATGCCAATCAGGAAGGCCAGAGTGTAGCGGAATATTGCCACGTGTCAACACTTTAACCCTGTTGTTGGCAGAATTTTTAGCGATGGCTCGCCAGTAGCCTCCAGGTATCAACCACCGAGTCGGGATTGAGCGATATCGAGCTGATGCCCTCTCGCATCAGCCACTCGGCAAAGTCGGGGTGATCGGATGGCCCCTGCCCGCATATGCCCACATATTTGCCCTTGGCAAGGCAAGCTTGGATGGCTTTTGACAGCAAAGCCCGCACTGCCGGGTCGCGCTCATCAAAATCAGCCGCCAATAGCTCCATCCCAGAGTCGCGGTCCAAGCCCAGAGTCAGCTGGGTCAGGTCATTCGAGCCGATCGAGAAGCCGTCAAAGAACTCCAGGAACTGCTCGGCCAGAATTGCATTGGACGGTATCTCGCACATCATGATCAGCCTCAGGCCATTCTCACCGCGCTTTAAGCCGTGCTTGGCGAGAAGGTTGACCACCTTCTCGGCTTGCCCAAGGGTTCGGACGAAGGGGACCATGATTTCGACGTTCGTGAGGCCCATCTCATCGCGCACCCGTTTCATCGCTCGGCACTCCATTTCGAAGGCCTCGGCGAAGTCTGGCGCGAGATAACGTGCTGCACCGCGGAAACCCAGCATGGGGTTCTCTTCGTCCGGCTCGTAACGCGAGCCACCGATCAGCTTTTTGTATTCGTTCGATTTGAAGTCCGATAATCGAACAATGACGGGACGGGGCCAGAACGCCGCCGCGATGGTCGCCACCCCTTCGGCCAGCTTGTCGACGTAGAAGGCTTTCGGCGAGGCATGACCGCGCGCGACCGATTCGACGGCTTTTTTCAGGTCGGGGTCGACATTCGGGTACTCGAGAATCGCCTTGGGATGAACGCCGATATTGTTGTTGATGATGAACTCGAGCCGCGCCAGCCCGACGCCGTTGTTGGGCAATTGCGCAAAGTCGAAGGCCAGCTGCGGGTTGCCGACGTTCATCATGATCTTGACCGGAATCTCTGGCAGATCGCCGCCGCTAATCTCAGTCACCTCGGTTTCGAGCAGGCCGTCATAAATGCGGCCTTCGTCACCTTCGGCGCAAGAAACCGTTACCAAGGTGCCGTCCTTCAGCACCTCGGTCGCGTCGCCACAGCCCAC
>JAPLQC010000062.1:0-4926 GCA_026399895.1 Burkholderiales bacterium
CAGCAGCTTGGTGTTGCCCATCTCCACCGACTTGGCCGAGGGCGTAGGCGCTTGCAGCTGGAAGCCGCGCATCAGCACCAGGGCCATCTCCAGCGCGATCAAGGCACCCACAAAACCGGCCACTGGCAGGTGCTTGTAGAAGCCCTGGCGGAAGCTGTCGGTGTTGATGTCCAGCATCATCACCACGAACAGAAACAGCACCATTACTGCACCGACATATACCAGCACCAAAACGATGGCGAGAAACTCTGCTTTGAGAAGCATCCAGATCGCCGACGCCGAGAAGAACGAAAGAATCAAGTAAAGCGCTGCATGGACCGGGTTACGGTCGGTCACGACGCGAAGTGCAGCGAAAACTAGTAGCGCCGCAAACGCGTAGAAGAGCAAGGTAGTGGCGTTCATCATTAGCTTAGCGGTAGCGGGCGTCAGCGGCACGGTTGGCCGCGATCTCGGCCTCGTAGCGATCACCGATGGCCAGCAACATGTTCTTGGTGTAGTACAGATCGCCGCGCTTCTCGCCGTGGTACTCAAGAATATGGGTCTCGACGATCGAGTCGACCGGGCAGGATTCTTCGCAGAAGCCGCAGAAAATACACTTAGTCAGATCGATGTCGTAGCGCGTAGTACGGCGAGTGCCGTCGTCGCGCTGCTCGGACTCGATGCTGATCGCCATCGCAGGACAGACTGCCTCGCACAGCTTGCACGCGATACACCGCTCTTCACCGTTCGGATAGCGGCGCAAAGCATGAAGACCACGAAAGCGTGGTGACATCGGCGTTTTCTCTTCCGGGAATTGCACCGTGATCTTGCGCGCAAACATGTAGCGGCCGGTCAGCGCCAGCCCCTTGAACAACTCGCGCAGCATCAGGCTACCGAGGAAATCTTTGATCGCTTCCATCGTTATGCCTCGCTTACTTCCAAATATTCCAAGAGGTCTGCATCCAGACCGCGACAATCACTAGATACACAACTGTCAGCGGAATGAATATTTTCCAACCAAGTCGCATGATCTGGTCATAGCGGTAGCGCGGGAACGACGCGCGCACCCAGATGAAGATCGAGACGACCAGGAAGGTCTTGATACCGAGCCAGATCCAGCCCGGAATGAAATCCAGAATTGCCAGCGGCGCACCCCAGCCACCGAGGAACATCAACGTGGCCAACATGGAAATCAGAATCATGTTGGCGTATTCAGCGAGGAAGAACATCGCGAATGACATACCGGAGTATTCAACCATGTGGCCGGCCACGATTTCTGATTCGCCTTCGACCACATCAAAAGGATGACGCGAGGTCTCAGCAATACCAGAGATGATGTAGACACCAAACATCGGTAGCAACGGTAGCCAGTTCCAAGACAAGAAATTCAGCCCCAGGTTGGCGCCCATGCCCTTGAGTTGACCACCCACGATTTCCGACAGATTCAAGCTGCCCGACACCATCAACACGATCACCAGCACGAAGCCCATGGCAATTTCGTAGGACACCATCTGTGCCGACGCACGCATCGCACCGAGGAAGGCGTATTTTGAGTTCGAGGCCCAACCAGCAACAATCACGCCGTACACTTCAAGCGAAGTAATCGCCATCAGGAACAGCAATCCTGCGTTGATGTTGGCGAGCGCTTTGTCTGGTCCAAAAGGAACAATGATCTCTTTCAGCAGCAGCTTGAGCGCATCCGCAATGGGTTGCAGCAAACCCGCTGGCCCGACACGATTAGGCCCGAGCCGCACATGCATCCAACCGATCATCTTGCGTTCCCACAGCGTGAGGTAAGCAACGCAACCCATCAGCGGCAGCACGATGGCAACGATCTTGATCAGGTTCCAGGCAATCGGCCACCATGGGCCGAGCATGCTCTCGCCGGTTGCAGTGAATTGGCTCAGCAAGTCCATCAGGCTTTCTCCACCGAGATCGCACCAAACATCGACCCAAGCTTCGATGTGTCATGGTGACCCGCTGCGATACGCACCACATTCGCCGGCTGGCTGGTATCAATAGCGCAAGGCAGTACCGCACTGCCACTGCCCTGCTTGACGCGCACATTCGCGCCTTCAGTTACGCCGAGCTTTTGCGCCAAACTCGAAGACAGCACGGCACGTGGTGGCCGTGCATCGCCCGTCTGCTGCAAAGACGCAGCACGGCGTACGATGCCATCGGTGAAGTACAGCGGAACATCAGCGGCGCGCTCGAGCTCAGCACTGCCAGCGTTGAGCGTTGGCAGCGGCATATCGCTGCGATTGTTCAGCCGTGCTGAAACATCCAGACCTTCGGTCGCGCCCGCACCAAGTAACTCGGTACGAATCTCTTCCGAGCTTTCGTAATTGAAGCCATCGATTGCGAGCAAATTGCCCAGCACACGAAGCACCTTCCATCCGGGGCGCGTTTCTGCCAATGGGCGCGTGCTGCCATTAAAGCCCTGAACACGGCCCTCGGCATTAATGAAAGTGCCTGATGTTTCGGAGTAAGGCGACACGGGTAACAATACGTCTGCGTACTCATTGCCGTGCTTGTACGGCGACATCAGCACCACCATGTCAGCCTGATCGAGCGCGGCACGTGCCTGCTGCGGATTCGCGCAATCAAGTTCCGGCTCAGCGTGCAGTACCAGATACGCTTTCTTTGGCTTATCGAAGAAACTTTGCGCGACAGTACGATCTGCCGGTGTCGCGTTCGCGATATAGCCACCCACCGTATTTGCGGCTTCGGTCAGATAACCAAACTTTGCATCGGTCTGCTGTGCAATCCACTGTGCAACCGCATGCAACTGCGCTGTCTGCGGGTGATGCGCGGCCGCATTACCTAACAGTACTGCACGTGGCTCGCCCGACAGCAGACTATTGGCGATCGCTACCGCCGTGGCTGATGGCGTGAGCTTGGCGAACTCTGCAGGTGCAGCAATCTTTTTCGCCTGCGCGACAGCCAGCGCCACTTCAGACAACTGAGTCAACCAGTCAGACGGTGCAGCGATCAGATGATTCGCGACAGCCATCAACGGCATACCCTCGTTCGCATTCAGCAAGGACAGCTTCGCACCGCCCCGCTGCACAGCAGCGCGTAATCGTGCGGTGAGCAGTGGATGGTCTTTACGAAGGTGTGAGCCGATCACGAAGATGCGCCGTAGCTGGCCCACTTCTGCGATTGGCATACCCAGCCAAGGCACAAAGGTTGTATCGGAAATCGCTGCGCTCTGGCGCAAACGGAAATCAATATGATCGGAGCCGAGGCCACGAGTGAGTTTGGCCAGCAGCGTGAGTTCTTCCAGGGTGGAATACGGTGCCGCCAGCGAAGCAATAGCGTCCGCACCATGCTGATTACGAATACCGCGCAAGCCTTGCGCGACGTATTCGAGCGCGGTCTGCCAGTCGACCGATTTCCACTCACCGCCTTGCTTGATCATGGGCGTGGTGAGACGCTCATCACTATTCAAACCCTCGTAGGCAAAGCGGTCGCGATCGGATAGCCAGCACTCGTTCACTGCCTCGTTTTCCAACGGCAGTACACGCATGACTTTGTTGCCTTTGACTTGCACGATCAGGTTGGAGCCAAGACTATCGTGCGGACTGACCGACTTGCGTCGCGACAGCTCCCAGGTACGCGCGCTGTAACGGAAAGGTTTAGAAGTCAACGCGCCCACTGGGCACAAATCAATCATGTTGCCAGATAGCTCGGAGCTGACTGCACCGTTCACAAAACTACTGATCTCGGAATGCTCGCCACGACCGATCATGCCGAATTCCATCACGCCAGCTACTTCCTGTCCGAAGCGTACGCAACGGGTGCAGTGGATGCAGCGACTCATTTCTTTCATGGAGATCAGCGGGCCCGCTTCCTTGGGGTGCACCACCCGCTTTTCTTCTTGGTAGCGCGATGAGGAAGGGCCATAGCCAACGGCCAGATCTTGTAACTGGCACTCGCCACCTTGGTCACAGATTGGGCAATCGAGCGGATGGTTGATCAGCAAGAACTGCATCACATCCTTTTGCGCCTGCACCGCTTTCTCGCTATGCGTGCGCACAACCATGCCTTGCGTCACCGGCGTTGCACAGGCTGGCAGCGCTTTCGGTGCTTTCTCGACCTCGACTAGGCACATACGGCAGTTGGCCGCGATCGACAATTTCTTGTGATAACAAAAATGCGGAATGTACGTGCCGAGCTGATTGGCAGCATCCATCACCATGCTGCCCTCAGGCACTTCGACCTTCTTACCGTCTATCTCAATCTCTAGCATGATCGTTCCGGTCAGACATAAGTGGGCACCATGCATCGCTTGTGCTCGATGTGGTACGCAAATTCGTCGGTGTAGTTCTTGATCATGGCGCGCACTGGCATCGCTGCAGCATCGCCCAATGCACAAATCGTGCGGCCTTGAATGCCATCACACACGGAGAGCAAAGTATCGAGATCATCCGGACGCCCTTCGCCGTGCTCGATACGATGCACCATGCGATACAGCCATCCCGTACCTTCACGGCACGGTGTGCATTGACCACAGGATTCTTCGTAATAAAAATACGAGAGGCGCAGCAGTGACTTCACCATGCAACGCTCTTCGTTCATGACGATCACCGCGCCCGAGCCCAGCATGGAGCCCGCTTTCGCGATCGAGTCATAGTCCATATCGGTTTGCATCATCAGATCACCGCGAATCACCGGCATCGATGAACCGCCCGGGATCACGCCCTTGATCTTTTTGCCATCACGCATGCCACCAGCCAGCTCAAGCAACTTTGCAAACGGTGTGCCAAGCGGCACTTCATAGTTACCGGGGCGCGCGACATCGCCAGAGACGGAAAAAATCTTGGTGCCACCATTATTCGGCTTGCCGAGCGCAAGATACGCCTCGGGGCCAACGTTCATGATGAACGGTACCGAGGCGAAGGTCTCAGTGTTGTTAATCGTGGTTGGCTTGCCGTACAAACCAAA
>JAPLQC010000062.1:5018-39463 GCA_026399895.1 Burkholderiales bacterium
CCAAAGCTGGCGGGGAACGGCGGCTTGAAGCGCGGCTGGCCTTTCTTGCCCTCGATAGATTCCAGCAGCGCTGTCTCTTCACCGCAGATGTAGGCACCGTAACCGTGAAACGCGTGCAGCTGGAAGGAGAAATCGGTGCCGAGGATTTTGTCGCCGAGGAAACCGGCAGCGCGCGCTTCTTCTAAAGCTTCTCCAAAGCGATCGTAAACATCCCACACTTCACCGTGGATATAGTTGTAGCCGACCGTGATACCCATGGCATACGCACCGATGGCCATACCTTCGATCACGCTGTGCGGGTTGTAACGCAGGATGTCGCGGTCTTTAAATGTACCCGGCTCACCTTCGTCAGAATTACAAACTAAGTATTTCTGCCCAGGGAATGCACGTGGCATGAAGCTCCACTTCAGGCCTGTTGGGAATCCCGCACCACCACGACCGCGCAAGGCAGACGCTTTCAGATCCGCAATCACCTGCTCTGGCGTGATGCCCTCGGTCAGAATGCGGCGCAGCGCCGAGTAACCGCCGCGCTTCACATACTCAGCCAGGCGCCAGTTTTTCCCGTCGACACCCGCCAAAATCAGCGGCTGGATATGACGATCATGGAGGCAAGTCATTTCTTTAGCTCCTCGATCAGCGCGTCGATTTTTTCATTCGACATGAAGCTGCACATACGCTTGTTGTTCACCAACATCACCGGCGAATCACCACAGGCACCCATGCACTCACCCTCTTTCAGAGTGAACAAGCCATCGGCGGTGGTCTCATTGAAATCAATACCCAATTTTTGCTTCAGGTAGGCAGCGGCACGATCGCCCTGCGTCAGCTGGCAAGGCAGGTTGGTGCAAATCGTGAGCTTGTGTTTGCCTTCGGGCTTCAGGTTGTACATGGTGTAGAAGGTGGCAACCTCCTGCACAGCGATCGCGGGCATTTCCAGATAGACCGAGACGTCCTGAATGACTTCCGGCGACAACCAGCCTTGTTCGTCCTGAGCGATGGCGAGCGCAGCCATTACCGCAGACTGCTTCTGATCAGCCGGGAACTTGGCCAGCTCGCGATCGATCTTTTTATAAGCGTCCGGTGATAACAACATGCTGTGTTGTGCCTCGATCATTAGTCTTCCAAATCAGCGATCAATCTCGCCGAACACAATATCCTGCGTACCGATGATGGTGACCGCATCAGCGATCATGTGACCACTTGCCATCTCGTTCAGCCCTTGCAGGTGCGCGAAACCCGGCGCACGAATCTTCAAACGGTAGGGCTTGTTCGCACCATCTGAAACCAAATAGATACCAAACTCACCCTTCGGATGTTCAACTGCGGCATAGGTCTCACCCACTGGCACGTGAAAGCCTTCGGTGAAGAGCTTGAAATGATGGATCAGCTCTTCCATGTTGGATTTCATATCCACCCGTGACGGCGGCGCCACCTTGTGGTTATCCGTCATCACTGGGCCCGGATGATTACGCAGCCATTCGACACATTGCTGGATGATGCGATTGGATTGGCGCATCTCTTCAATACGAACCAAGTAACGGTCGTAGCAATCACCATTCACGCCCACCGGAATATCGAAGTCGACTAAATCGTAGACCTCATAGGGCTGCTTCTTGCGCAAATCCCATTCAATTCCAGAACCACGCAGCATGGGGCCGGTGAAACCCATTGCCAGTGCCTGTTCGGGCGAGACCACACCAATACCCACCAATCGTTGCTTCCAGATACGGTTATCGGTCAGCAGCGTCTCGTACTCATCAACATAGGTTGGGAAACGATTGGTGAAGTCTTCAATGAAATCCAGTAGCGAACCCTGACGGTTTTCATTCAGCCTGGCGATTGCTTTGTCGTTACGAACCAGCGAGGCTTTGTACTGCGGCATTGCATCCGGCAGATCACGGTACACACCACCAGGACGGTAATAAGCAGCGTGCAGACGCGCACCGGATACCGCCTCGTAGCAATCCATCAAATCTTCACGTTCGCGGAATGCGTACAAGAACACACCCATTGCACCCACATCCAGCGCGTGCGCACCCAACCACAACAGGTGATTCAAGATGCGCGTGATCTCGTCAAACATGACACGGATGTACTGCGCACGCAGCGGCACCTCAACACCGAGCAGCCGCTCAATTGCCATCACGTACGCATGCTCGTTACACATCATCGACACATAGTCGAGACGATCCATGTACGGCACTGATTGCAGGAAGGTACGCGTCTCAGCCAGCTTCTCAGTCGCACGGTGCAATAAACCGATGTGCGGATCGGCCCGCTGAATCACCTCGCCGTCCAACTCCAATACCAAGCGCAATACACCATGCGCCGCAGGATGCTGGGGGCCGAAGTTGAGGGTATAGTTTTTGATTTCAGCCATCTCAGCGCACCCCGTAGTTCTCTTCGCGGATGATCCGCGGCACGTTCTCGCGCGGCTCGATCGTCACCGGTTGGTAGACAACCCGCTTTTGCTCGGGGTCGTAGCGCATTTCGACATAGCCACTGACAGGGAAATCTTTACGGAATGGATGACCAATAAATCCGTAATCGGTCAGGATGCGGCGTAAATCATCATGGCCTTCAAACAGAATGCCGTACAAATCGAAAGCCTCACGCTCATACCAATTGGCAGCAGGCCAAACACTCGTGAGCGAAGCTACCAGCGGCATGTCATCGTCTTTGGCAAAGACTCGTACGCGTAGACGCCAGTTGTGGGCGATCGACATTAGGTGCACCACCACACCGAAACGTGCGCCTTCCCAACGGCCATCGCCATAGGACTGATAGTCGACACCACAAAGATCGATCATCTGCTCGAAACGCGTTGATGCATGGTCGCGCAGCAGTTGCATCGCGGGGAGATAATCATCCGCACCAAGCACAACGGTCACCTCACCTAGCGCACTGCTGAGGTTTTTGATTTTGTCGCCCAGCACGTCTTGTACGGCACTGGCGAGGGTCTCGAGTTTGGTGGTCATGTCAGCGATGGGTATCAGCGTGCAATCGTGTTGGTGCGCTTGATCTTATTCTGCAGCTGGATCACGCCATATAGCAAAGCTTCTGCGGTCGGTGGACAGCCCGGGACATAAATATCGACTGGCACGATACGATCACAACCGCGCACAACAGAGTAGGAGTAATGGTAATAGCCACCACCATTAGCGCAAGAGCCCATCGAGATAACCCAGCGCGGCTCGGCCATTTGGTCGTAGACCTTGCGGAGTGCGGGCGCCATTTTGTTGCACAAGGTACCAGCGACGATCATCACATCGGATTGCCGCGGTGAAGGACGGAACACGACGCCGAAACGGTCGAGATCGTAACGCGATGCACCCGCGTGCATCATCTCGACAGCGCAGCAGGCTAGACCAAACGTCATCGGCCACATTGAGCCGGTGCGGGTCCAGTTGATTAACTTGTCAGCCGTCGTGGTGACAAAACCTTCATTCAGGATGCCATCGATCGCCATTGCTTACTCCCAGTCCAAGGCACCTTTTTTCCATTCGAAAATCAGGCCGACAATCAGGATGCCGAGGAAAATCATCATGGCCCAGAAGCCAATCAGTCCGACATCATTCATGGCGACCGCCCATGGCACTAAAAACGCCACCTCAAGATCAAACAGAATAAAGAGAATCGCTACCAGGTAGTAGCGAACATCGAATTTCATTCGTGCGTCTTCGAATGCCTCGAAGCCGCACTCATAGGCGGAATTCTTTTCTGAATCGGGGCGGTGTGGGGCAAGCAGCCGACCAAGCACCTGAGGCGCAACACCGACACCGATACCCACCGCAATGAACAGAAGGATCGGAAGGTAATTTTGCAGGTCCACGATGTTCCCAGTAAAAAACGCCTGGTTAGCCACTCCCGAGGCTTTTAGATAAATTATTATTTACTTTTTACTAACTGGTGCCGACGGCGAGACTCGAACTCGCACAGCTTTCGCCACTACCCCCTCAAGATAGCGTGTCTACCAATTTCACCACGTCGGCAAAGCGCTCCATTTTAACCGGCTTTGGCAAGCCCATTCAATGCAAGTTTGATAGCAGCCTGTCGCTGCGTAGGGCTTATTTCGGGATCTCGTTTGCCTGAACCGGTGCCTTGGCTGGCGCTGCTGCAGGCGCACCATCGACAGCCGGGTTTACCGTCTTTGCAGGCGCTGGGATCGAATCCATGATGCCCGTGCCACCGCCCTGCGGACGGCTACCCAAGAAAGTCAGCAGCAAGGTAGCGGCGAAGAACACGGCGGCAGCAATCCCTGTCGAGCGCGACAGGAAGTTAGCAGAGCCGGTGGCGCCGAACAAACTGCCGGAAGCTCCGGAGCCGAAGGCAGCGCCCATATCAGCGCCCTTGCCTTGCTGAAGCAGCACGAGGCCAATAATGATCAGCGCACTGATCAGCTGGATCACGATAACGATAGCGAGTAATGAGTTCATTGAGTTAATTCCCGTCGATCTATATTAGGTTGCGGCTCAAGCTGCATGTGCGATCGCTAAAAAATCCGACGCATTTAATGATGCGCCACCGATTAATCCGCCATCGATATCCGGCTTCGCTAACAAGTCTTTCGCGTTGTCCGGTTTCATACTACCGCCGTAAAGTATTCGAACCTGCTGAGCGCTTTCTGCGTCTCGCTCAGCGAGCATTGCCCGAAGTCGGGCATGTACCTGCTGCGCCATCTCTGGCGTAGCGGTCTTACCAGTACCAATTGCCCACACCGGCTCATAGGCAATCACCACGCTGGCCAGTTGCGTTCGCATTGCATCCAGCACGGGCGCTAACTGTCGCGAAACCACTGCATCAGTCGCACCCTGCTCACGCTCTTCAAGCGTCTCGCCGACACAAACAATTGGGGTCAGCCCACTCGCCAATGCCCGTTGCGCTTTTTGCGCCACTAACTCATCGCTTTCGGCGTGGTAGCTGCGTCGCTCCGAATGCCCGACGATCACGTAGCTACAACCAAATTCCAGCAGCATCTCGGCCGACACTTCACCGGTGAAGGCACCTCGTTCATGCGCGGACACATCTTGCGCACCCCATCGCACCGGCGAACCACTCAACGCCGACTGCACCTGCGCTAGGTAAGGCGCGGGCACACAGACTGCCAGCTCGCCGCTTACCGCTGCCGCGCCGGCACGAACGCCGTCCAGTAAGCCCGCGTTTGACGCAAAGCTGCCGTTCATCTTCCAATTACCGGCGATTAGGGTGCGGCGCATCGAGACGCTCATTCACAAAACCCTCGATTCTATCCTGTGACGAGAATGCGGGCAAATTGATGCCGAAAGAAAGCCTTAGAAGCAGAGGAGGAAAAAATTTCAACTTCAGCAACAACGTCCGACCGCCAGCATTGATGGACCAGAGACCGCGTGCGAATGCCGGCGGTCACTCTCGACCTAATCAGGAGCCTTCCCGGGACAGCGCAATCTCGATCCTAGCTCGCTTGAGCTTACGCAGTGACGTCCTTGAAATAGAAGGCGGGTGAGAAACTAGTATCCTTGCAATACTTCGAAAAATCTTCAGCGAGGTGAGCACGACCAAAGACCAGCGCGACGCTAAGGGAATTGCCTTGCATGACCCGCCGCATTTCGGCCATCGTAATCTGCTCGACTTCTCCAAAAAAGATATGACGGTCGCCTGGCGGAATCGAAAATTGGTTGGCGATGAACCGGGCACGACTTGCCTCTTCGTTGTAATAGGCATCATGCTTAGCGGCCTGGCTCGCCGTCATTGTCGGATGCAACGTCACGCCGGTAGCGAGGTGGCCGTAGATCAGACATCCGCCTGCGTACAACAAGTTCTCCAACTCCGGAGAAAGAATATCGCCGGGCCGATAGCCTTTAAAGCCTGCACGAATCTTGTCCCGTACTACCGCATTCTGACTTCCTGACACAAACTCATCCGGCACCAGCGTTTCTTGAAGCCCCTCGGAAAAAACATGCATTATTCCGCGGGTCAGAAGCTCGTCGAATATCTTGCGCTGGCACTGAATGATTTTTGCCTTGAGCAACGGCCCCGTTTTGTATGGCGCGTTTTCCGATGCCACCAGACCGGGTATTTCGACATGATGTAATTGGCCGTAATGGAGAATCACACCATGTTCCGGCACTCCTTGATTTACCACACGAAATCCTGCTGCCGTTGCCTGCTCCGCTGACATAGGCTGTGGGCTGCGAACCTTCAAGACAGGAATGTTTGATGCCACGCCCGTCGTTGCCAGTGGGCTCAGCTTGAGTGACAGCAGGTGAGCGATTTCCCGGTCTCGCTCACTGCGACCAGCCACTTTTTTATCTGCAATCGATTTGATTGCAGGCGGCTGTTTGCCTGTCTGCGTTTTGATGAAATTGTTGACGAGCGCTGCCTGATTCGCCGTCGATCGAGCGATCGGATCGGTGTGCATCGTCGTACTGAACATGATTGACTCCTTTGTTTAATTTACCGAAACAAACGAGTAACCACTGAACCCCTTCAGTTCAGCACCATGGGCATTGATGTGCGATTACCGAACGACTTGCAGCATGATTTTTCCGACATGCGTGCTTGTTTCCATCAGCGCATGGGCATCGGCCGCGTGCTCTAGCGAAAAAGTTTTATAAATCACTGGTTTGATGCGACCAGACTCAAGCAAAGGCCACACTTGTGTGCGAAGTTGTTGCGCAATATGACGTTTGAACGTGACAGGACGTGGGCGCAGGGTCGAGCCCGTAATCACCAGACGGCGTCGCAACACCTCACCAAAATTAATCTCGCCACTGGCACCACCTAGCAACGCAATGATCACCAGACGTCCGTCATCAGCAAGGCATTGCAGCTCACGGTTAACGTAAGGACCCTTAGCGCCCTTGCCACCGGTGAGCGACTTCACAATTTCAACAAAATCTTCGCTACGGTAATTAATGCCACCCTCTGCACCCAAGGTTTCGCAGGCACGGCATTTGTCATCGGTGCCGGCAGTAGCAAATACTCGATGTCCGAGCGCGGTTGCCATCTGTATCGCAGTCACCCCGATGCCAGAGCTACCGCCTTGTACCAGCAGACTTTCACCGGCGGCAAGTTTGGCACGGTCGAATACGTTGCCGTACACGGTAAAAAAAGTCTCGGGAAGTGATGCCGCCTCTAGCAGGCTCCAGCCTTTGGGTATCGGCAGACACTGCCCAATCGGCACCACGCAATACTCGGCGTAGCCGCCGCCATGGGCCAAGGCACACACCAAGTCGCCCTTTTTGAAATCGCTACCATCAAGATCACCGCTGACGATCTCACCTGCCACCTCCAAGCCGGGCAAGTCAGAGGCATCGGGTGGCGGCGGATAGGCACCGGCGCGCTGCAGAACGTCGGGGCGGTTCACTCCTGCCGCATGCACGCGAATCAGCACTTCGCCAGCGCCGGCCACGGGCATGGGTCGCTCACACGGCCGCAGTACTTCAGGGCCACCCGGC
Source organism: Burkholderiales bacterium (assembly GCA_026399895.1). Lineage (GTDB taxonomy): Bacteria > Pseudomonadota > Gammaproteobacteria > Burkholderiales > Burkholderiaceae_D > Pernthalerella. The sequence goes on from JAPLQC010000062.1 coordinate 12,455, forward strand.
TGTGAAATCTCTATCGCCTTCATCGCTGTCTCCTCCAAAGCCATCAAACACGAAAGGCTGCCCGCGATTGCAGACAGCCTTTCTGGGCAAAGCATTAGTTGGCCCTGTCAGGGCCAACGGTGTTACTGCCTTATTGCTGTGCACCCTCGCCGGATTCTTCGGCTGCCACTGCTTTCATCGACAGCTTGAGGCGGCCGCGATCGTCAGTCTCGAGTACCTTGACACGCACTTGCTGACCTTCGGTCAAATAGTCTGCAACCGCATTAACGCGCTCGTTCGCAATCTGGCTGATATGCAGCAAACCATCTTTGCCTGGCAGCACCTGAACAATCGCGCCAAAATCCAGCAGCTTCAGGACTGTGCCCTCGTAGATCTTGCCGACTTCAACCGACGCAGTCAGCTCTTCAATACGACGCTTGGCTTCTTGTCCGGCTGCTGCATCGACTGAAGCGATCGTGACCAAACCTTCATCGGTGATATCGATCTGGGTACCGGTTTCTTCGGTGAGTGCACGAATCACTGCACCGCCTTTACCGATCACATCACGAATCTTCTCGGGGTTGATCTTGATGGTGATCAGGCGTGGTGCGAAGTTCGACAACTCAGTACGCCCAGTCGGCATCGCTTCTTGCATCTTGCTGAGAATATGGTGACGGCCTTCTTTTGCTTGTGCGAGCGCGACCTGCATGATCTCTTTGGTGATGCCCTGGATCTTGATGTCCATCTGCAATGCAGTAAGACCGTTTGCAGTACCCGCCACTTTGAAGTCCATGTCGCCCAGGTGATCTTCGTCACCCAAGATGTCAGACAGCACCGCGAACTTGCTACCTTCTTTGATCAGACCCATCGCGATACCCGCGACGTGCGCTTTCATTGGTACGCCAGCATCCATCAATGCGAGGCTACCGCCGCACACCGACGCCATGGACGACGAACCATTCGACTCGGTGATCTCGGAGACCAAACGCACGGAGTAGCTGAACTCTTCAGGACCCGGCAGCGCCGCGATCAATGCACGCTTAGCTAAGCGACCGTGACCGATTTCGCGACGCTTCGGCGAGCCGACACGGCCCGTCTCGCCAGTGGCGAATGGAGGCATGTTGTAGTGAAGCATAAAGCGATCACTGTACTCACCGGTCAGTGCATCGATTTTCTGCTCGTCGCGTGCGGTACCGAGTGTGGCCACCACCAGCGCTTGCGTCTCACCACGCGTGAACAAGGCAGAACCGTGGGTACGTGGCAGTACGCTGCTGCGAATCGAAATCGGACGTACGGTGCGCGTATCGCGACCATCAATACGTGGCTCGCCATCAAGAATCTGCGAGCGAACAATCTTCGACTCCAGACCGAACATGATGTCGCCGACTTCCGAAGAATCTGGCGTCGACGTACCCGCCGCAGCGGCTTCCTCGGCTAGCTTGGCAGAAACTTCCGAATGAATCGTGCGCAGCTTGTCGGTACGCGCTTGCTTTTCTTTGGTGCGGAACGCATCACGCAGCTTTTCTTCCGCCAGCGCGGTGACGCGCGCGATCAGCGCCTCATTCTGCGCAGGCGCTGACCATGGCACCTCCGGCTTGCCGCCGTCGCGTACCAGATCATGAATCGCATCGATCACTGCCTTCATCTGCTCATGGCCGTAGACAACGGCACCCAGCATGATCTCTTCGGACAGCTCTTGCGCTTCAGATTCCACCATCAGCACCGCAGCCTCAGTACCGGCAACGACTAAATCCATTTTCGACTGATGCAACTGCGAGACGGTCGGATTCAACACGTACTGACCATCAATGTAAGCAACACGTGCAGCGCCGATCGGGCCGTTGAACGGAATGCCCGCTACGCACAGCGCAGCCGAAGCACCGATCATCGAAGGAATGTCTGGGTCGATCTCTGGATTCACCGACAGCACATGAATGATGACCTGAACTTCATTCAGATAACCCTCAGGGAACAGCGGGCGGATCGGACGATCGATCAGGCGCGACGTGAGCGTCTCTTTCTCGGACGGGCGTCCTTCGCGCTTGAAGAAGCCACCGGGAATACGTCCGGCAGCATAGGTTTTTTCGACATAGTCGACAGTCAGCGGGAAGAAATCTTGCCCGGGTTTGGCTTCCTTACGAGCGACTACGGTCGCGAGAACAACGGTATCGTCAACCGTCACCATGACGGCGCCTGACGCTTGGCGAGCGATCTCGCCGGTTTCCAGCGTTACCGTGTGCTGGCCATATTGGAAGCTCTTTGTGACTTTGTTAAACATTGGGTCCATCCTTTCATTTTTACCGACAGAGTTTCAGGCGCTGTCGTTCACCTCACCACCGGCGGGCATTGCCAGCCCACCGCACAACTTTCAGGTTACCGCCACCTGCAAAATAAGCAGGCGTTAAAAACACGAAATGCCCGCATCAGTTGGCTGATACAGGCATTTGCGGATAAATCGCTGGTGCAATGGCTTACTTGCGCAGACCCAGTTTTTCGATCAGGGCACGGTAACGATCCGTATCCTTGCGCTTCAGATAAGCCAGCAGGCTCTTACGACGATTGACCATCATGATCAGACCACGACGTGAATGATGATCTTTGCCGTGGGCCTTGAAGTGGCCATTCAGTTCATTGATGCGTGCAGTCAGTAACGCAACCTGCACCTCGGGAGACCCGGTGTCGTTTTGACCCCGAGCATTCGCAGCGATAACCGCCGCTTTGCCTTCTTTAGTAACTGCCATGATAAATACCTTTCACATGCGGTTTTCGGAGTCGCAACCCCTGAAACCGTGACAACATTGATAACATGGCCAATTTAGGCCAAGCCGGGATTATAGCCGAAATCGCCTCCGAATCCCACATCCCGGCAGACCCCACCAAAATCACCTTCTGGCTTATAGCTGCGGATTGAGCTTCTCGTTCTTGGATTGCAATTTATTTAACGCCGACAGGTAGGCCTTGGCCGAGGCCACTACGATATCCAGATCAGCGCCGACGCCGTTCACGATCCGCCCACTCTTCGATAGCCGCATGGTCACCTCACCCTGTGACTGTGTGCCGGTGGTAATCGCATTGACGGAGAACAGCAGCAGCTCCGCGCCACTGGCGGTGTGGGACTCAATCGCATTAACGATGGCGTCGACCGGGCCATTGCCCTGCCCCTCACACTTCACCTCTTTGCCGTCGGCGGCGAACACCACCTTGGCACTGGGCTTCTCGCCGGTCTCTGAATGCTGCGACAAAGACACGAACTTGTAGAACTCATGCTCATGCGCGTTTTGCTCATCGGAGACCAGCGCCATGATGTCTTCATCAAAAATATCCGACTTGCGATCCGCCAGTTCCTTGAAGCGCGCAAACGCAGCATTCACCTCAGCCTCGGAGGCAAGCGCAATCCCGAGCTCCTCCAGGCGCTGCTTGAATGCATTACGGCCGGAGAGCTTGCCGAGCACAATCTTGTTCGCGCTCCAGCCCACATCTTCGGCGCGCATGATCTCGTAGGTATCACGCGCCTTCAGGATTCCGTCTTGGTGAATGCCCGAGGCATGCGCAAATGCATTCGCGCCCACCACCGCCTTGTTAGGCTGCACAGCAAAACCAGTAATCTGCGATACCAGCTTCGAGGTCGGCACAATCTGCGCAGTGTCGATACCCACATCCAGCTTGAAGTGATCTCGGCGGGTCTTCACCGCCATGACGATCTCTTCCAGCGCGGTATTGCCCGCACGTTCACCCAGGCCATTGATGGTGCACTCGATCTGACGGGCGCCACCAATCATCACCGCGGCTAAGGAGTTGGCGACAGCCATACCGAGATCGTTGTGGCAGTGCACGGACCACACCGCCTTATCCGAGTTGGGGATACGCTCGCGCAGAGTTTTAAGCGTATGGCCAATCATCTCCGGCACACCATAGCCCACGGTATCAGCAAAATTAATGGTGGTCGCGCCCTCATCAATCACGCCCTCGAGTACACGACACAGAAAATCGAGATCCGAGCGGCTACCATCTTCAGGGCTGAACTCAACATCATCGGTAAATTTCCGCGCGTAGCGCACTGCCAGACGCGCCTGCTCGTACACCTGATCAGGTGACATGCGCAACTTCTTCTCCATGTGCAGCGGCGACGTCGCGATAAAGGTGTGAATGCGCTTTCTCGCTGCGGGCTCCAGTGCCTCGGCTGCGCGCGCAATGTCGCGCTCATTGGCACGCGACAGCGAGCAAATAATCGACTCCTTGATCGTGCTGGCAATCGCGCGGATCGCATCAAAATCACCCGGCGAGGAAGCCGCAAAGCCCGCCTCGATGACGTCGACCTTGAGGCGTTCCAACTGACGCGCGATGCGGAGTTTTTCCTCGCGTGTCATCGAGGCGCCGGGCGACTGCTCGCCATCGCGCAGTGTGGTGTCAAAAATAATCAGCTTGTTCGAATCGGGCATTTTGGGCTCCCGGAGTATTAAATCAGTGGGTTGGGCATATTTTCGCCTGCCTTCGCATTTGTTGCGCGGGCCGGGCAAAGCTCAAGTTGGGGGTAAGAGAGTAACTGCGCCTTAGCGCAGTAGGTATAGCAGTAGCAGGCCGGACGGGCTGCCGAGGGGAAGAAACTGGGAACGAAGAGTAGCGCTTAACATGAGGGCAAGAATACGGGGGAATGCCGCAAAGTGCAACCATCAGATTTCTATCGTGCCGATAGCCGGCAACGCTATTTCTCGTCACCCGGCTCGGAACTGGTCTGCACCAGACTGACCGGATTCCCCTTGGCCCAAAACCAGAGCGCCACTACATAACCCGACAAGCCGTACACCACAAACAGCCCGAACAGCACCTTCGGTGGGTCGCTCGACACTGCCACAAAAATCAACACAATCAAAAAGATCGCAATGAACGGTACCGACTTCTTAAAGTTGACGTCTTTGAAGCTGTAGAACGGCGCATTGGTGACCATGGTCAGCCCGGAATAGACCGTGATGGTCCACGCCAGCCAGCTGAAGTCCGCCCCACCAATGCGCAGGTCATCCATCAACCAGATGAAGCCCGCCACCAGTGCCGCCGCCGCCGGGCTGGGCAGCCCCTGGAAGAAACGCTTGTCGACCACGGCAATATTGGTGTTGAAGCGCGCCAATCGCAACGCGGCACCTGCACAGTAAACAAACGCTGCCAGCCACCCCAGCTTGCCCATGCCACGCAGCGCCCATTCGTACACGATCAGTGCAGGTGCAGCACCAAAGGAGACCATGTCCGACAAACTATCGTACTGCGCGCCGAACTCGCTTTGGGTATTGGTCAGGCGAGCCACGCGACCATCGGTGGCATCGAGCACCATCGCCGCAAAAATCGCGACGGCAGCGTTATAGAACTGGCCGTTCATCGCCATCACGATGGCGTAAAAACCGCAGAACAAAGCAGCCGTCGTGAATGCGTTAGGCAACAGGTAAATACCGCGGCTGCGCAAACGTCCGACCGCGGGCTCGCCATCGTCATTGACGCGGCGCGACGCAAGGCGATTCAGCCGAAACGGCTTCGCCAAGCCCGGCTTGGCGGTCGCTGCCTTCAGCTTCTGTTTACGGGGGTTGAAAATGCGCATAGCGCCTCGCTTAGATTACAGCTCGGCCAGAACGGTCTCGGTCGCCGACACCTTGTCGCCGACAGCTACGGTAGGACGCGCAGTCAGCGGCAGATAGACATCCACGCGCGAGCCGAAGCGGATAAAGCCGTAGCGCTGCCCACGTGCAAGGCGATCACCCACCGCAACATTGTCACCACCGCACCGCTATCCGCTGTGACTACGACCGCATTACGTTCGTTCTCGGTTGAAGCCTTATCGAGATCAGCATTGACAAACTTACCGGGGAAATACTCAACCTTGGTGATGGTGCCGTCGACAGGCGAGCGGTTCGAATGCACATTAAAGACATTCATGAAGACACTGATCTTCAGCGCCTCTCTGCCGGCGTAAGGGTCTTGCGCCTTCTCAACCACTACGATACGGCCATCAGCCGGTGACAGAACCGCATTCGCCTGCTGCGGAATCATGCGCGGCGGATCGCGGAAAAACTGCAGCACAAACAGCGCGATCAGCCAGAACGGCCAAGACCAGGCACCAAGCAATGCAGTGGCAACTGCCGCCGCCACGATGGCGAGCAAGAGGAATGGCCAACCCTCGCGGGCAATGATGGGGTGCGGGTAGTGATTGTTCAATTGGGCTCCAGATATCGCCGGCCAGACCCTGTAATTTCTTACAGGCAATTCCAGCCAAAGCGCTATTTTAGCGCCCCCCAACCTGATCGGCACATCGGCCATGAAGCTTCAACGATGAGGCCACTTGGTGAAATCGAAACTTTCGCCGAACAAATGTGCGTTTATCGCCACGAATAACCGGAAAAAGTAACTTGTCACAAGCAGAAGGTCATGAGCGGTACACCCAAGGTGTCAGCGGTTGGTCACTGGAATCAATTCTCCTAAGGAAAGTATGCGCGCGTCTCAAGCCCACCAAACTGTCAACGATGCGTTAATGGTGATGCGGGAGGCCTTCCGCGATCAGGCGGAAGTGGGGGTGAACCCTGACGGCAATCTGGTCTACGTCAACCCCAGCCTGAAAGACCAAGACCCCGCCAGCCGCTCAGATCCCGAAATGGTGCGGGTCGTACTAGCAGCGAAAATCGAAAATGAACTTGCCTCCCAATGGCGCAGCTTGGATGAATTGCGGCGGCACATCAAGAGCAAGCTTCCCAGCCTTGCCGAGATCGACTTCAAACCCGAGAACCCAGCCATCCCCCTACTACACCATGAATGGGAGGAAATGCTGAAAGAGACCAACCCGGTCAGCCGCGCCGAGTTTGTGTCAAACAAAAGCGTGATGGCCCGCCGGGAAAAACTGGTGGATGTTTTACGCGAAGCCCTTCCAAAAAACGGAGTTCTGACGCCGCTTAACGATAACCGCTATGAAGCCACCCTCGTCGCCTCGGAAGCGCAACAAGAGGAAATGCTGACGGCTTTTAAAAACAACAAATACCGCAGCATTGATACCTCGTTAAACATTACAAACCAACTCGTTAAGGACAGCCATCGCGCTAATGACCTACAGATACTTATGCCTGCCAGAGGTGATATCAAGCGCGAGACGATCCATCTTAACCACGCGCCAGCGGAGCAAACCGCAAATGCGCTGAAGAACTTGACGGAGCTAAGGCATACGCGCCAGACAGAAGTTTCTAAAAAATCGCCACAGGATCAATCAGATAGTGCGGATAGAAACTTCATGCAGGTCCTGTCAATGATAACGGATCAGACTCTGCGAAATCATCTCAGCGAGCTTCGAACCGGCATGCTGGGCAATGGGCCCGTGATCTTTAACCCTGACAATGCGACAAGCCACAGGCAACTGGCGATCGACAACGATGGGAATCCGATCATCACAATCAGAGAAGAGACACTTTCAAGGTCGTTCGTGGCCTTAGACGTAGCCATAGACGCACTTGGATTGAAGTCTCCGCCAAAGAACGCACCGATTGGTAACGAAAATTCTACATTCTCATTCGCAGCCGCATTGACTGTAAGTCGGAAGGACGCAGAACAAGGAATACTACGCGCTCGATTCATCAGCCCACCTGAACTGAACATCAAGTTCTCTCTCGACTGGCAGAAAATTGATCCGATACTGGCGCGGGAGTGGCCATGATCATTGGTGTTAGAACTTTCGTGAGTGGCAGTTTTATCTAGAACTGTTTATCAGCAAGGAGTTTTAATCAATGAACCGCATAACCTCACAAACCTCGTTTCAGGCAGCGAAGGTGATACAAGACGCATCACAATTTGAAGATGTGCAAATTACCGTAAGTTGGTCAGGCGATGTGCGAGAAGCCAACGCGCTGGAAAGAGCGATTTACGGAGTCGTCGACTTTTTTGATGCGGACGCCCCGGAGAGACGCAGGAAAGAGGCGCGAGAGGCAGTCAAGGCAAAGTTAACTAACGAGGTATCGATCTTGGTTGGACCTCCCTCAAGAGTTGGCTCAGCTGCCTTACCCAATGAAATGACAGAAGCGATTAATCAGGTCGCAAACAATCTGATTTATACCGGCGCCATCACTAAAAAAAATCTTCCGAGCGATCTAGGCGATGCGCTGCAAAACATTAAACAAATCACGGCCGAAACTGATAAAAAATCACGTAAGTTGATCTGGAAAGCAGCCGCTGAGCAGCGCAATGAAAATAAAAGAGTCAGTATTGATGCCGCCAAAAATATCGCTCAAAACACGAAAATTTGGAAAGAATCTCTGAACATCAGCACCCGTGACGCGTTCCGCCTCGCTAGTAATGCTTGGAAACTTTATGAAAGCAAGAAAATCCTGCCTGAGGAAGGAAAAGAAATCCTACTCTGCTCGGGGCGACTAATTAGCCTGCATGGGTTTAACCATGAAGATGCGCTGAACTACGCCATTGATCTACGCGCTCCGTTGAAAACGCTTAGGCTTGGGTTAGATAGCGTTGAGCGGGTAATGAAATCGCTCGATTACGCCATCCCGGAACTTCGCGAGCAACCTGAGCGGGTTCGAATCAGCGCTGCGGTTCGCTATCTTCAGTTGCAGGATCCGAAGCACATGAATGTGAAGCCAATTGAAGAGATACGCCGTAGCCTCAAAGATCTACCTCGTCTTCAGCAGGCCATGCCGAAGGGATGTGTGATTGACCAGGTTCATCAAGGCGCACATATCCGAGGATTATCAAAGCATAGCTTTCCAGAACCATCGCCTAACACCGACAACAAAAAAAAATCGCTGACAGCCCCCGAGCAAGCACTGACCGATGGCGCTAATTCGCTGATGAGCGCGAAGCCTCTGGGTAGTACCAGCAAACCGGTGCACGAGGTTTTTCTACCCGAAGTCTTTTCCCAATTCTATTCGCACCATGTAGAAGACATGGTGCGTGGTAATCGATTTGAATTACTTACAGGCGAGAAAGTTGATACTAAATTTAGTCAGATTGAAGAAAAGCGAAGAGAAAATCCAAAAAAACTATCGTCGAAAGAGTATGAGGAATGGGCAACAGCGCGAGCTAGATGGGCTGGCTCGGGCCGGGCAGTTCAAATCATTTCAAACCTAGAATCTCAAACACTCTTCGCTGACGTTGCTAAATTTTCTTTTCTGCAGTTCTCCAATAAGAATAAGTACAAAGTTGCAGCCTCAGGAGACAACAATCTGGCACAGACATCGTTCCAAGCAAATCGTCTGACAGGTACAAATTATTTTATTGATGAGTTTATCTTGCGCGAAACGCACTACGACAATGCCACGCGTCTCTTGGCTGAACCAACCGACATGAACGACCGCAGCGATGGATTACTGCTACGTCCGCAGTTAGAAATCCCCCTCATCCCCAACCCTGGGGAGAACATAAAGGCTGGCGCTGGTGGCTTTTCCGTCAAACGCAGCGTGGCGTTGAGCTTGACTGTACCAAAAACCTCTCAACTCCAGCCAACCTGCCGCATCACTGAGGTGAGCGAAGAATGGGATTTGATGGTGGACTGGGATGAGTGGATATCCACGCGCAAGGAGATTGGCACCCTGTAAAGAAAAAAGCCATCCCAGCAGATGGCTTTTAGGGCAAGCACGGGAAGCGCTTGTAAGCGCTTCCCGCATGATGCCGAGTGAAACTGTCTTTGAACTTAGTTCTTCGACTGATCGACCATCTTGTTCTTGGCGATCCACGGCATCATCGCGCGCAGCTTCTCACCCACCACCTCAATCTCATGCTCGGCATTCAAACGGCGACGTGACAGCAGCGTCGGGGCGCCAGCGCGGTTCTCGAGGATGAAGCTCTTCGCGTATTCGCCGGTCTGGATATCCTTCAGGCACTGACGCATTGCGTTCTTGGTGTCTTCGGTCACGACGCGCGGGCCGGTCACGTACTCGCCGTATTCTGCGTTGTTCGAGATCGAGTAGTTCATGTTAGCGATGCCGCCTTCATAGATCAGGTCAACGATCAGCTTCAGCTCGTGCAGGCACTCGAAGTACGCCATCTCGGGCGCGTAACCGGCCTCGACCAGCGTTTCGAAACCTGCCTTGATCAGCTCAACCGTACCGCCGCAGAGCACGGCCTGCTCACCGAACAGATCAGTCTCGGTCTCTTCGCGGAAGTTGGTCTCAATGATGCCGGCACGACCGCCGCCATTGGCCATCGCATACGACAGCGCGATATTGCGTGCCATGCCTGATTTATCTTGATACACGGCGACCAGATGCGGAACGCCGCCGCCCTGCGTGTAAGTAGCGCGAACCGTGTGGCCCGGTGCCTTTGGCGCGATCATGATCACATCCAGATCAGCGCGCGGCACAACCTGACCGTAGTGCACATTGAAGCCGTGAGCGAAGGCCAGCACAGCGCCCTGCTTGGCGTGCGGTTCGACATTTTCTTTGTACACCTGCGCGATGTTCTCATCGGGCAGAAGAATCATGATCACGTCAGCCGACTTCACTGCATCGTTTACCTCGGCGACCTTCAGACCAGCTTTCTCAACCTTGGTCCATGAGGAGCCGCCCTTACGCAGACCGACTACAACATTGACACCCGATTCCGACAGATTCTGTGCGTGCGCATGACCCTGCGAGCCGTAGCCGATGATGGCGACTTTCTTACCTTTGATGAGCGAGAGGTCGCAGTCCTTGTCGTAGAAAACTTTCATGATGTTCCTGTAAAAAAGTAATGGTAGTGAGGTTCAAACTTTCAGAATGCGCTCGCCGCGACCGATGCCGGAGCCACCGGTACGCACGGTTTCCAGAATCGAGGTTCGGTCTATCGCATCAATAAATGCGTCGAGCTTGGATTTGTTACCGGTCAGTTCGATGGTGTAGGTTTTTTCGGTGACGTCGATAATGCGGCCACGGAAAATATCCGCGGTGCGCTTCATTTCTTCACGCTCTTTGCCGACTGCACGCACTTTGATCAGCATCAGTTCACGCTCGATGTGGGCACCTTCGGTGAGGTCAACCACCTTCACCACTTCAATCAATCGATTCAAGTGCTTGGTGATCTGCTCGACCACATCGTCCGACCCAGAAGTGACGATAGTCATACGCGACAGCGTCGGGTCTTCGGTAGGTGCTACCGTCAAGGTCTCGATGTTGTAAGCGCGTGCGGAGAATAAACCCACTACACGCGACAGTGCGCCGGCTTCGTTTTCCAATAAGGCTGCAATGATATGGCGCATTACAAATCCTCCGAGCCAAGCAGCATCTCGGTCAGACCTTTGCCCGCCTTGACCATCGGCCACACATTTTCACCCTGATCGGTGATGAAGTTCATGAATACCAATTTGTCTTTCATCGCGAAGGCATCACGTAGCGCACCTTCGACATCACCCGGTTTGGTGATGGTGACACCGACGTGACCAAATGACTCGACCAGCTTGTCAAAGTCAGGCAGTGAGTCCATGTACGACTCGGAGTAGCGCGAGCCATAGTCAATCTCTTGCCACTGGCGCACCATGCCCAAGTAACGGTTGTTCAACAAAACGATTTTTGGCGTCAAGTGATACTGCTTGCAGGTGGCTAGCTCTTGTATGCACATCTGTATTGATGCTTCGCCGGTGACGCAAGCCACCGTTGCATCCGGATTAGCCATTTGTACGCCCATCGCGTAGGGTAAGCCCACACCCATGGTGCCAAGGCCACCGGAATTGATCCAGCGACGCGGCTTATCGAAGCCATAGTACTGAGCGGCCCACATCTGATGCTGTCCCACATCCGAGGTCACGAAAGCATCGCCCTTGGTCACTTGCCACAGCTTCTCGACCACCATCTGTGGCTTGATCAAATCGTCCGAGGACGCGTATTTCAAGCACTCACGCTTGCGCCACTCGTTTATCTGCTTCCACCAAGCTGCATGCGCAGTTGCATTTGGCTTGATTTCCGAGGCATCGATTTGCGCTAACAACTCTTGTAATACTTCTTTGACGTTACCGACGATCGGCACATCCACCTTCACCCGCTTGGAGATCGAGGAAGGATCGATATCAATGTGAATGATCTTGCGTGGCAGGCTCGCGAAATGCTTCGGGTTTCCGATCACACGATCGTCGAAACGCGCACCAATCGCGATCAGCACGTCGCAGTTCTGCATAGCCATGTTGGCTTCGTAGGTGCCATGCATGCCGGGCATACCAACGAATTTATCGCTGGACGCGCGGTAGGCTCCCAGCCCCATCAACGTGTTGGTGCAGGGGTAGCCGAGTTTATCGACCAATTTGTTCAACTCGGGCGCAGAATCCGACAAGATCACACCACCGCCGGTGTAAATCATGGGGCGCTCGGCTGTCAGCAGTAGTTGAACTGCCTTGCGAATCTGGCCAGAGTGGCCTTTGTCGACCGGCTTGTACGAGCGCATCTCGACTGACTTCGGATACTCGTAAGTCGTCTTTGCGATCGTGATGTCTTTGGGGATATCAACCAGCACCGGGCCCGGACGACCGGTGGTCGCGATGAAAAAAGCCTTCTTCATCGTGGCCGCTAGGTCTTTCACATCCTTGACCAGGAAGTTGTGCTTGACGCATGGTCGGGTGATACCGACGGTATCGCACTCCTGGAAGGCGTCCAGACCAATCGCATGGGTCGGCACCTGCCCGGTGATGATCACCATAGGTATTGAATCAAGATGGGCAGTGGCGATACCGGTGACCGCATTGGTCACGCCCGGACCAGAGGTCACGAGGCACACACCCACCTTGTTTGAACTACGCGAGTAAGCATCCGCCGCATGGACTGCCGCCTGCTCGTGGCGGACCAGAATATGGCGAAACTTGTCCTGCTTGAAAATCTCGTCGTAGATATAGAGAACTGCGCCGCCGGGATAGCCGAACACATGTTCGACGCCCTCTTCGGCTAGACAGCGCACGACGATCTCGGCGCCAGTGATTTCGGAAGACATTACCTGTCCTTTCAAGGTCCATAGGAAATTGATCGGATGCTCTCCCCTTGCGGTGACGGAGACAGTGGCACCCTTGAAGCATCCCTTGAGCGTGCGTTTACGTCGATCCGTCCTGCGCGGCTGGCGCAGTTCAAACCGGCGCTGAGTGCACTTCGTTCAGCTTCCGCTTGTGCCGCTGCTGGCGCCACCTCACGCTTTTGGCGTGGGTTAGAGCAAACAACGTAGTTGGGCGCAGCGACGCCCGAAAAACCTTCCTATCGCCGCGCGGCGTTATGGGCCGCGCGGAACAGGGAAAAAATATCCCTCGCGGTGGCGAGGGAGCGCATAAGTTAATGCGTTGCAGCAATAAGGTCAAGAAAATTCTTTTAAAAAAGCCAATGAAATCAAGCGTTTTAGCCCGCAATTTGGGGCAAGAAGAGCCACTGTCGCCGCATTGCCGTTCCGACAACCCAGCGGGTGCCGGTCTAGCGCTTACAATGCGGCGCTTTGCAACGCTGCCTTCGTCCGAGCTGACGCCGACATGACTGACCCCCAGACACTCCCCACTGCCCCACTCAAGAACCGCCTGTTATGCATGGTGTATGAGGCGATGCTGCTGTTCGGCGTGGTGTTTATCGCCGGTTGGTTGTTTTCGACCCTGCTACAGCAACGGCATGCGCTGGCGCTACGGCACGCGCAGCAGGTGTGGCAATTCATCGTTCTGGGTATTTACTTTGGCTGGTTCTGGACCCACGGCGGGCACACACTGGCCATGAAAACCTGGCGTGTGCGGGTTGTCACGCGAACTGGGCAAGCACTCGGCTGGCCACGCGCCCTGGTGCGCTACCTGCTGGCCTGGCTGTGGTTCTTGCCCGGACTTGTACTCGCTTGGTGGCTGGAGGCACGCGGCGCCATGCTTTTGCTGCTGCCGATGCTGAGTGCAGCGCTGTGGGCGCTGACCAGTCTGCTCGATCCGGATCGGCAATTCCTTCATGATCGCATTGCCGGCACGAGACTGGTATTAGGAGCTGCTGCGAAGGACCCTCTTGAAGGCAAACCGATGAGCGATCAGAGCAATCCTCAGGCATGACAGCACGAATTCAACACCTCTGCGTCTACTGCGGATCGGCCACCGGTCATGATGCTGTCTATGCCGACTCGGCGCGAGCACTCGGACAAGAGATCGCGCGACGCGGTATGTCGCTGGTGTACGGCGGCGGCCATGTTGGTTTGATGGGCGTTGTTGCAGATGCAGTGCTGGCAGCGGGTGCTGAAGTTACCGGTGTGATCCCACGTGCGCTAATGGATAGCGAAGTCGGCCACACGCGCCTGACGAAGCTGCATGTGGTGAAGGATATGCATGAGCGCAAAGCATTGATGGCTGAGTTAGCTGATGGCTTCCTCGCACTTCCCGGTGGTATCGGTACGCTGGAGGAGTTGTTTGAAGTGATGACCTGGCTACAGCTGGGTTACCACAGCAAGCCCGTCGGGCTACTCAACACGCAGGGGTTTTACGATGATCTGCTGCGCTTCATGGATAAGCAACGCGAGGCTGGGTTCTTGAAGCCAGCGCATCATGCACTTCTGATCACCGATTCGAACATAGCCACGCTACTGGATCGCATGATGGCATTCAATATGCCGGAAGGTGTGAGCGTGTTCAGCCGACGAGCGGCAAGCACGCTGGGGCCGTAATTAACCCAAGGCCTGCTTAAAATCCTCTAGAAGGTCCTCGGTATCTTCAATGCCAACCGAGACGCGAATCAGCGATTCTGCAATGCCCATCGATGCGCGTCGCTCTGGGCCCATCTCATGGAAAATCGTATGCGCCACCGGTATCACCAAGGTGCGCGTGTCGCCCAAGTTACTGGCGGGGACAGCGATTTGTAGCCGGTTCATGTAATCAAAACAATCGATACCGGGTTTCAACTCGAAGCTGAGCATGCCGCCATACGCGCGGAATAACTTGGTGGAGATAGCGTGTTGCGGATGATGCGGCAAGCCGGGGTAATACACCGCCGCGATGCGATCATCAGCGTCGAGCATTTTTGCTAGCGCCAATGCATTCGCCGACTCGCGCTCAATGCGAAGTGCCATAGTCTCTGCACCTACCGAAATATGATGCGCGGCTTCTGGTCCAAGCGCACCACCAAAGTCGCGTAGCGCTTTTGCGCGTAGCTGCGCAATACCCCAATGCTGTGGCGGGAAGCGTTTATAACTGGTTGCGATGTTTGGAAACTGTGTCCAGTCGAATAATCCAGTATCGGTCAGGCTACCGCCCAGTGCGTTACCGTGGCCCGCAATCGATTTGGTCAGCGCATTAATCACCAAGCTTGCGCCAACGGCATTCGGTCTAAACAGATACGGTGAGGTCATGGTGTTATCGACCACGTACAAAATGCCACGCTCGCGGCATAAAGCACCGATACGCTCGAGATCTGCTACTTGTGTACGCGGGTTGGCGATGGTCTCTACAAACACTAATCGCGTATTAGGCTGCAGTGCGCGTTCAACATTTGCGACATCAGTCGGATCAACAAACGACACCGGCATACCTTGCAGATCAACGGTCTGCCACAGGCTGTTGGTATTCCCAAACAGGAAGGATGAAGAAACGACGTGGTCACCCGCGCGAAGTAAGCCCTGTGCCAAAGCGCCAATCGCCGCCATGCCGGTAGAAAAACACAGCGTGACCAGACCATCTTCCATGCGAGTGATCTTGTCTTCCAGCGCCGACACCGTCGGATTACCTTGACGACCGTAACGGTAGCCGGGCTTCTTGCCTTGAAACACTTCGGCCAGCTCGCGTGCATCTTTGTAGCCGTAAGCAACTGCCGTATGTATGGGTTTGTGCAGCGAGCCGTGCTCGATAGCTTTTTGCCGGTCGCTGTGCAGGATGGTGGTGGTGAACCCGAATTTCCGAGCTTTGTCCATGAATGCCGTGCTCGCTATCTACTCGGCACGCGCGAGATTCAGGTTCAGCTGCGTACGGACGATATCTTCCGCCACGATCTTCGGGTGCGCGCGCGCATACTCAACACGATCGAGATAATCAGTCGAGATATCACCGGTGACATAGTGACCATCGAAGCAAGAGGCTTCGAAACGCTTGAGCGCCGGGTTTACATCGGAGATGGATTGCTTCATCGCTTCGATATCTTGATATACCAGCGCATCTGCAGTGATCTCGCGACAGACTTCTTCTTGAGTGCGACCGTAGGCAATCAATTCGCCACGCGTCGGCATGTCGATACCATAGACATTAGGGAATTTCACTGGTGGCGCCGCCGACGCAAAAATCACACGATGCGCGCCGGAGTCACGCGCCATTTGCACGATTTCCCGGCTGGTGGTGCCACGCACGATCGAGTCATCGACCAGCAATACACTCTTGCCTTTGAACTCGGAGCCAATCGCGTTCAACTTCTGACGCACGGATTTTCTTCTCACATTGTGCCCGGGCATGATGAAGGTGCGGCCGATGTATCGGTTCTTGATGAAGCCTTCGCGGTACTCAATACCCAGCTTCAGCGCAAGTTGCATGGCCGCCGGACGCGATGAATCCGGGATCGGCATCACCACATCGATATCCCCTGAACGCATCTCTTTCCGTATCTTTTCCGCCAGGTATTCGCCCATCTTCAAACGCGTCGCATAGACCGACGCACCATCGATCACCGAATCGGGTCGCGCCAAATAAACAAACTCGAACGCGCAAGGGTTGAGGCTTGGGTTTTCAGCGCACTGCTGGTTGTAGAGCTTGCCGTCGTTATCGATGAAGATCGCTTCACCCGGCATCACATCACGCAGATAGTGAAAGCCTAAACCCTCGAGCGCCACGGATTCGGATGCGACCAGATACTCCGGTCCCATCTCGGTATCTGCAAAGCCGATGCACAGCGGACGGATACCGTACGGGTCGCGGAAAGCGAGCATGCCATAGCCGGAAATCTGAGCCACTACGGCATACGAGCCTCGCACACGCTTGTGCAAGGTCGAGACTGCGTTAAAGATCGCGCTCGGGTCAAGTGACAAGCCGCTGGAGCATTGCTGTATCTCGTGCGCCAGCACATTCAGCAGGACCTCAGAATCGGAATCGGTGTTGATGTGGCGACGATCGTTCTTGAACAGATCAATCTTCAGCTGCTCGGCATTAGTGAGGTTACCGTTGTGAGCGAGCGTAATGCCGAAGGGCGCATTGACATAAAACGGTTGCGCTTCTTCTTCGCTGGACGAACCTGCTGTCGGATAGCGGCACTGGCCAATACCAGAATTACCGGGCAGCGAGCGCATGTTTCGAGTACGGAAGACATCACGCACCAGGCCGTTCGCCTTGTACATGCTGAAAGTGCTACCGTTGTTGGTGGCAATACCTGCCGCATCCTGACCACGATGCTGCAGCAGCAACAAGGCGTCATAGATCAACTGGTTCACAGGGCTGTGCGAGACAACACCAACAATGCCACACATGGTGGGCTCCTTCAGGTTACCAAACGGCCATGCGGCCGAAAATGCTTAGATCGCTTGAATGGTACCGTGTAGACCGAGCTTGTCGATGCGTTTCGACATTTTCTCAGCCTCGTCGCGACTGGAGAAAGGCCCGACCCGAACGCGAAACCGATCGCCTTCTTTGGTCGTTATTTTCTGCCAATAGCCCTCGATACCGCCTCGCTTCAACTTTTGCAGCAACTCGTCAACCTTCGCTTTATTCGATACCGCGGCGACCTGCACGATAAAGCGGCCTTTGTTCTTGTCAGCGGATTTCGCAGCGTCAGCGGGCGCGGCTGACGGCTTGTCGACCAGACTGTCGACACGCTTTTCGCCAACGGCGACCGTGGCTGCTTTTTCTCCCGCGAGTGCGGCGCTACTTGGCTGTCGCGGCTCGGGCTTGGCATCAGATACTGAAGGCGCTGGGGGCGCTAGAGGCGCCGAGGACGCAGCATCAGCCGACGTCTGCTTCGGTGCCTCAGGCTTCTGCGCTTCGGGCGGCGGCGCCTCGGGTTGCGTCGCTTGCGTGGGCGGCAGCGGCATCGGGCTGGCATTCATCTCGGGCGCCTTGTCGCGCGGCGGAATCTGAATATTGATGTCTTGAGAGATCGGGCGCGGCTCGGAGTCAAAAATCATCGGCAGGCCAATCACTGCGGCCAGCACCAGGGCGGTGGCACCGATCAAGCGACGGCGAGCGCGCTTTTTCTCCGGCAGCATCGGATCCATGGGCTCGTCTTCCGCCACTCTGGCGCTACGCCGCGGCCGAACTGGCGTCTGGTCGTCGTCAGCGTCCTGCTGTGATTTACCACCGAATGAGAACAAACCCATAAACCCGAGAGCGGAGGGACAGTAACGACGACGATTAGTGCGCTTATCGCACCGCCATCACACCGGCCACCGTAAGGAAAGATCCGAAGACGATGATTCTATCATTCTCGCCTACGCGATCCCGCGCCGCTGCATAAGCTTCGGCCGGTGTTCCGAAGCACTGAACACTTCGCTCGCCACTACCGTCCCTGCCGGCAACGAATCCGGCGTCAGACAATGCCGATGCTAAGGATTCCGCGCTCGCAGCGCGGGGCAATGGTAAGTCGCAGAAGTACCAGTGATCGATTTTGTCTTTCAAATGCGAAAGGATACCGCTGACATCTTTGTCGGACATCGCGCCGAACACCGCATAGGTGTAGGGGAAGAAACCCATCTGATCGAGATTTTGCGCCAAGGTTGCCGCTGCATGGGGGTTATGCGCCACATCAAGGATCACGGCAGGCCGGCCCGGCAATACCTGAAAGCGCCCGGGCAGTTCAACTAGCACTAAACCGGCACGAATCTCTTGCGCACCAAGCGGCAAACGATCCCGCAAGATCTCAAGCGCGGCCAATGCGGCACTGGCATTCAGCAGCTGATTCGCACCACGCAGACTTGGGTAGGCCAGCGCATGCCGACGAACAGCACGACCGCCATAGCTCCATTGCTGACGATCACCCGAGTAGTTGAAGTCACGGCCGAACAACCAAAGATCAGCACCAATCGCATTGGCATGCTCAACCAGCGCCTGCGGTGGCGACGGGTCGCCACAAATCGCTGTGCGCTGTGGCCGAAAAATACCCGCCTTTTCGAAACCGATTTTTTCGCGCGTGTCGCCCAAGTACTGTTGGTGATCCAGATCGACACTAGTGACAATGGCGACGTCCGGGTCGATGATATTCACTGCATCCAAACGACCACCCAAACCAACTTCCAAGATAACGGCATCGAGTTTGGCGTCTACAAATAACTTCAAGATTGCCAGCGTAGTGAACTCGAAGTAGGTCAGCGAAACATCGCCACGGACGGCCTCAACCGCTGCAAAAGCATTACACAACACGTCGTCGCTAACGCTATGCCCATCGATGCGTGCACGCTCATTGAAGTCGAGAATATGCGGCGAGGTGTACAAACCGACGCGGTAACTCCCCTGCATCAGCATCGATTCCAGCATGGCGCAGGTAGAGCCCTTGCCATTGGTGCCGCCCACCGTAATCACGGGGCAGTCGAAACGTAAGTCAAGACGAGCGCCGACCGTTGCAACACGCTCCAGACCCATATCGATCGCGACGGGGTGCATGGACTCGAGGTGGGCGAGCCATTGGTTTAATGACAGTGACTCAGACATAGCGGAATTCAGTAGCGAAGGGGCTGGATCCCGGCCTGCGCCGGGAAGACGATTGAAAAGCTGTCAGACCCAAATAAGGTCATCCCGGCGCAGGCCGGGATCCAAAGATATCGGGAAAAACTAAGGAATAAAACACTGCTTCAGTCATCCGAGACAAACACACTTTCGGACATCCAGTGCGCACGCTTGACGCACTAGGCAAGCACTTCGGCCGGCTGGTTCTGCAGCAACGCAAGTAGCTGCGCGATCTCTTCGCGCATCTTGCGTCGGTCGACGATCATATCGATCGCACCTTTTTGCAGAATGAACTCCGAGCGCTGGAAACCCTCAGGCAGTTTCTCGCGCACCGTATTCTCGATCACGCGCGGACCTGCAAAGCCAATCAGCGCCTTCGGCTCGGCGATCACCACATCACCCATAAACGCGAAGGAGGCAGAAACACCGCCCATGGTCGGGTCGGTCAGCACCGAAATAAACGGCAGCTTCTTCTCGGACAACTTGGTCAGCATGGCGGTGGTTTTTGCCATCTGCATCAGAGACAGTAGACCCTCTTGCATACGCGCGCCACCGGTCGCAGTGATACAGATAAAGGGGACTTTTTGCTCAAGCGCTGTTTGCGCAGCGCGTACAAAGCGCTCGCCGACAACCGAGCCCATCGAGCCACCCATAAACTCGAACTCGAAACACGCCACCACCACCGGTACCGACAAGATCGCGCCACCCATCACGATCAGCGCATCGGTCTCACCCGTGGCATCAATAGCAATCTTCAGACGGTCTGGGTATTTCTTGCTGTCTTTGAACTTCAGGGTATCAACCGGCAACACCTCCTGCCCGATTTCATAGCGACCCTCATGATCGAGCAGTCCGTCGAGTCGTTCACGCGCTCTGATCCGCATGTGATGGTCACACTTGGGGCAGACATGCTGATTGGTCTCGAGATCGGTTCGATACAGCACCGATTCACAGGAAGGGCACTTGACCCACAAGCCCTCGGGTACCGAGCGGCGGGTGTTGGGATCAGAACGCTGAATCCTTGGGGGGAGGAGTTTCTCAAGCCAGCTCATGGGGCTCTCTTTCTCAGTGCGGCGCGCGGGCCGAATTGGGCCGCATTGTACCTGCGGCAGTGGCAGCCAGGCTAGCTTAGCCGGTAATTAGCAAATGGGAAATGTCTGGGGCCTGGACCCCGGCCTTCGCCGGGGTGACGGTGCAATGACCATCCACCTCTACGCCGTCATCCCGGCGCAGGCCGGGATCCACGGTCAGTCGACTACTGGCCTCAAGCGGCAACTTCGTCGATCGCCTTCCTAATGCCGGTCAGGAATTCCCTTACCGCATCCACTGCCTTGTCTTTCGGCGTGTCTTCCAGCGCTTGAATGATTCGACTGCCGATCACCACCGCATCCGACACCGACGCCACCGTCTTTGCTGTGGCGGCATCTCTAATGCCGAAGCCAACGCCAATCGGCAACTTCACATGTTGCCGGATCGCGGCGATGCGCTCCGACACCTCGGTGGTGTCGATATGACCCGCACCCGTCACACCGCGCAATGAAACGTAATAGCTGAAGCCGCTACTGATCTGTGCCACTTGCTTGATGCGTGCCTCGGTTGACGTCGGCGCCAGCAGGAAAATCAGATCCATATCCTGCGCGCGCAACTTGTCGGCGAATTCCTGCGCCTCCTCCGGCGGGTAATCCACCACGATCGCGCCATCCACCCCAGCCGCTTTGGCCTCGGATACAAATCGATCAATACCGAGGCGCTCAATCGGGTTGGCATAACCCATCAACACCACCGGCGTATTGGGATCATCACGACGAAACACGCGCACATACTCCAGCACATCACGCATGCCCACATTGAATTTGAGCGCTCGCTCATTGGCCCGTTGTATCACCGGGCCTTCGGCCATCGGATCAGAGAATGGCACACCAAGCTCGAGGATATCAACGCCACTATCGACCATCGCATGCATCAGCGGCACTGTGAGCTCGGGTGCAGGATCACCTGCTGTGATGAAGGTAATCAGTGCCTTTTTCTTTTTCGCTTTCAGGGCGTCGAAGGTTTGCTGGATTCTGGACATATCAATTCGAATTAAATACTTTTACGAAATTTGTTTATCCGCTCGCGAAGTTTAGCGAGCGGTTCGAGTATGGTTCGATTCCGGCTAGAGAAGCGCGGTCGACTGTGACGCATAACGCGCACCACTGGTCGAACCGCATTGCCGGCTAGTGGGCAGATCCGTGCTTGTCGTATTCCTGGACGGTGTGCATATCCTTGTCACCACGACCCGACAGATTTACCAGAATGGTTTTGTCTTTCGGTAGCGTCTTGGCGAACTGGAACGCATACGCAATCGCATGGGCCGTTTCGAGCGCCGGAATAATGCCCTCGATACGGCAGCAGTCATGAAAGGCCTTGATGGCATCGGCATCAGTGACGTTAACGTAATCGGCACGGTGAGAGTCTTTGAGCCAAGCATGCTCGGGGCCGACACCGGGGTAATCCAGTCCGGCAGAGACCGAATGCGTTTCAATGATCTGACCGTTCTCGTCTTGCAAGAGATAGGTTCGGTTGCCATGCAAGACGCCGGGGACCAGATAGGGATGGAAGATGCCCATAGCATTCGAGCCACCACCGATACACGCCATCACATAATCCGGCTGACGCCCGGTCATCTCGGGCATCTGCTCACGGCACTCATTACCGATCACTGATTGGAAATCACGAACCATCATCGGATAAGGATGCGGACCCGCGACGGTACCGATGATGTAGAACGTATTCTCCACATTCGTGACCCAGTCGCGCATCGCCTCGTTCAAGGCATCTTTCAATGTCTTCGAGCCCGACTCCACCGGTACCACGGTGGCACCTAGCAGCTGCATGCGGTAAACGTTTTGAACCTGGCGCTTGACGTCTTCAGCGCCCATGTACACCACGCACTCCAGACCAAAGCGCGCGCAAATCGTGGCGGTTGCTACACCGTGCTGACCCGCGCCCGTCTCCGCAATCACACGCGGCTTGCCCATGCGCTTGGCGAGCAAGGCCTGGCCGATCACGTTGTTGATCTTGTGCGCACCGGTATGGTTTAGGTCTTCACGCTTGAAATAAACCTGCGCACCGCCGTTTTCCTGCGACCAGCGCTTGGCGTGGTAAATCGGGCTTGGGCGGCCGACGAAATGCTTCAGCTCGTAATGAAATTCTTCCAGAAACTCGGGGTCGTGCTGATAGTGCGCGTAGGCCGCTTTCAGATTCTCTAGAGCGTAGGTGAGGGTTTCGGAGACGAAGCTTCCGCCATAAGGGCCGAAGTGTCCGGACGCGTCCGGGTATTGGTACGCGCCTACATGCGTGGGATTGTGATCCATGGGTGCCTCTTCATTGCCGGGTTACTCGTGGTCCGCGCTGCGGACCGCTGCGATGAATGCGCGCATCAGCGCGACATCCTTCACGCCCTTGGCAGATTCAATGCCACTACTGACATCAACCGCGTGCGGGCGCAACTGACGCACTGCGCCAGTCGCATTTTGCGCGTTCAAGCCACCACTCAAAACGGCCCGATGCGCGAGTTCTGCGGGAATTAGAGACCAATCGAATACCTTTCCAGTACCACCGTAAGCGTCACTCCAAGTATCGAGTATCAACCCGGCAAATAACGGGCTAGACGTACGGTAGGCGTGCTCGAATTCTAACAAATCTGGCGATTTCATTTCTGGCCGGATCCGCAGGGCTCGCAAGAAGGGCCGCCGCACCTCCTGGGCGATGGCGGCGCACTGCGCCGGCGTCTCATCGCCATGGAATTGCAATATCGATATCGGTGCAGCATCAATGCAGGCCTGCACCTCGGCCAGCGTCGGGTTGACGAATAGCCCGACCGTACTGATGAACGCCGGTATTTGCTCGAATAAGGGGGCGGCCTGCTGCGGGCTCAGGTAGCGTGGTGATGGCGAATAGAACACCAAACCGATGGCATCTGCGCCCAGCGCCACTGCCTCCGCCACATCCGACGGGCGGGTCAGACCGCAAAGCTTGATCCGGGTACGTGCGCTCATGTTGGCTTGGTTGAGTATTGGCTCAGTTGAAAGGCAGTTCAAAAGGCAGTGTGCGCGCCAGGTCGTCCTCGTGCGGCAGACCCCAGCGCGCATCGTAGTCGACTTTTGCCAAGTACAAGCCATCCGGACTGAAAGTCGGTGCGGCGAGTTCACGGTCACGGCTGGCAAGCAACTCGCCTATCCATGCTTGCGGACGATTACCTGTTCCGACCTGGATCAGAGAGCCGACGATATTTCGCACCATGTGCTGCAAAAATGCATTGGCGCGCAGTGTCACAATAATCGTATCGCGATGCCGCGTGACTGCCACTGAGTGCATGGTGCGTAGTGGCGACGCGGCCTGACATTCAGCCGCACGAAAGGCGGAGAAATCCTGCTCACCTAATAAAGCTTGGGCTGATGCATGCATAGCATCAGCATCCAGCAGTCTAAACGCCCAACCTGCACGCCCTGCCCACAAGGGCGATCGTACCGGGTGGTTGTAGATCACATAGTGATAGGTGCGCACCAAGGCAGAAAAGCGCGCATGAAAACCGTCATCACCACCCGCCACCTCGGCCGCCCAGCGCACCGCAATCGAAGCAGGAAGAAAAGCGTTAACACCCCTCACCCAGGAGAAAGGCTCGCGCGTGACCTCGGTATCAAAGTGCACCACTTGGCCGAGCGCGTGCACGCCGGAATCGGTGCGGCCGGCGCAGGTCGTGGGCAGTGCGCACTGACAGAACTTTGCCAGCGCCTGCTCCAGGCGGTCCTGCACAGTCTGCCGATGGGGCTGAGTTTGCCAGCCCTGCCAAGGCGTACCGTCGTACTGAAGGCCGAGTGCGATGCGTCTCAAGTGGCGTAGAAAGTAGTGGCCCGAGGGTGGGCCGGGAGCGCGCGATTCTACGCCAGTTGCAGCAGAAGAGCCTGTGCTCGCTGGGCCAGCTCTGGATCACGCGCGCTTGCCACCTCGGTGAGTAAATCACGCGCACCGGCGTGATCGCCGATTTCCTTACAAGCCAGCGCGAGCTCAAGCTTGGTACTTAGTACTGAGCTACTGACCGGGTCCTGAGTGATCGGCGCCATCCTCGTGGTCAGTGGTGCGGTGTGCGTTGCTATCGGCTCGAGCGAGAAATCGATCAAATGCGATGTGTCAGGCATCGCTTGTTCATTGATTACTTTGTCGTTGACTACTTTGTCACTGATCGCTTTGTCACTGATCGCTTTGTTATTGATCACCCTATCGCTGATCCCTATTTTGCTGCCTGATGCTTCGCTGGCGATCAGGCCATTCGAATTCTGACGGCTCTCATACGGATTACTGCCGTTCTGATTTCGCGATGTTGATACTGCGGCAGCATCGACGCTGCTGGTCAACGATTTGTACAGGTGATTATCTGGCTCCAATGACTGTCCGATCTGTGCTGCGCGCGCCCAATCCGACCCCTGACCATGGGTCAGTAAGCGTAGCTCAGCGGCCACCGTGCCGAAGCGCTGATGATCATGTCGAGCCGCATAAATCTCAAGCAGCTTGACCCGCAACGCATGACGCTCAGGATGTGCGCGCAAGGCGTCGAGCAGGATTTCTTCCGCTTGCTCATCTCTCCCATAGGCGATATAGACATCAGCCTCGGCAACAGCATCGACTTCGCTCATATCAATCTGACTGACCGATGGCACGAAGTTGGAGTGGAAAACGCTATGCGCGGTATCGATCTGCCTGCCACCCGCCTCACCGATAACGGTGGGTGACATGGTTGGCTCGATCGGGTTGGGAGCAAGTTCATCACCCACTACGCTGGTACGGCGTTGTCGACGCCAAAGCAGAGCGAGTACGAGCAAACCTGCGGCTGCGCTTGCACTGACTATCGGGTCGAGTTGAGCTAGTGCTACAACATCCTCTGTGAGTGTGGATGATGTTGGCGCTGCTGCTGCTGGAGCTGGCGGTACTGCTGGTGCTGGCGCTGATCCTGATGCTGCCGGTGACGCCTTTGCTGGTGATGGCTTGGGCGCTGGCGTTTGCTCTGCACGTTGCTGCGCCTCGGACAAGGGTTGGCTCTTCATTTCCAGCAAGGCCTGCATGTCACCGATGTTTTTTTCTAGTGCTGTAATGCGCGCGTTGGCATCTGCCAGGGCCTTGTCGCTAGCAAGCTTTTCAACAGCCTCTTTACTAGTCACACCATTGCTCGCACTATTGCTCGCAACGTCGTTACCGCCAGGCGCCGATAGTGTCAGCTTGTCTTGCGCAACGGGTGGTGGTGCTGGCTCGGTCAATTTAACGCTGACGCTACCGCCGCTGCTCTGAAGATTAGCTTTGGGCACCGGGTCGGCTGGTGCGGTCGCTGTTGTGCCAGCGCGAGTCGCACTACGCTCGGCAAGTTGACGCTGGTAACGCAAAAAATCAGCTGTCTGAACACGCAAGGTCTGACGCGCTTTTTCCGGCTCGATGGCCTGTATCGCTTCTGTCGCAGGTAGGGTCAAAAGACTGCCACTTCGCAAGCGATGCAGGTTATTGCCAACGAAGGCATCAGGATTCTGATTTAGTAGCGACACCATCACTTGCTCAAGCTGCACACCATCCGGCTGCAGTTGTTGAGCGATTGAACGTAGTGTCTCACCACGCTTGACACGATATTGCTGATCGTTCGATGAGTCAGTGGACTTCTCTTCACCAGAAATGGCAGACGGGGTCGGTTTGGAAGCCGCTGCGACCGAGGATGAGGGCGGCGCTGCAGGCGCGGCGTTGGCAACGGTATTCGGTGCAGTGATCAGCACAGGCGGATCAATCAGCAGAACATAGTGGCGAATCGTTCGCACACCACTCGCGCTCAGCTCGATCAGTAGATGCATAAAAGGTTCGTTCATCGCGATATCCGAGGCGATACGCACCAAATGACGACCCTCTTTCTTTTCAACCGACAAGCGCAGCGAACGCTGCAAAGCGCCTAGATCGATGCCGGCATTCGCCCACAATTCCGGTGGCGCCAGCTTGACTGAGACAGACTCTGCCTCGGCTGACGTCAGCGAGGCAATATCGACCTCGGCATCAAGCCGCTGACCAAGCGCGGATCGCACACTGGCATCGCCGAGTGCCGCCGAGTTCGCAGTAATGGGCTGCAGCAGAGCACCCATCAGCACACTGATCAGCGCGAGGTAACTCAGTAGAAAACGGGAATAGGAAAGAGGTGCGCGGCAAAACATCGCGAGACCTTACCACCTCGGCAAAGCACGCCGCAAGTATGACGCGGTCAGCAACTCACAGAAAAACCTGCACGACTTACGTTCGTTCGAACATCGCACAGGTTCGGTTGTGACCTAACAACAATCAAGCGTCGAGCAAGATGCGCAACATACGGCGTAGCGGCTCTGCAGCACCCCACAGAAGCTGATCACCAACGGTGAACGCAGACAGATACTGCTCGCCCATTTGCATTTTGCGTACACGCCCAACCGGGA
>JAPLQC010000081.1 GCA_026399895.1 Burkholderiales bacterium
AAGAAGAATTCAGAGAAAAAGGGGTGGCCGCCACACGCCAACTCGCAAAAAGGCAATTAACCTGGCTCAGGGGTATGCAGGATCGTGTGGTAATCGACTGCCTAGCGGCAGATGCACCGGCCCAAGCGCTCGGACATATTCAGGCGGCACTCGGTTGACAGTGACTAGCCGCCCGAAGATAATGGCGGGCTTCGTGGTGATATAGCTCAGTTGGTTAGAGCACAGCACTCATAATGCTGGGGTCGGTGGTTCAAGTCCACCTATCACCACCAACCGAATTCTCAGTCTTACCCAACAAAGAGCATCTGCTTTCGCACAGGTGCTTTTTTATTTGCCTATCGGCTTATGTACCGAATCGGAAGTATCGATAGGAAAATCGCCCGCATCGACCTTGCTTATTGCACTCGCCGACACTTAGTCGCCGGGAGGTGACTATTGTGGCGTTATTCAACGTTCGACGATTTCTTCTTTATATTACTTAAGACTCTCCACGACCCGAAGAACTTCTTTTTCAGCAAATTCATGGTCGGCGCCCAGCAGGTGCAGGCTGCGGGTTGACCGGTGGCGAAACAATCACCACCGGATTGACGGAAGAAGGTGCGGGTGGCGGCACCACTTTGGCTGGGGCGCCGTGTGCATTGGAGGTCACCGTCGTGCTCTGGTTACCGTAATCTTTCTGATTACTGCGCACGCTCTCTGCCTGCGCTTGCAGCACCAGACCACACACCACAGCAATGCCCCAGATAGTACGCATCATCAACCCTTGATCAGTGCCTTCTCCAACTTACCCAACTCACTCAGCTCGGCAGCCCATAACGGCATTTTGCCTCGGCCTGTCCAAGTTAGTGATTTATCGGAAGGATTACGATATTTTGGCGGAATTTTCTTACCGGCTAATTTGCTGGTGCTTCCCTTGCGGCGACCTCGGCCGCCTTTCATCGCCTTGGTAATTTCACTCGCGCTTAAACCTGCTTTTTTAATGAGCGCGATAATTTTTACTAAATCTTTGTTCTCGGCCTTGCTTTTAAGCAATTGTTCTTTTTTTTCGAGCGCCGCCTTTTGCTTTTGAATACGTGCGAGCTGGGCGTCAACGGAAAGTCGTGGCATGAGAATCCTCTTGGAAATTTCAATGTAGGTTAGAGCGCCCGGAATATATCAGAATTATTCAATAAACAAAATATTCCAAATATCAACGATATTATTGAATAGGTGTCTCGATTAAATGTTGGGTGAATTCAAGGACGAAGCGCAACTTTGATTAACGGGTCGGGTGGCTGAGGTGCATTAGCATCGAAGCATTTTGACCTGCCAGTCGAAGAAGCCCGATGACCTATACACACCTCAGCCAGACCGAACGTTATCAGATCCATGCATTGATGAAAGCCGGACATAACCAAGCCGAGATCGCCCAGATACTTGGGCGTCACAAATCGACTATCAGCCGAGAATTGACGCGGGGCTCGGGCCGACGAGGGTATCGGCCCCGGCAAGCCCAGCATCTGTCTGAAGAGCGATTGTGCTGCAGCCGCAATGCGGCGCGCATCGCGCCGGAAATCTGGCAAGCGGTTCGAGGGGTAATCCCCCCACAAAAGAACAGTCTTCAAAGGTAGAATTTTCTCGTAATGCAATGAGGAGGTTCTGCGATGAAGAAATCACGGTTTACGGACAGCCAGATCATGGCGGTCTTAAAGCAAGCCGAAGTCGGCGCCCCGGTCATGGATCTATGCCGGGAGCATGGGATCAGCAACGCCACGTTTTATAAGTGGCGTGCCAAGTTCGGGGGTATGGACGTTTCGCTTATGGCGAAGATGAAGGAGCTCGAGGACGAGAACCGGCGGTTGAAGAAGCTGTATGTAGATGCCCAGATGCGTGCCTTGATCGTGGAAGAGGCCCTCGCAAAAAAATAGGTCGGCCATCTCAGCGACGGGAGATGGCCAAGACCGCAGTGGCCAAACACAGCGTGTCCATTGGTCTGGCGTGTGCAGCGTTCAGCATCAGCGAGACCTGCTATCGCTATCAAGCCAAACGGCAGGCAGAGAACGACGCCATTGCCCATTGGTTGGAGCGCCTGACCGACAACAATCGGAACTGGGGCTTTGGACTGTGCTACCTGTACTTACGCAACGTCAGAGGCAAGCTATGGAATCACAAGCGGGTCTACCGGATTTATCGAGAGCTGGAATTGAATCTGCGGATCAGGCCCAAGAAGCGGATGATGCGCGAGAAACCGGCACCGCTGACGGTGCCGGCGTCGATCAATCAAGTCTGGTCGATGGACTTCATGCACGACCAGTTGAGCAACGGCCGCAGCATTCGACTCTTCAATGTGATCGATGACTTCAATCGGGAAGCCTTGGGGATAGAAGTGGATTTCTCGCTGCCGTCAGAACGGGTCATACGCAGCTTGGAGCAGATCATCGCCTGGCGTGGATGCCCTGGTGTGATTCGTTGTGACAATGGCCCTGAGTACATCAGTGCGGCTTTGCAAAACTGGGCCAGCAGGCGTGGCATCCGGCTTGAATATATCCAGCCCGGCAATCCGCAGCAGAACGCGTATGTGGAGCGATT
>JAPLQC010000068.1:0-23920 GCA_026399895.1 Burkholderiales bacterium
CTACCGGTAGGGTTGAGAAGCCCGTTTGGTAGATTCAGTAGGTAGATTCGGTAGGTAGATTCAGTTGCTCTACCCCACCGGTGGGTCGGGCGGCCGGTGATGAAAGTCTGACTAAATCCTAACTAATGCCTGCCTAAAGCCCGCCGACACTCCGGCGGGCTTTTTATTAGCCAAAGTGGTACATCACATTAATTCGTGCGACGTATTTCGATACCTCACCAAACACACGGCTGCCCTCGTGCAGCACACTGCGTGGTCCGAAGCCATGGCGAAAGAAAAGTGCCGAGCCTTTTTTCGGCATGACATCCACATGGCCGCGATCCGGCCTGAATAAGCGGGTGCTACCACCCTGTACACCATCTTCCGGACCATTCAGGTACAGCAGCATTGAGAAGCAGGAACGTAGGCCGGCCCATTCTTGCATCTGTCGGCGGTCAGGCGTCAGCCCATAAGCGGGCCAGTCGCCATCGGTATGCGGATTGAATACATCTTCGGCGTCATAGCGATACATATTGATCCGACGCGATAGCGCGGGATACAGCTGCGCACCATCCATGTCATGCGGGAGCAGGTGCGCGATACGCTCAAATATCGGTCCCAGGGTCTGCTCATCCGCGACCCAGTGCACCGCTTTGTTCATGCGCATGCCGGGCGGGGTCTGGATACCCGGTGCTTCATCGCGGTAGCCAAATCGCTCGCTAGCCTCGACGATGGCATCGGCTTCCCCTTCGGTGATGACATCACTGATCAGGAACGCGATCAGACCACCGAGGTTGGCGGAAGCGGTGGGGGCGATATCGGTCATGATGCGGTTGTGCGCGCTGCGTATGTCATTGAAGCCCTCATTGTACGATCCAGTCGTTTGCGTTGCCGCCGGACTGACCTATGCGCAAAGGCCAAACACGCGGCTTTAGCGCGTGTTATCTGCCAAAATCCCGGTTTTTGGTACGACTTAAAAGTTCTATGCATACCCCTGAAAAAAAATTCATCGATAGCGATCGTCTATCCATCGAATACCTCGAGTGGCAGCCCGATGCTGCGCGGTCGGTGGTGCTGGTGCATGGTTGGCCCGATGCGGCGCGCACATGGAGCCCGGTGGCGCAGTTGCTCGCCAACGCCGGCTATCGGGTGCTGGCGCCTTCATTAAGAGGCTATGGTGGAACACGCTTTAGGGATGCGTCAACGCCGCGCAGTGGTGAATTGGTCGCGCTTGGTCGTGATCTGATTGATTTCGTCGAGGCACTTGGTCTGCAAAGCCCGATGTTAGTCGGCCATGATTGGGGCGCGCGCGCGGTGGCGAATGCTGCTGGCTTGGAACCCGGCTTGGCGTCGCATCTGGCGATGCTGTCGGTGGGTTATGGCACCAATGACCCGACGCAAGCTTTGCCGTTCGAACAAGCTCGTTCCTATTGGTATCACTGGTTCATGGCGACACCCTTGGGCGAGAAAACTGTTCGCGCTGATCCGCGCGGTTTCGCGCGCATCATGTGGGATACCTGGTCGCCACCCGGTTGGTTCGATCAGGCTGAATTCGATGCGACGGCGGCTGCTTTCGATAACCCGGATTGGATCGATGTCACGCTACATTCTTATCGACATCGCTGGGGTCATGCCGCGGGTGATCCGTTCTATGCAGCCGACATCGCCAAGTTAAAGCCCTTGCCCGTAATGTCAACGCCCATGCTGGTGATTCACGGTGCGGCGGATGCGGTGAACCCGGTAGCGACATCAGAGGGTAAAGAGGCTTTCTTCTCTGGTCGCTACCAGCGCGTGGTCTTGGACGGGGTGGGGCATTTCCCGCAGCGCGAGGCGCCAGCGCAAGTCGCAGAAGCGTTGATTGATTTTGTTGGAAAAACTTCGTCGGCGTGAATACACGCGGCATCATCCTCGAATCAACGATTCATAATCCTGCCCGCCGTAATAGATGCCGAGAATGTGAACGTCGTCGTCGATGATGGCATAGGCGATGACTACTTGGCCACGGTGATGTGTGGTGCGTAGTCCTGGTCGTACATCGTCGCGTCGCACGCCTCGCTCGGGAAAGTTGGCCAAGCTTTCGCAGGTGACGACGATCGCTTCGGTGTAATCGAGAGCAGTTTGTGGAGAGCCTGCGGCTGCGATGTAACGATAAAGTGCGGCGAGCTGGGCCTCGCTCTCCGGTGAAAACAAGACGCGATACGTCTTACTCACTGTTCGTCTTTGATTATCTTATTGTGCTCGGCGGCGAGTCGCTCGCGAATCGTGGTGGGGGTTAGGCTACG
The DNA here is from genome assembly GCA_026399895.1 of Burkholderiales bacterium. Lineage (GTDB taxonomy): Bacteria > Pseudomonadota > Gammaproteobacteria > Burkholderiales > Burkholderiaceae_D > Pernthalerella. The sequence continues at coordinate 2,262 of JAPLQC010000068.1, forward strand.
CGCTGGGTTTGCAAGCGTAGCGTCATGGGTAGTGGCGACACTTTGCGCTAACCAAGCCTCGATAGCACGGTCGCGCGCGAGAAGGGCCCGAATGCCATCGCGAATCACCTCGCTTTCGCTGGCATAGGTACCTGCAGCGACCTTTTCCTTGAGAATGTTTGCCATATCGATGGGCAGGGTGATGCTGAGCTGTTGGGTTGATCGCATGGCGGTCTCGCGGGTCAGTAGGATTAAATCCTATGCTCGTTTACGGTTACCGTCAAGGCTGGCGAGGATGAATCCTAATGGCTGTATATACGCATGAACCAGCCCGACGGCGCTCCTGAAACGCTTGGAGCCGGGGGTGTAAACTGCGCGGCCACGTCAACCTGCAACTTCGGCATACGAGACGATGCCTGAAAATCACAGCAAGACAATCGCAGCAAGACAATCAGGAGCCTAGCCTTGCCCAAATTCGCCGCCAATTTGTCGATGCTCTTCACCGAAGTCCCATTCGCAGAGCGTTTCCAGCGCGCGGCGCAGGCGGGATTTACATTGGTCGAGTGCCAGTTTCCGTATGAGCTACCTGCCGAGCAGATCAAGACATTGCTCGACGACCTCGGCTTGACGATGGTGCTGCATAACCTCCCTGCCGGTGACTGGGCTGCGGGTGATCGTGGGATTGCCTGTGACCCTGCGCGCGTCGATGAATTTCGTGCGGGTGTGGTGCAAGCGATCAGCTATGCCACGACCTTGGGCGTAAAAAAAATCAATTGCCTGGCAGGGAAGTTACCCGATGGCGTTAGCGAGCAGAAGGCGCGTCAAACACTGATTGAAAATCTTCGTCATGCGTCGACCGCATTGGCGCGCCATGATATTCAACTGCTGATCGAGCCGATTAATCGGTTTGATATTCCGGGCTTTTTCCTCGACAGTACCGCCAAGGCGCTGTCGGTGATTGAAGAGCTGGGTGATCACCGAGTGCTGCTACAGTACGACGTCTATCACGCCCAGCGTATGGAGGGTGAACTCGCTGGCACCCTGCAACATAATCTCTCCCGCATCGGTCATATCCAAATCGCCGATAATCCGGGGCGGCACGAGCCAGGTACGGGTGAGATTAACTTTCCCTTTTTGTTCGCTTTGATTGACCAAATCGGCTACCAGGGTGTGATTGGTGCGGAGTACAAACCCGCACGCACTACCGAGGAGGGTTTGGGCTGGATGCAGGCGCTGGTGAAGATGTGAATAGCGAAGCTGAAGTAAACACAAAAACGACTGCTGGAGACTTTGCATGAAACTCGGATTCATCGGCCTGGGCATTATGGGCGCGCCCATGGCGCATCACCTGCTCAAGGCAGGTAACACGCTGTATACCCACACCCGCAGTCAGACCGCTGACGAGTTGTTAAAGGATGGTGCGCAGACCTGTGCCAACGCGGCTGAAGTGGCGCAGAAAGCCGACATCATCTTCACGATGTTGCCGGACACGCCGGATGTCGAAAAAGTTTTATTCGGCGAGCATGGGGTTGCCACTTCGCTCACCAAAGGCAAGATCGTGGTCGACATGAGCTCAATCTCGCCGATCGCGACCAAGGCATTTGCGCAAAAGATTAACGCGCTTGGCTGTGAATATCTCGATGCACCCGTATCCGGTGGCCAAGTCGGCGCCAAGAATGCAGCGCTAACGATTATGGTGGGCGGAAACGCAGCGACTTTCGAGAAGGTCAAGCCCTTGTTCGAACTAATGGGCAAGAACATCACGCTGGTGGGTGGCAATGGTGATGGTCAAACGGCGAAGGTCGCGAATCAGATTATCGTTGCGCTGAATATTGAAGCAGTAGCCGAGGCGCTTTTGTTTGCGGCGCGTAATGGCGCGGACCCCGCTAAAGTACGCGAGGCGCTGATGGGCGCATTCTGGAAGTGCACGGCGAACGCATGATCAAGCGCACGTTTGATCCTGGCTTCCGTATCGAGCTGCACCAAAAAGATTTGAATTTGGCGCTTAGTGCCGCGCGCGAACTCGGTATGTCATTGCCGCACACTGCGAGCGCACAGCAGTTGTTTTCATCTTGCGTGGCTCAGGGCGGTAAAGCCTGGGATCACTCAGCGATGGTAAAAGCCTTGGAACATATGGCGAATTTTGATTTGACGGAGACACCATGAGCGCTGCAGCCACGCTGCTAAGAAGTATGTTTGATGCGGCGGTAGCGTCCGCACAGCCGGCACTCTGCGTGCCACCTTACCTGCCGACCCCGGAGATGCTCGGTAAAGGCCGCTTGTTCGTGATCGGCGCTGGCAAAGCTTCGGCAGCTATGGCGCAAGCGGTCGAGCAGGCTTGGCAGGGCCCCTTGTCTGGCTTTGTCATCACACGCTACGGCTATGGCGTGCCGTGCGAGCGAATCGAGATTGTCGAGGCAGCGCATCCGGTGCCGGATGAGGCGGGGTTGAACGCGGCGCGCCGCATGATGTCGTTCGTCAGTGATTTGCGCGAGGATGACATCGTACTGTGTCTGATCTCGGGAGGCGGCTCGGCGCTAATGCCACTGCCCATCGAGGGTCTGACGCTGGAACACAAGCAAGAAGTCAATCGCGCCTTGCTGGCCTGTGGCGCCAACATCAGCGAGATGAACTGCGTGCGTCGTCACCTCTCCGCAATTAAAGGCGGCCGACTGGCAGCAGCCTGTCATCCCGCGCGTGTGATCACGCTGTTGATGTCTGATGTGCCGGGCGACCATATGGTGGATATCGCCTCCGGCCCAACGGTGCCGGATCCGACCACCTGCGCTGATGCACTGGCGATTGTGGATCGGTATCGAATTGATTTACCCCCCGAGGTGCGGGAAGTACTGACGAGCGGCCGCGGTGAATCTATCAAGCCGGGTGATGCGCGATTAGCGCGTAATGAAGTCAAAATGATCGCAACACCGCAAATGGCACTCGAAGCCGCAGCGCGTGTCGCAGAGCAAGCGGGTTATCGCGCGCACATCTTGGGTGATGCGATTGAAGGTGAAGCGCGTGATGTGGGCAAGGTATTGGCGGCGATGGCCCTGCAAGTTGCGGAGCGTGCGCAACCATTTAAAGCACCTTGTGTATTGTTGTCGGGTGGTGAGACTACAGTGACGGTGCGTGGCAAAGGACGCGGTGGGCGTAATGTGGAATGTCTGCTATCGCTTGCAGCAACGCTGGGTGGGCATGCACGTATTCACGCGCTGATGGGTGATACTGATGGTGTCGATGGCATGGAAGACATTGCGGGTGCCACGCTGTATCCAAATACGCTGGAGCGCGCGTGGGGCAAAAACATGCCGGTGCTGCAGTATTTGGAAAACAATGACGGTCACAGTTTTTTCACTGCACTCGGTGATTCAGTTATCACCGGGCCGACACTGACGAATGTGAACGATTTTCGTGCGATTTTGATTGACGCCTAAAGCGGTCATTTATTTTTGATTTGCAAGCAATTGAGAGAAAGAAGATGACGCTGTGTCAATATTTTCTTCTCGCAACGTTCTGATTTTGCTCACGCTGCCTATTTGTTTTTTCTACCGATAGCTGAGCAACGAAGCTGATCAGAATCAAGAACTTGCAGTACACAGACGCGCTTTTTGAGGAGAGTTATCCCCAAAAGCTGTGGATAAATTCTGATCGCTGTTCGATCAGAATGTTTTTTCAGCGTGCAGTTTTACTAAGCCGGCGTGGATAACAGGCTTGCAGGACTGCTCAAAATCCTGCCGATATTCGCTCGGTGGTTGCCATCCGCGCTTGCGCCAGAGCCGAGTGACGTCGGTGCGTGTGCGTGGCGCGCCGATGGTCGGCTCGGTGTTCACATAGGCCAGATTCGTTTTCATATTGACATCTCCTTGTAGCGACGAATGGTGCTGGGTCGACGCCATAATACTGTATAAACGTACAGCTTAAAAGGGGTTTGTGAGAACTGCTTGAAATCGCCAACCGAACCAAAAAGTCCTGTATTTACAAGGCTTTTCAGCTGATCGCGCGGTGCAGATCCCGCATATGCAGCGCCCGTAGTTGCGGCGCTAGTAGCCAGGCGAAGCCGACGACCAGCAGGGTCATCGATCCACCGAACAAGATAGATGGTACCAGCCCCAGCAGGTTGGCCGCGATTCCGGCCTCCAGGGCCCCGATCTCGTTAGACGAGCCGATGAAGAGGCCATTAATCGCGGTGACACGACCTTGCATGTGCTGCGGTGTGACCAGTTGAAGGATGGTCTGACGCAGCACCACCGAGACACCATCGAAAAGACCTGACAAGAACAGAAAAATCGCTGCCATGGTCAACGAGCTCGACAGTCCAAAGCCAATAATCGACACACCAAAGCCCGCAACTGACAGCATCAGCCACTTTCCGGAGTGACGATCAATCGAGCGACGCGTCAGCCACAAGCCGACAATCACCGAACCGGCGGCTGGCATCGCGCGCAACAAGCCCAGATTCTCCGGGCTACCGTTGAGAATCTGATGAATGAACGCCGGCAGCACGCCCACCGCACCACCAAACAGCACCGCGAACATATCCAGCGCCATCGCTGCCAGCATCACCTGGGTTGAACTCACAAAGCGCAGGCCTTCGCGAATACTGGCGAATACCGAGGTCGATGTTTCGGTGGGCGGCGTCTCGATCACTTTCAAACCAAGCATCGCGACCACGCCAGTCAGGGCAAACACCCCGGTGGCAAGGTAAGCCAGCCGCACATCTTGCCAAGCGATCAGCAAGCCACCAATCACCGGGCCCGACACCAGCGCAATCTGAAACACCACGGTGCTGATGGCAGTTGCACGCGCCAACTGCTCGCGTTCAAGAATGCGCACCATGATTGCGGAATAAGCGGGTCGTAGCAGCGAGCGTGCAGCGCCTGCCAGACCCATCGCGATATAAATCCACATCGTCAGCGGCAATATTGTCCCGGCATCCGTGACCATCGCCACCATCAGCGTTGAAATCGCGACATAGCAGCTACAACCGATCAGTGCGATCAGCTTCTTCGGCAGCACATCCACCGCATGCCCGGCGAACAAGGACAACAGAAAATACGGAATGACCTCAGCCAGACCGATCAGGCCGAGCGCTACCACGTCGTGCGTGAGCGAATAGATATGCCAACCTGCGGTCACCGTCAGGATTTGATAGGCGAGGGTGATGCAGCCGCGGTAAAGGGTGAGGCGGGTAAAGGCTGGCGAGAACAAAACTCCGGACTTACGCACCTTATTGTGTGTCCTTGGCCGAGCTTGAAGCGGTGCCCCAGCCACCGCCCACGGCTTTGATCAATGCCACGCTCGCCACCTGACGGTTGGACTGCGCCTGTAACAAAGTGCGTCGTGCATTCAGTGCGGTTGTCTGAGCAAGCACCACTTCCAAAAAGCTCACCTGACCGGCGCGGTAGCGATTAAGCACCTGATCTTGCGCTTGTGTTGCCGCAGCGGCGGCGGTGGCTAGCAAGGTTTCTTGTTCAGCCAGCACGCGCGAGGCAATCAGTTGATCTTCAACACTCTGAAACGCCTCGAGTACAGTTTGACGATACAGCGCCACTTCTTGTTCATAGAATGCCTGGGCACCAGCCACTCGGCTCTTGGTCAGTCCCGCGTTAAAAATTGGCTGCGAGAGCACAACACCGAGCGACCAGATACTGGTTGGGTTCGACAGCAAACCCGGCGCAGTGGCTGCGAAACCACCCCCACTACCGGTCAGGTTAAGGCTGGGGAAATACGCTGAACGAGCGATCCCGATTTGTTCATTAGCCGCCGCCACACGACGCTCGGCAGCAGCGATATCCGGCCGTCTTTCCAATAACTGCGAAGGCACCACCATCGGTAGTTCGGGTACCGCGATGCGCCATTCATCACTGGTCGCGATAGTGAAGTTGGAAGGTGCCTCACCCAATAGCACCGCAATGGCATGCTCCAGTTGTGCACGCTGACTCAGCAAACCGGTGTAATCAGATTGCGCATTCGATAGCTGCGTCTGCGCTTGCAATAAATCGGTCTTGGGCGCCACGCCGACCTTGTAGCGGTTTTCCGTGATGGTGACAACGCGTTGGTAGTCGGCGATGGCTGCCTCAAGCAACTTACGTTGCGCATCCGCCTGCCGCAGCAGCAGGTAATTCGTTACCAGTTCACCTTGCGCCGACAAGGTAGCGGTAGCAAGCTCACCGGCACTGGCTTGCGCATTCGCTTCGGCACTTTGCACTGAACGCCCGAGGCGTCCCCATAGATCAGGCTCCCAGGCCGCGCCTAAATCCACCCGAACACGACGCAAGGGCGTTACCGCATTCGCCACATTGGTGCGAGTTGCAGAACCGGTCAGGCCAAGTGTGGGAAACAGCGACGCGCGTTGCTGTGCCACTAATGCTTGCGCTTGCTGAAACGCGGCGACAGACGCGGCGATATTCTGATTGGATACCGCGACGCGCGGTGCAAGTTCATTCAGCAGCGGGTCATGAAACAGATTCCACCAAGGCTCGCGCGGGCTGGCATCGGCGGGTTGTGCCACTTTCCAGCCATCGGCCTCTTTAAAGTGGGCGGGCAGCGGCACTGGCGGCGTGCGGTAATCCGGTCCAATTCGTTTGAATGAGCACGCACCGAGCAGTGCTGACAACACAATGATGAGAAACCGCTTTTTCATTTTTTCAGGTAGGCAGTGGGCGGGTGTCATGAGTGTCATTCGTCTGACGACCCAGCGCGCGTTCATTCGGACTACGGTGACGCCAGCGGTCAACCGTTAAGTAAACCACGGGCGTCGTTAATAGGGTGAGCAACTGGCTGGCGACCAAACCACCAATGATTGCCACCCCCAAAGGTTGACGCAATTCCGAGCCCTCACCGAATCCTATCGCAAGCGGCAGCGCGCCGAGCGCGGCGGCGGCGGTCGTCATCAGAATGGGCCGTAGTCGATGCAGGCAAGCCTCACGTACCGCCTCACGCGGCGACAGGCCACGGCTACGTTCGGCTTGTAGTGCGAAATCGATAATCAGAATCGCATTTTTCTTGACGATACCAATCAACAAAAACAAACCAATCAGCGCAATCAGCGAGAACTCCATACCAAACAGCATCAGCGCTACCACCGCACCGATACCGGCAGAGGGAATCGTCGAAAGCACCGTCAGCGGGTGCAGCAAGCTCTCATACAAAATGCCGAGCACGATATAGATCACCACCAAGGCGGCCAAGATCAATAAGGGTTGTTGGCCTTGTGATTCCTGATAAGCACGCGCCGTTCCCTGAAAACTGCCGCGCACGCTAGCCGGAATCGCAATCGAATCCACTGCACGCTTTAGCGCGGCCTGCGCATCCGGTAGCGTTAAACCCACCCCAAGATTAAAAGACACGGTGCCCGCCAACTCCGCATCCTGATGACTTACCGAGGCTGCGGTTGATCGCTCAGCGAAGCTGGCAACATTCGAGAGCGGCACCATCACCGTGCCGCTGGTGGAGAGCGCCTGACCACTGGCGACATCACGCAGACCGGGATTCGCGCTCGTACTGGTAGCAGTGGCAGCACTGGCGCGTACCGGTACATAAATGTCATTCAAGGCTTGCGGGCTACGTGTATAGGCCGGATTGTGCTCCATGATCACGCGGTACTGGTTAAGCTCTCCATACAGGGTAGCTACCTGACGCTGACCGAATGCGTTGTACAGCGCGTTGTTGATGTCACGCGAGCTAACACCCAGCCGTGTAGCGGCGTCGCGATCGACCCGCACAAAAGTCTCGACGCCATTTTCTTGTAGATCTGAATCTACATCCATCACACCACGTTGGCGCTTCATGGCCTCCACCAGCTTGCCGGTCCATAGCTTGAGGTCGTCGAGATTGTCGCTCTTGAGGGTGTACTGAATCTGGTTCATGTCGCGCCGACCACCGATGCGCAGGTCTTGCACAGGCACCATGAAGGCCGATACACCGGTTACGCGGGAAAGCTTTGGTCGCAGGCGTGCGATCACTTCTTGGCCGCTCTCGGTCCGCTCGGCGCGTGGTTTGAGTGTAATGAACATGAAACCACCGCCCGGTCGGCTACCGCCGGTATAGCCCGTCACGGTGGCCACCGCTGGGTCTTTACGGATAATCTCGACCATCTGCCGCACTTTGCTTTTCATCGCTTCGAATGAAATGCTCTGATCGGCGCGCAAACCTGCCGTGATCTGGGTTGCATCCTGCTGCGGGAAGAATCCCTTCGGCACAATCATGAACAGCCATGCGTTCAAGGCGATCACTGCAGCCAGTAGCGTTAGCACCAGCCAGCGGTGGTCGAGTGCAATATCCAAGACCTGCGCATAGGCATGCTGTATTGAAGCGTAGGCACGAGCAAAGAAACGCGAGAGTCGGCCCGGTGGTTTTTCTTCGCGCGGTTGACGTAACAACCAAGCGCACATCATCGGCGTCGTAGTGAGCGAGATCAGCAGCGAGATCATCACCGCCGCAGATAGGGTAAGCGCGAATTCGCGGAACAAGCGCCCCACCTGCCCACCCATGAACAACAATGGAATGAACACTGCCACTAGTGAGATCGAGATAGTCACATTCTCCAATACGACAATCGCGTCATCGACCACGAAGCCGGTGGCGATGGTCAGGGCCATTAGAGAGAGATTGTTGAGCGAAAAACCCAGCAGATACATCACGCTGAAAGTGCCGAGCAGCGAGACGATGGTAGCGACCGCCGGTATCAGGGTGGCGCGTGCGCTGCGCAGGAAGGCGCTCACCACCAAGATCACCAGCACGATGGAGATAACCAAGGTCAGTTCGATCTCACGTAGCGATGAGCGTATCGAGTTCGTGCTGTCAGATGAAATCTTCAGCTCAATATCGGGTGGTAGTTCTTCCTTCAGCGTGGGCAACATCGCGCGTACGGCATCTACAGTTTCGATGACATTCGCTGTGGGCTGTCGGTAGACCATCACCACAACAGCCGGTACGCCATTGAACAGGCCGAGCGTGTTTCGGTCTTCGCTGCCAGTGTAGACATTGGCTACATCCGACAAACGTACCGCCGCACCATTGCGCCAGGCCACAATCAGTTGTTGATAGCTGTCCGCATTGAGCCGTTCGGCGGTTGCGCCGGTATTAGTGATGATCTGAAACGAGCGACCATCGCCTTCAATCATGCCCTTCGGTCGGTTCGCGGTAGCTGACTGTATTGCGGCGCGCACGTCTTCGGCAGATAAGCCTTGCCGGTGCAGCGCAAATGGCAGCAACTCAATGCGTACGGCGGGCAGCGAGCCGCCACCCAGCTCGACATCACCCACACCGTCGACTTGCATCAAGCGTTGCTGTATCTGATTCGATACCGCTTCATAAATCTGACCCGTAGAGCGTGTTTTTGAGGTCAGCGCCAACACAATCATTGGCGAGTCGGTGGAATTTGATTTGGAGTAGGTCGGGTTTGAGCGCAGCGAGATCGGCAAATCAGCGCGCGCGGCATTGATCGCGGCTTGTACCTCGCGTGCCGCAGTATCGATTTTTTTCGAGAAGTCGAATTGCAGATTGATACGAGCAGAGCCATTCCCGCTGCTGGAGGTCATCTCGGTGACGCCCGGAATCGCACCCAAGCGTCGCTCAAGCGGTGCCGCCACGCTCGAGGCCAGTGTCGCCGGGCTACCGCCGGGGACTTGTGCGCGCACCGTAATGCTTGGCGATTCCACCTGCGGTAGCGGCGCAACCGGCAACAAGAAAAACGCAGCAACACCGGTTAATGCAATCGCGACGGTCAGCAGCGTGGTGCCAAGCGGCCGTTCAATGAAGGGCCGCGACAAGTTCATGCGCGTGTTCCGGTGCGCGTCCCGGTGCGCGTGCTGGTACCAAACCAGTAGCGACCCAGGCGATCAAAGCCGAGGTAAATCACCGGGGTGGTGAATAGCGTCAGCAATTGGCTAAGCACCAGACCACCAAAAATCGCCAATCCCATTGGGTGCCGCAATTCGGCACCTTCACCCCAACCCAGCATCAAGGGCAAAGCAGCAAACAGCGCTGCTAGCGTGGTCATTAAAATCGGACGAAAACGTAATAGCGCTGCTTGCTCGATCGCTTCGCGTGGCGATTTATTTTGTTCGCGCTCAGCGGCAATCGCGAAGTCGATCATCATGATCGCGTTTTTCTTGACGATGCCAATCAGCAGAATAATGCCGATCACGCCAATCACCCCCAACTCCTGGCCGGCAATCATCAATGCCAACAAGGCACCGACACCCGCCGATGGCAGGGTCGATAAAATCGTCAGTGGGTGTACATAGCTCTCGTACAGCACGCCAAGCACGATATAAACGCAGATCACTGCCGCTAAAATCAGCCACAGCTGATTCTCTAATGCGGCATCAAACGCGCCAGCGGCACCCAAGAAGTTGAGTGTGACTGCAGCGGGCATGCCAATCTCTTGTGCTGCCTGACGAATAGCGCGTACCGCATCCTCCAGCGCAACGCCAGGTCCGGTGTCGAAGCCGATGGTGGTGGCGGGGAATTGCCCCACGCGCGTAATTTGCAATGGTGATGCTTGTTCACGCACGGTCGCAATCGCACCCAAGGTCGTGGCCTTGCCCGACCCAGTCTTGATTGGAATATCTGCCAGCGATTGCGCCGAGTTTGCGGTACCCGGTGCCGCCTCCAGCACCACACGAAACTGATTCGTTTCGGTAAAAATCGTCGACACAATGCGCTGACCAAAGGCGTTATACAGAGCGTCATCAATCGCCGCCGCACTCACCGCAAGGCGCGAAGCACTATCGCGATCAATGCTCACCATGAGCGACGCCGCGCTGACGCCTACGTCCGAGCCAACGTGCCGCACCGCAGGTTCATTTGCCAGCTGCTGCACCAGCAGCTCAGTCCATCGCTGTACAGTCGCACTGTCAGCACCCTCTAGTGCAACACGGTACTGCGTCGGGCCGGTCTCAGCGTCGATCGTAAGATCCTGCAGCGGTTGTACATATAGGCTCGCCCCAGCCACCTGCGATGCACGTGCACGCAAGCGATCCATGATCTGTTGTTGATTACCGCTGCGTTCGGTGCGCAGATTAATCAGCATGCTGCCGGTATGCAGCATCGGGTTGCCATTGCCGACACCCACTTGCGAACTGAGCGAGGCAACATCTGGGTCTTGCAGTAGCTCACGCGCGACTGCTTGCTGCAGTGTCGCCATGGCGCCAAATGAAATACCCTCACGCGCCTCGACTCTCGCTTGCAGCCGACCGGTATCCTGCTGTGGAAACAGACCTTTGGGTATTTGTATATAGAGCAGCACGGTGAGCAGCAGCGTACCGAGTGCAACCAGTAAGGTCAGCGTCTGGCGCTCAAGTACCCAACTCAGCATCTGCCGGTAGCCGTTCAGTAAACGATCAAACCCCGCTTGCAACGAACGCGCGAGCGCAGGCGGATCAGCTTCGTCGTCCGCACGCAGCATGCGTGCCGCCATCATTGGCACCAGGGTTAGCGACACCAGCGCAGAAATAATGATCGTGATCGCCAGCGTGACCGCGAACTCGCGGAACAATCGACCTACCACATCCGACATGAACAGCAGTGGGATCAACACCGCAATCAGCGAGACGGTCAGCGAGATAATCGTGAAGCCGATCTCGCCAGCGCCTTTCAGCGCTGCTTGCATCGGCGTCTCGCCGCGCTCGATATACCGCGAGATATTCTCCTGCGAGACGATGGCATCATCCACCACGAACCCAGTGGCAATCGTTAACGCCATTAGCGTCAGATTGTTGAGGCTATAACCAAGCAAGAACATCGCAGCGCAAGTACCGAGCAGAGAAATCGGTACCGCAAGGCTGGCGATGATGGTCGCGCGCACGCTGCGCAGAAACAGCAAGATCACTAGCACTACGAGTACCACTGCGACGAATAGCTCGATGGTGACGTGCTCGATAGAGGCGCGGATCGTACCGGTGCGATCTGACAGCACGGTCACTTTCACCGAGGCGGGCAGGCTCTCGGTCAGCTCCGGTAGCCGCTGCTGTATCGCATCCACCGTTTGGATGACATTCGCGCCTGGCTGTCGCTGCACATTCAAGATAATCGCTGGCTTCAAATCAGCCCAGGCGGCGAGTCGCACGTTTTCTTGCGCTTGCACCACGCGAGCAACTTCCGACAAGCGTACCGGTGCGCCGTTTTTCCAGGCGACGATCAGGTTGGCATAGTCTTGCGCGGATTTCAGCTGATCATTGGCATTGATCGAGTAAAAGCGCGTCGCGCTATCAATATTGCCTTTGGCGGTATTGGCATTCGCTTGGGTAATCGCTGTGCGCAAGCTATCCAGCCCCAGACCGGCAGCCGCCAGTGCGCGTATGTCTGCTTGAATACGAATCGCCGGTTTGTGACCACCGGAGAGGGTGACGAGACCGACGCCGCTGACCTGGCTGATTTTCAGTGCCAGTCGGTTATTGGCAATCTGATGCAGCTCAGTCAGTGGCAAAGTATCGGAGGTGATCGCCAGCGTCAGCACTGGCGCATCCGCCGGATTTACTTTTGCGTAGACGGGTGGCGCAGGCAGGTCAGCAGGCAGCAGGGCGGTTGCAGCGTTAATGGCTGCTTGTACCTCCTGCTCTGCAACATCAAGACGTACCCCTAAATTGAATTGCAGTGTCACGGTTGACAGACCCGCAGCACTGGCCGAGCTCATGCGCTTCAAGCCGGACATTTGCCCGAACTGTCGCTCGAGTGGCGCGCTGACGGTTTGACTCATCACCTCCGGGCTGGCACCCGGATACATGGTTTGTACTTGAATGGTGGGGAAATCCACCTGCGGCAGCGCTGCGATCGGCAAAAATCGCAAACCAATCAGTCCCGCCAGCACAATCGCGACCATCAGCAGCGAGGTCCCGACCGGCCGCAGAATGAACGGACGGGAAGGGGTCATCCGCCGCTCGCGTTGCGGCTGCGCTTCTCACCGCTTGGGCGTTCCTCGCCACTACCGGCAGCACCTTTACCGCCAGCGCCTTTACCACCCGCATCGTCAGCACCACGTGCACCTTTATCGCCTGCGCCTTTATCCCCTTTACCGCGCTCACCGGGCAGTCGTACTTTGGCGCCATCGGTCAAGCGGTCAGCGCCTTCCGTGATGACTTGTTCGCCCGACTCGACACCCGACAGAATTTGCGTCTTATCCAGACTCGATAAACCGCGTTTCACGGGCCGGAGTGATACGGTTTTTTCAGTGGCGTTCAGCACATACACAAACGGACCATCACCCCCATTACGTACTGCAGACACGGGCACTGCTGTCGCGCCTTCGACCGTGCGCAGTTTCAAACGCACATTCACGAATTGGTTGGGGAACAAGCTACCGTTCGCATTATCGAAGCGTGCCTTGGCGCGCACGGTACCGGTTTGGGTATCGACGACATTGTCTAGCGCAAGAAAGCGACCAACCGCCAGCGGCTTGCTACGCGAGCGATCAAATGCAGTGACTGGAAGGGCTTTGCCGCCAGAGATTGCATGCTTTAACTCGGGTACCGCATCTTGCGGTACTGCGAATACCACATCGATTGGTGCGGTTTGGGTGATGGTGACCAATCCTGTCGCGTCAGCGGGGCCGACCAGGTTGCCGACGTCAACGCTACGCAGACCAATCCGGCCTGAAATTGGCGCGGTGATGCGAGCGAAGTCGAGATTCAGCTGTGCGCTACGAACTGCAGCGCGATCAATCGCGACGGTGCCTTCCAGCTGTTTGACCAGCGCTGTCTGCGCATCGACATCTTGCTGTGCAATCGAGTCTTGCGTCTGAAGCTGACGGTAGCGGCGCTCGGTGACGCGAGCGTTTTCTAGTTGCGCCTCGTCGCGCTGCAGTTGGCCCTTGACCTGCATCAGCGCATTTTCAAAGGGTCGGGGATCGATCAGCGCAATCAACTGACCGCGCTGCACGATTTGGCCTTCACTAAATGACACTTGCTGCACTACACCTGAAACCTGCGCACGAACGACAGCAGTGGCAACCGGCGCAATGGTGCCAAGCGCATCTAATTCAACCGGAAAACTCTCCGTGCCGGCAGCAGCGACGCCGACGGTGACGGGTGGGCGGCCACGCGGCGTACCGCCACGCTCTGCGTGCTGATCCTTACGCGCGATGGCGTACCAGCTCAGACCACCGATCAGGCCGACAGCAATAATCAGTAATAGCCAGGGCAGCCAGCGTCGGTTCGGTGGCTTGGCAAAGGCGGCGCACCTACATTTCATGTGCGCGAGTTGGTGCCATTCTACTATTGCCGATCAAGATGACAGGATGACGACATTCCTTGGGCGTCAGACCGTCGATTGGCGAGCACCGACCAAGTGATATCGGTCGTGCCCGCCGCAGGCCAACTAAGTTTTATTGAATTGGCAAGTGATGCGCAGCGCGCGATGCTTCGAGAATAGGTAGCTTCAGCTCCAGTACGCCGTTTTCATATTTAGCGACTGATTTTTTCTCGTCGACCTCATGATCAAGCATGATGCTGCGCGACTCGCGGCCGTAGTAGCGCTCTGCATGCACCGTGCGCTCACCCTCTCGGGTCTCGCTTTGTTTTTTCACCTCGGCCATGATGGTGACTTGACGTCCCTCAACTTGCACCTTGATGTCATCTTTGCGCGCGCCGGGTATCTCGGCGTGCACGGTATAGGACTGTTTGTCCTCGGCGACATCCATCTTGATGCGCGGTGCCGGCTCCCACATGCGTGAGGGCCGAATGTTATCCAAGTTATCGAAAAGTTCATCGAGCTTGCCGAAAGGCGTGCTGCGCGTGATGTCGCTAAATGGATTAAATCGACTTAGATTGGCCATGCTTGTCTCCTTCATGCAGTGGGGGTAAAAGGCAAGCGCTAATCATCCGCTTCGCGGTCGTCAGCGTTTTGATGTGCTTCGTACGAAGGCGCTGTCGCCGCAATACTTGATGAGGCGTAGGTTTGTCTGATCGACTGCGATGGGATTGGTAAGTCTTGTGGTAACGAGCGCGGACCAGCAAATACTTGCCGAAACGCCTCAATGAAGATCGAACGCTCCGTAGCCGGCAGTGCATCAATACCCGCTGCTGCGGGCCGGCCCCCACCGCTCGGGAATCGCCTGCAGAGTTGATCTGCACCATAAGGCGATTGCATGGGCGCACGCACACTGACCCGCCACGCTTTATCTGACGTCGGCAGCAGCACCGCATGCGCGATACCTGGCTCGTCACGAGCAAGGTGATTGGCGAGTGTGCCCGATACACGCCTGCTCCAAGCTGCATCAGGCAGATAAGTCATGCTGCCGTAGGGCGATACGTGCTCTGGTGATATGCAGAGTGCCTGACGCAAATCACTTTCAAGCGTTGCTGCAAGCGTCTTGAGTACTGGCTCGTCCGATATAAATCTCAGTGGGTCAGGGTGTCGGTGCAGACGTTGGTACAACTCAGCCGGGTGAATGATCAGCTCATCAACACTGTCGCCATACGCGTTGTAGTTGAGCAGCTTGCCAAGCTGACGCAATGCATGTCGTTCTAGGGTGGGAAGGCGAAGGGTGTGCGCAAGCTGACGCGCGGTGTTGGGCAGATTGTCGCCATAAGCCGCCACAATGGCCCAGCGTCGGTAGCGACCACCTAGTTGCTGATCTACCAGTACGGCGGTACAAACTGCGGGATCTGCGTTGATGGTTGCGTGCAGTAGTGGGTGGTCCGGCAAAGCTTGGCTGGCGTGATGATCAACATAATCCACCCGCACACCAGCATCTAATAAAGCAAGCAGCGCGCTGCGGTTTTCGTCAACACATACATCCAACACCGTTACCGAGTCGCCAGCATGGGCCTCGACGTTTTTTAGAAGCGCAATCGCACGCTTGGCACCGGTGACCAGCACCGCATCGCGCGGGCAATGCAGCCGCACTTGATGCAGCGCACATATACCATCGGCATCGCCATTGAACACGTCAAAGAAAGCCATGCCGTGCCGCCCAAGATACGGTACTGGTCAATCGTCAGATTCGCGGCATGCCAAAAAATTCACTCTTGTTGTTCGCGCTTGAGCATAGTCATGTGCTGGGCAAAGCTATTGCACAGCGGCTTGGGTTGGCGCTCACGCCGCATGAGGAGCGCGTGTTTGAGGATGGTGAGCACAAAGCCAGACCCTTACAAAGTGTCCGAGGGCGTAGCTGTTTCGTGCTGCACTCGCTGTATGGCGAGCCATCACAAAGCGTCAATGACAAGCTCACTCGCTTGCTGTTCTTCATTGCGACGCTCAAGGATGCTGCGGCCAAGGACGTGACTGCGGTAGTGCCCTATCTGGCGTACGCACGTAAAGATCGCAAGACCCAGCCGCGTGATCCGGTCACGCTGCGATATCTGGCGCAACTGTTCGAAGCCGTTGGCACCGATGCATTGTTGGTGTTGGAGGTGCATAACCCGGCCGCGTTTCAAAATGCTTTTCGCTGCAATACGGAGGCGCTGGACTGTACTTCACTGTTTGCAGCCAAGCTAGTTGATCAGCTAGGTGAGCTGTCCCATGTTCAGTTGGGTGATTTGTTGGGTGATCGGCAAGCTGACGTAGCTGTCGCAGTCGTGTCGCCTGACGCCGGTGGCGTCAAGCGAGCGGCATTGTTTCGACAAAAGTTGGCGCACAGCCTCGGCCGAAGTGTGACCATGGGTTTCGTCGAAAAATTTCGCAGCGCCGGCGTGCTGAGTGGTGAGTTGCTGGTGGGTGATGTCAGTGGTCGGCATGTCTTGCTGTTTGACGACCTGATCAGCAGCGGGCAAACCTTGTTACGCGCTGCAAGGGCTTGTCATCAACAAGGCGCGGCAGCAGTTTGGGCGCTGGCTGCGCATGGATTATTCAATGCAGATGCAGAAAGCGTGCTCAGCGACCCAATGATCGAGCGCGTATTCATCACCGATGGCGTGCCATTACGCCTCACACCCGGCAGCGCTTTAGCGAACAAACTCGAAGTCGTGAGTTGCGCCGGATTATTCGCCGAGGCGATCAGGCGCTGTCATGAAGGTGGATCGATTGTTGAGCTGATGCAGGGCTGATCCGAGCGCATAGCAGCTGCATGCTTTACTGCCAGTTGCAGCCATAGCCGAGCACGATTCACCCACTCATGGTGCGGTCGGTAGCTTGGCTCTGACAAGCGCAGGATAGCCAGTCGCGCACGAATTGCTGCGCGTACTGACTGATAAAAGTGCAGCAACGCAGGCGGTGGATAGTCATGCGTGATCACCTGATAGTGCTGAAGCAGGGCATTGCCTACCGCCTCGCCTGCCAGTCGCTCGCAGTCCAGCGCAAGAAACCCAATCTCGTCAGCGCAATCGAGCTGACGCAGTGCTGCTGAAAACTCCAGACAATCAATCGCGCCCACTGTATCGCTGACGAACACATGCTCCGCGCGTAAATCCCCATGCCCCTCGACCATGCAACCATGATGAATCCGCGCATCAATCCATGCGGCATGGCCAATTAAGAAAGTGCGCTGTTGTTGGCACAGGCGGTCGACCTCCGCACTCGGCAGACATTGCGGATACGCCAGTAGGGCAGATGCATTGCTAGCTATCGCCTCGCCAACAGTCTTTCGCCATTGCTGCGGCAATGGTTTCAAAGGCGGTAAGCGGTGATGAAATTGCGCGATACATTCCGCGACAGCTTGCAGAACCCTTCGGTCCACCGTGCCGCGCACTAGCTTGGTGCTTAGCATTACGCTTTCTGGCAGCCTGCGCATTCGAACCACGCAATCCACCGGTTCGCCGGCTGCGCCAAACCTTAACTTTCCATTGGCGTCCAGCGAGATGGTTTGGACGCCAAGGTAAATTTCCGGCGCAATCCGTCGATTAAGGCGTAATTCCTCGGCGCAGGCGCGGCAGCGGACGTCGACGCTACGGAAATCAAGATAGGCATTGCGCAAGGGTTTCTTCAGCTTCAAGGCGTATTCGCCGGCCAGAAATACCCAAGACATATGGGTCTCAATGACCTCAACCGCCGAGCTAATTCCATAGGTACCGGGGTTGCGCAAGAAGCGAAGCGTCGCTGTATTGGTCACGGCCATGCGGCACGGGCATCGCATCTTATTGCGGCGCAGCAGCTTGCGTACAATCACGGTTTTACGCTGTTGGCGGGCTATAGAAGGCCCGGCGCGGCTGTCGCAATTCACGATTGGCCCACCCCATGAAAAAAATCCACAAACTGCTGGTTGCAAACCGTTCAGAAATCGCCATTCGCGTCATGCGGGCTGCCACCGAGCTGGGTATCCGCACGGTAGCGATCTATGCGGCGGAAGACCGTTTCGCGCTGCACCGCTTTAAAGCCGATGAAAGTTATCTGGTGGGTGAGGGCAAGAAGCCGATTGCCGCTTATCTCGATATCGACGACATCATTCGGCTTGCGCTGGAGGCGGGGGTGGATGCTATTCACCCTGGTTATGGTTTTCTGTCTGAGAACCCGGATTTTGCCGAAGCCTGTAGCGCCAACGGTATCGCTTTCATCGGGCCGCAGCCAGAAGTCATGCGCACGCTGGGCAACAAGGTCGCTGCGCGTAACGCTGCGATTGCAGCGGGTGTGCCGGTGGTACCCGCCACTAAGGCGCTGCCGCACGATATCGAGCAAGTGAAAGCGATGGCCGCCGAGGTGGGTTACCCCTTGATGTTGAAGGCGAGCTGGGGCGGCGGTGGACGTGGCATGCGTATGATTGAATCCGAAGCCGAGTTACCGTCCCAACTGGAAGTCGCTCGGCGCGAAGCCGCTGCCGCATTCGGTAATGATGAGATGTATCTCGAGAAGCTGGTGCGCCGTGCGCGCCATGTCGAGGTGCAGATTCTGGGCGACACCCATGGCAATCTGATTCATTTGTTCGAGCGCGACTGCTCGGTGCAGCGGCGCAACCAAAAAGTCGTTGAGCGTGCACCCGCGCCGTATCTTGACGATACCACCCGTGCTGAGTTGTGCGAATCAGCGCTGAAGCTGGGCCGCGCGGTGAATTACACCCATGCCGGTACCGTCGAATTCCTGATGGATGCCGATAGTGGCAAGTTTTATTTCATCGAGGTGAATCCACGCATTCAGGTCGAGCACACTGTGACCGAGCAGGTCACAGGGGTCGACATCGTCAAATCCCAAATTCGTGTGACCGAGGGTCTGGCGATTGGCCAGCTAGACGAACGCGGCGCGCGCATTCCCTTGCAAAACGAGGTCAGGCTCAACGGTCATGCCTTGCAATGCCGTGTCACCACCGAAGACCCCGAGAACAATTTCACACCAGATTACGGCCGCCTGACAGCGTATCGCAGCGCCTCTGGTTTTGGTGTTCGTCTTGATGGCGGTACGGCGTATTCCGGTGCGGTGATTACGCCGTATTACGACTCATTGCTGGTGAAGGTGACCGCTTCGGCACCCACCGCGGGCGAGGCTGCAACGCGTATGGATCGTGCACTACGCGAGTTTCGGATTCGTGGCGTCTCGACGAATTTGCAGTTCCTTGAGAACGTGATCAACCACCCGCTGTTTTTATCGGGCGAGTGCACCACGCGCTTTATCGACACCACGCCGGAGCTGTTCAAGTTCGCCAAGCGCGCCGACCGTGCAACCCGCTTGCTGCGCTTTATTGGCGATGTGGTGGTGAATGGCAACCCGGAGATGAAAGGCCGCAAAGGCTCGGACATCATCCTGCCACACGCCCCGATGCCGAAGTTGGGTCGCAATCTGCCGATTCAACCGGGCTCTCGCGACAAGCTGAAAGAACTGGGCGCAGACAAGTTCTCGCGCTGGATGCTAGATCAGAAGCAGGTGCTGTTTACCGACACCACCATGCGCGATGCGCACCAGTCTTTGTTTGCCACGCGTATGCGTACCGCCGACATGCTGGCAATTGCGCCGCACTACGCACGCCTCTTGCCCGGCTTGTTCTCAATGGAGTGCTGGGGTGGTGCGACCTTTGATGTCGCTATGCGCTTCTTGAAGGAAGACCCGTGGGACAGGCTGTCGCAGCTGCGCGAAGCGGTGCCGAATATTCTGTTTCAGATGCTGCTGCGTGCATCGAATGCAGTTGGCTACACCAACTATGCAGACAATGTAGTGCGCTACTTCGTGCAGCAGGCGGCTGCGGGTGGCGTGGATGTATTCCGCGTATTCGATTCACTGAACTGGGTCGAGAACATGCGCGTCGCGATTGATGCAGTGTGTGAAACCGGTGCACTGTGCGAAGGTGCGATTTGTTTCACCGGTGACCCGTTTGATCCAGCGCGCAGCAAGTACAGCTTGAAGTACTACGTCACCATGGCCAAGGAGCTTGAAAAGGCCGGTGTGCATATCATTGGCATCAAGGATATGGCGGGTGTTTGCCGTCCGAACGCGGCGCGTGCGCTGGTCAGGGCCTTGAAAGAAGAAGTCAGCTTACCGATTCATTTCCATACACATGACACCAGCGGCATCTCTGCTGCCAGTGTGTTGGCGGCGATTGAAGCAGGTTGCAATGCGGTTGACGCTGCAATGGACGCCATGAGTGGCCTCACCGCACAACCCAACCTCGGCTCTATTCTCGCTGCGCTTGAGCATACCGACAAAGACCCACAGTTGCCGAAGGATGCCTTGTTCGCAATCTCACAGTACTGGGAGGGTGTGCGTCGCTACTACGCACCGTTCGAAGCAGATATCCGCTCCGGCACCTCGGATGTCTACCGCCATGAAATGCCCGGCGGTCAGTACACCAACCTGCGTGAGCAGGCGCGCGCCATGGGCATCGAGCATCGCTGGAACGAAGTCTCGCAAGCCTATGCCGATGTTAATCAACTGTTTGGCGATATCGTGAAAGTCACACCCACCTCCAAAGTCGTGGGTGACATGGCCTTGTTCATGGTGGCGAATGATCTGACGCCTGCCGATGTCTCCGACCCCGACAAAGAGATTGCATTCCCTGAGTCAGTGATCTCACTGTTCAAGGGGGAGCTGGGTTTCCCACCAGATGGCTTTCCGAAAGCACTCGAGAAAAAAGTACTGCAGGGCGGCAAACCGCTAGAAGGCCGCTATGGTGCGAATGTGCCACCTGTTGATTTAGACAAGGTGCGCGAAACTTCTGAAAAAGCGGTTGATCGCAAAATAAGCGATCCAGAGTTGGCGTCTTACCTCATGTACCCCAAGGTATTCACGGAATATGCGCAGCACCGTCGTGCGCATGGTGATATCTCCGTACTGCCGACCGATGTGTTTTTCGAAGGCCTGAAAGATGGTCAGGAAATCTCGGTCAGCATCGATAAGGGCAAGACGCTGGTGATTCGTCTGGTGGGTCGTAGTGAAATTGAAGACGAAGGTATCAGTAAGCTGTTCTTCGAACTGAACGGTCAGCCACGTATGGTTCGGGTGCAGCACGCGGGCGTGGTATCCGCCGTCACTCACCCCAAAGCGGAAGAGGGCAACGCCCTTCATATTGGTGCACCAATGCCCGGCATGGTGGTAACCGTTGCGGTCCAGCCCGGAAAGAAAATCGCCAAGGGTGACCCGCTGGTGTCCATCGAGGCCATGAAAATGGAAACCATGATTCGCGCCGAGGCCGATGGTGTCGTCAAGCGTGTCCATGTCAAGCCGGGCGCGGTGGTGGCTGCCAAGGATTTGTTGGTAGAGCTGGGCGGCTAGGTGCCGCCAACTTGCGCGCGCGCATGAATCGCGCAGATTGGTGCGCAATTAGCTAGGGTCCGAGGCAAGCTGGCGTGATTGCGCATGATGATGCGCGGTTTCCTATGCTT
>JAPLQC010000068.1:23998-27097 GCA_026399895.1 Burkholderiales bacterium
TCTGAAGCATCTACTGAAGCATCCACGACAGCTTGGTGGTTACAGCCACCGCCGCCCACCCACCCTGATCTGGGCTTAAGCGCCCAGCAAGCCGCCGAGATGCGGCGGCGCTACGGTGAGAATCGCTTTATCGAACAACGCCAGCCACCCCTTTGGCGGCAATATCTCACGCATTTTAGAAATCCACTCGTACTGATCCTGCTGCTTGCCAGCATGGTGTCCGCCATGCTGGGTGAGTTGACGAATTTTTTCATCATCGCAGTGATTGTGCTGGCCAGCGTCACGTTGGATTTTTTTCAAGAGCATCGCGCGCGTAATGCGGCTGAAAAACTCAAGCAATCCATCGCGCTTTGCGCCCGTGTCATACGCGACGGTGTTGAGCAAAGCATTGTCGTCAATGAGATTGTGCCGGGCGACATCGTGCTACTTAAAGCGGGCGACTTGGTACCGGCCGATGGCTTAGTCGTCGAAGCACATGATTGTTTCGTCAACCAAGCGGTCTTGACGGGTGAGTCTTATCCGGTAGAGAAGCGCGCGACGCTCATCGTCGAAGAGGGTGGCGATCTGCAAGCGGCAACTAATGCGCTACTAATGGGCTCATCGGTATTGTCGGGTAGCGCGAAAATTTGCATTGTGTATACCGGCTCGTCAACCACGATGGGGTCTATCGCCGAGCATATCTCGGCACCAATTGGAATAAGTACCTTCGATCAAGGCACGCGCAAGTTCAATCTCATGATCTTGCGCCTCACCATCGGCATGGTGCTGTTTGTACTGCTGGTTAATTTGCTGTCGCACAAGCCCTGGCTATCGTCTTTTTTGTTTGCACTCGCACTGGCAGTGGGTCTGACCCCCGAGCTATTGCCGATGGTGGTGTCAGTGACCTTGGCACGCGGCTCGGTACGCATGGCGCGTGAGCATGTGATCATCAAGCGGCAGCAGGCGATTCAAGAATTGGGTTCTATGGATGTGCTGTGTACCGACAAAACCGGCACCCTGACTGAAGCCAAGATACATATGGAATCCCATCTCGATCCAACGGGTGTTGAGAGTGAACGGGTTTTAGAGCTTGCCTATCTGAATAGCTGGTTTGAGACCGGCCTACGCAATCCGATGGATGAGGCCATCCTGGCGCACAAAAAAATCGAGATCAGCGGCTGGAAGAAAATCGACGAAGTGCCATTTGATTTCGAGCGTCGCCGCGTTTCCGTGCTGCTGGAAAAAGAGGGACAGCGCTTATTGGTGGTCAAAGGTGCGCCGGATGAAATCCTGCGGCTATGCACCCATAGCGTCGCAGCTGATCAGGTGAGCGCGTTAGACGGGGCTCTACGTGATCGCATACGCGATATCTACCGGGCGCAAGAAACACAGGGCTTTCGTGTGCTGGCAATTGCGCATAAACCGGTAGCTATCGATCATCCGCACGCCGTGGTCGATGATGAGTCGGCACTGGTGCTAGCTGGGTTTGCAGCTTTTCTCGATCCGCCGCGAGAGAGCGCACGGCAGGCACTTAAAGCATTGCTTGCTGCCGGTGTGGATGTGAAGGTTGTGACCGGCGATAGCGAACGCGTTACCCAGCATATTTGTCAGGTGCTGGAATTACCTATTCAAGGCGTGGTGCTGGGCAGCGAGATTGAGCGACTCGATCGGGCGGGTTTGCAAGCCCGAGTGAGCACGGCAAATGTATTTTGTCGCTTGAACCCTGCACAAAAAGAACGCGTCATTACTGCCCTGCGTGCGCGAGGTCATGTGGTCGGCTATTTAGGCGACGGTGTGAATGATGCGCCCGCTTTGCACAGCGCGGATGTAGGTATATCTGTGGATGGTGCAGTAAATGTGGCCAAAGCGGCTGCCGACGTGATTCTGTTAAAGCACGACTTAAATGTGCTTTACCGCGCCGTGATGGAAGGGCGTCGTACCTTCGGCAACATCATGAAATACATCATGATGGGGAGTAGTTCTAACTTCGGGAATATGTTCAGTATGGCGGGCGCATCGGTGTTCCTGCCATTTTTACCGATGCTGCCGACGCAGATTTTACTGAACAATATTTTGTACGATCTTTCAGAGATCGCGATTCCGCTGGATGCCGTTGATGATGACGAGCTGAAGCGGCCACATGTACTAGATATCCAGCTTATTAAGAGCTTCATGTGGGTGATCGGGCCGGTCAGCTCGCTGTTTGATTTCCTGACCTTCGGGCTACTGCTGTGGCTTTTCGAAGCAAATGAGGCGCTATTCCAAACGGGCTGGTTCATTGAATCAATGTGCACGCAGGTGCTGGTGATCTTTATTATTCGTACCCGCGGCAACCCGCTAAAGAGCCGCCCGCATCCATTACTTGCGGTCACTTCATTGTTGGCGGTATCGCTGGCGATCTTGTTGCCATTTACCGCGCTGGGTACCTATTTTGGTTTCGTACCGCTGCCCCCGAGTTATTTTGGCGTGCTGGCCTTGCTAGTCCTAAGTTATCTGGTGGTGGTGCAAGTCATCAAGCATCAGTTCTATGCGCACCGTCGCTAGCCTACAAAGCTGATTGAGCTATTTCCCGCTGATGATATTCACGCGGTCGCCATCTTTCAAGCTAGCGGCTGGATAGGCAATCACTTTGGTGCCAGCGGCAAGCGTGGTTTTAATCCAAGCCTCGCGCCCATTACGCGCCAGCAGTTCTACTTCTTGAATGCGGGCGCGACTATGATCAAGTACAAACAACGCACTGCGACTGCCTCTCGGGAATAGGCAGCCGACCGGCACCATCGTCACCTTGGTGGCGCTCTGCACCGGAATCGTGACATCCACCTTGTAGTTGTCGCCCATGGTCTGCCATGCCTCAGGTAGCGAAGTGATGGCTAGCACGACATTCACTCGCTGTTCCTCAACCCCGAGTGCAGACACTTTGGTGAAAGCAGATGGCTCCACCAAGCGGACACGCGCTTGCAACGTGGCAGGCCCGCCCCAGTTGCTCAATGTGGCGAGTGCGCCGGGTTTTATCTGCGCCGCGTCTTCGGTTAATAGCTCGACGACCACTTCGATCGCTCCGGGGTCGCCAACATCCAGCAAGTTGGCACCCGCCGCCAGAATGGCCTCGCTTTGCTGTCG
>JAPLQC010000015.1 GCA_026399895.1 Burkholderiales bacterium
CTCGCCGAAGTAGATGCATCGAATGCGCAGACCGATGCTGAGCGCGCAGAGAAAGAACGTAAGCGTGCCATCATTCAAGCGGCTATCGAGCGCTCGCGTCAGCAAAAAGAAGCAGCACAAGCAGCACCGCCCGAGAAAAAACCATGAACGCAGATAAACGCCGCCAGATTTTTGAGCGCCTGCGAGCAGCCAACCCACACCCCACCACCGAGCTCGAGTACACCACCCCGTTTGAATTATTGATTGCGGTGATTCTGTCTGCACAAGCAACGGATGTGTCAGTCAACAAAGCTACGCGCAAGCTCTACCCGGTGGCGAATACCCCTGCAGCTATCTATGCACTGGGTGTCGATGGACTGATTCCCTATGTTCAAACCATCGGCTTATATAAGACCAAAGCAAAAAATGTCATCGAGACCTGCCGCTTGCTAGTCGAGCAGCATGATGGACACGTTCCGCGCGAGCGCGAGGCATTACAGGCATTGCCTGGTGTCGGGCGAAAGACTGCCAATGTTGTATTGAATACTGCATTTGGTGTGCCAGCAATGGCTGTGGATACGCATATCTTCCGGGTCTCGAACCGCACCGGCATTGCACCCGGCAAGAATGTCGACATCGTCGAGCAAAAGCTGATGAAATTCGTGCCGCCTGAATTTTTGATGGATGCACATCACTGGTTGATCCTGCATGGTCGCTACACGTGCCTCGCGCGCACGCCCCAGTGCTGGAACTGCGTAATCCTGGATTTATGCGAGTTTCGTAAAAAGACGCCAGCGCCGAGCAAGGCGATATAAGTACCATCCAACGCCGAGACACCCATGCGTTGTGATGCCTAATGATGATTTCTAATCATAATGTTTAGTGATGATGTGTAATGGCGATGCTTAATTGTTCTGCTTAATGATGATGTGCAATGGTGATGCTTAACTGTGATGCCTAATCGAGATGTTTAATCCAAGCCGAGAAGAAGTCCGCCGATTTTTCTGCGACACCTGGCACAAGACCAAGCTCGGTTCGCCATTGACTCCACTGGAGGCGATCGCGCGTGACTGGATGTTGCAACATCCCGAATATGAAAACCTGCTATCCGACCCTGAAACAGCAGAAGCAAGCGACTTCGACATCGGGCAAGGACAGTCCAATCCATTTTTGCATCTGTCGATGCACCTCTCCATTGCCGAACAAATCTCGATTGATCAGCCGAATGGCATTCGGGATGCATTCCAGCAGCTAGCTTCTCGTCTGGGCGAGCACGAGGCGCATCACCAGATCATGGAATGTCTCGGCGAGATGCTGTGGACATCTCAACGCAATGGCACGCCACCGGATGGCGAAAGCTATGTCGAGTGCATACGCCGCCGTACACGCTGATACCTAGGCTCGTCGCGTAGCTCGTTTATACTCGGCGACATAATCATCGTCTTACTACTTACCTTTCCAGAATTCACCCACATGACCACCTCTAAGCGCTTTGACGGCTCCGAACAGTATGTCGCCACCCAAGATCTGAAACTGGCAGTCAATGCCGCGTTAACGCTACAGCGCCCTCTCCTCATCAAGGGTGAGCCGGGTACTGGCAAGACCATGCTGGCTGAAGAGGTTGCCGCCGCGCTCAACATGCCGCTACTGCAGTGGCATATCAAGTCCACCACCAAGGCACAGCAAGGTCTGTATGAGTATGATGCGGTTTCACGCTTGCGCGACTCGCAGCTCGGTGATGAACGGGTAAAAGATATCCACAACTACATCGTCAAAGGTGTGCTCTGGCAGGCGTTTACCGCTGATCAGCCGGTAGTGCTATTGATTGATGAAATCGACAAGGCGGATATCGAGTTTCCGAATGACTTGCTGCGTGAGATCGACCGCATGGAGTTTTATGTGTACGAGACACGCGAGATGGTGCGTGCCAAGCACCGCCCGCTGGTGATCATTACCTCGAATAATGAAAAAGAATTGCCAGATGCTTTCTTGCGGAGATGTTTTTTTCATTACATTAAATTCCCTGATAAAGAGACGATGCAGCAGATTGTCGATGTGCATTTCCCGAGTATTAAGAAAGATTTACTTGCAGCTGCTTTACACGCGTTTTTCGAGATGCGCGAGATTCCCGGCCTAAAAAAGAAACCTTCCACCTCTGAACTACTAGACTGGCTGAAGCTCTTACTGGCTGAAGATATTCCGGCCGATGTGTTGCACTCGAAAGGTAAAGACAATGTTGTGCCGCCGCTGCATGGTGCGCTTCTGAAAAACGAGCAAGATATTCATTTGTTCGAGCGACTGGTATTCATGTCGCGCAACAACCGCTGATAGCTTACCGAGCCTAGTGTAAGCATCATGCTGATTGACTTCTTTTTCACGCTAAAGGACGCGCGAGTTCCGGTCTCGATCAAGGAATTCTTGCTGCTACTGGAAGCCCTTGAAAAGAATGTGATCAATCCTTCAATTGATGAGTTTTACTACCTTGCCCGCACCACGCTAGTCAAAGACGAAGCCAACTTCGATAAATTCGATAAGGCCTTTGGCTATTACTTCCATGGCGCGCAGACCTTGTTCGATAAAGCACCAGATGTACCGCTCGACTGGCTAATCAAACGGCTGCAACGTGAGCTGACCCCAGAGCAAAAAGCACAACTCGAAAAATTCGGCTACGACAAGCTGATGGATCGCCTAAAGCAACTGCTCGATGAGCAAAAAGCTCGGCATGAAGGCGGCAATAAATGGATAGGTACCGGTGGTACATCGCCTTTCGGCAACG
The DNA here is from genome assembly GCA_026399895.1 of Burkholderiales bacterium. GTDB lineage: Bacteria > Pseudomonadota > Gammaproteobacteria > Burkholderiales > Burkholderiaceae_D > Pernthalerella. Next base: position 2,756 of record JAPLQC010000015.1, read on the forward strand.
GCGGTGTGAATCCGGAAGGCATCCGTATCGGTGGTGAGGGCGGCAATCGAAGTGCAGTCAAGGTGTGGGATGCGCGCGCTTTCCGGGACTATGACAGCGAGCGCGAGCTGGGTACCCGCAATATCAAGATCGCATTGCGACGACTGCGGCAGTTTGCACGCGAAGGTCTGGAAGAAGAGCTGGCACTGGACGACACCATACGCGCCACCGCCAATAACGCCGGCTGGCTAGATCTAAAGATGCAGCCCGAGCGCAAGAACAAGGTCAAGGTACTGATGCTGATGGATGTCGGCGGCTCCATGGACGACCATATCGCGCAAGTAGAAGAACTGTTCTCGGCCGCCAAGTCTGAGTTCAAGAATATGGAGTTCTTCTATTTTCATAACTGCGTCTATGACCATCTTTGGAAACATAATCACCGGCGGCACGCCGAGCGTTTCCCGAGCTGGGAGGTGATCCGCAAGTATCCTGCGGATACCAAGCTGATATTTGTCGGTGATGCCACCATGAGTCCGTATGAAATCGTGCAGCCGGGTGGCTCGGTCGAGTACAACAATGAAGAGGCCGGCGCAGTCTGGATACAGCGCTTCACACAACAATTTTCCAAGCACGCTTGGCTGAACCCGGAGCCCGAGGGCTTATGGCAATACCGGCAGTCGATTGCGATCATCCGCCAGCTGATGTCTGATCGCATGTACCCGATCACAATGGAGGGTCTGGATCGGGCGATGCAATGGCTGTCAAAGTAATCTGCGAATAATTCATTACAATCCCGGGGTTTGCCCGTATCGGGCGAGTTCTCTGCTTAATCCAACTACTGTTATCGAATGGTCAGCAAAAAAAACGACTACAGCGAATCATCCATTCGCGTCCTCAAAGGCCTCGAGCCGGTCAAGCAACGGCCGGGCATGTACACCCGTACCGAGAACCCCCTGCACATCATCCAGGAAGTCATCGATAACGCTTCAGACGAAGCGCTTGGCGGCTACTGTAAGCATATTGAGGTCACATTAAATACGGACGGTAGCGTCAGCGTCGAGGATGATGGTCGCGGCATCCCCGTCGGCTTGCACCCGGAAGAGAAGGTACCGACAGTTGAAATTGTTTTCACGCGCTTGCATGCCGGTGGCAAATTCGACAAAGGCTCTGGCGGTGCGTATGCGTTCTCCGGTGGCTTACACGGGGTCGGTGTATCGGTCACGAACGCGCTATCTTCGAAACTGGAGATCACCGTCTGGCGCAAGGATGACAAAGGCCAGGGTGTGCATACGCTTCAATTTGCCAATGGCGATGTAGTACAGAAGCTCAAATCTCGCGCCGCTGGCAAGGATGACAAGAAAGGCGGCACGCGGGTCACCGCTTGGCCCAACCCCAAGTATTTCGATTCACCACAGATTCCGCTCGGCGAGCTACAACGCCTGCTGCGCTCCAAGGCGGTACTTCTACCTGGCGTCAAAGTCACACTCACCCACGCCAAAACTGGCGATACGCAGTCTTGGCTGTATGAGCAAGGCCTGCGCGGTTACTTGAGCGAATCGCTTTCGCAAAGTGGTGGCGGCAATCTGTTGATTCCCTTCTTCGAAGGCGAGCAATATGCCAGCGCAGATGCGGATGGCTTTGCCGAGGGAGAAGGTGCCGCTTGGGTAGTCGCGTGGACCGAAGAAGGCAATGTAGTACGCGAGTCTTACGTCAATCTGATACCCACGCCCGCCGGTGGTACGCATGAATCCGGCCTGCGCGAGGGATTATTCGGTGCAGTGAAGAGCTTTGTTGAATTGCACTCGCTGCTGCCCAAGGGCGTGAAGTTGCTACCGGAAGATGTATTCGCGCGCACCTCGTTCGTGTTGTCGGCAAAAGTGCTTGATCCACAGTTTCAGGGCCAGATCAAAGAAAAGCTCAACTCGCGCGATGCGGTTCGACTGGTCGCTGGTTATTCACGAGGAGCGCTCGAGCTTTGGTTGAACCAGCATGTTGATTACGGACGCAAGCTCGCCGAGCTGGTGATCCGTCAGGCGCAGAGCCGTTTGAAGTCAGCGCAGAAAGTCGAGAAACGAAAGTCGTCGGGTGTCGCCGTGTTACCCGGCAAGCTGACGGATTGTGAATCGACCGACATCACGCGTAATGAGATTTTTTTAGTCGAGGGTGATTCTGCAGGTGGCTCAGCCAAGATGGGGCGCGATAAAGAATTTCAAGCCATTCTGCCATTGCGTGGCAAGGTACTGAATGCTTGGGAGACTGAGCGCGATCGCTTGTTTGCGAATAACGAGATTCACGATATCGCCGTCGCTATCGGTGTTGATCCGCACGGTAAAAACGACAATCCTGACCTCTCAAATCTGCGCTACGGGCGGATCTGTATCTTGTCGGATGCAGATGTTGATGGCTCGCACATTCAGGTACTGCTACTCACACTGTTCTTTAAGCATTTCCCGAAACTAATCGAGCATGGGCATATTCATATTGCCCGTCCACCGCTGTATCGGGTCGATGCGCCTGCGCGTGGCAAGAAGCCAGCGCAGAAAATTTATGCACTCGATAGTGGCGAATTAGAAGCGGTCGAGGACAAGCTACGCAAAGATGGTGTCAAAGACGGCGCATGGAATATCGCACGCTTCAAGGGCTTGGGCGAGATGAGCGCAGATCAGTTGTGGGAAACGACCATGAATCCTGATACTCGCCGTTTATTACCAGTGGCCTTGGGTGAGCTGGATCTGAAAGCATCCGAGCAGCGCTTCACCATGTTGATGGGTAAAGGTGAAGCAGCGGCCCGCCGAGCGTGGCTAGAAGAGCACGGCAATGAAGTGGAAGCGGATATCTAAGGCTTAAAAATGACCGACCAAACCAACCTATTCGAATCCGCGACTGACGACAGTGGCGAATCGCTCACGCTCGCCACCTTTGCCGAACGCGCTTATCTCGATTACGCGATCTCAGTCGTCAAAGGACGCGCACTCCCCGATGTGTGCGATGGACAAAAGCCGGTACAGCGTCGCATCTTGTACGCGATGGATCAACTGCGACTCGACCCAACTGCGAAGCCGAGAAAGTCAGCCGCAGTCGTAGGCGATGTATTGGGTAAGCTGCACCCACATGGTGACCAGTCGGTGTACGACGCTATGGTACGTATGGCGCAAAGCTTTGCGCTGCGCTACCCGCTAGTCGATGGCCATGGCAACTTTGGCTCGCGTGATGGCGATGGCGCTGCGGCGATGCGATACACCGAAGCGCGGCTGACCCCGATCTCTCAGCTACTGCTGGATGAGATCGACATGGGTACGGTCGATTTTGTACCGAACTACGATGGCTCAAGCGAAGAACCCAAGCTGCTACCGGCGCGCCTACCGTTCGTTTTGCTGAATGGTGCATCAGGCATCGCCGTCGGCCTAGCGACAGAAATCCCTTCGCATAATCTGACCGAAGTAGCGGAAGCTGCAGTCGCACTCATCAAAAATCCCAAGCTGTCGCATGAATCATTGATGGCGCTAATTCCCGGGCCAGACTTTCCGGGTGGTGGGCAGATCATCACGCCACCGGCGCAGATCAGCGAGATTTATCAAGCCGGTCGCGGCAGTATCAAAGTTCGCGCGCGCTGGAAGATTGAAGACCTCGCACGCGGTCAGTGGCAACTGATCGTCACCGAGCTGCCGCCAGGTACATCAGCGCAAAAAATTCTGGAAGAAATTGAAGAGCTGACCAACCCTAAGGTCAAACTCGGCAAGAAGGGTCTCACTCCAGAGCAACTCGCTACCAAGCAAACAATCCTTGGCGTACTGGATACGGTTCGCGATGAGTCCGGGCGCGAAGCACCGGTGCGCTTAGTGTTTGAGCCAAAGTCAAAAAATCAGGATCAGGAAGAGTTCAGCAATCTGCTGCTCGCGCATACCTCACTCGAGAATAATGCGGCTATTAATCTGGTGATGATCGGTGCCGATGGTCGTCCACGGCAAAAAGGCTTGGGCGATATTCTGCGTGAATGGATAGGCTTCCGATTCGATACCGTTACTCGCCGCACCCAGCATCGTCTGGGCAAGGTAGATGACCGCATTCATATTCTTGAAGGCCGCGAAGCTGTCCTGCTGAATATCGATAAGGTCATCAAGATTATTCGTGAATCAGATGAGCCCAAGCCGGCGCTGATGAAAGCCTTCAAGCTATCAGATCGGCAGGCCGAAGATATTCTTGAAATCCGCTTGCGTCAGCTGGCACGACTCGAAGCCATCAAGATTCAACAAGAGTTGGCTGAGCTACGCAAGGAACGCGTTGTCTTGCAAGATCTGCTCGACCAGCCTGCCTCCATGAAAAAGCTGCTCGTCAAAGAGATCGAAGGCGATGCAAAACAATATGGTGATGCACGACGCACCTTGATCGAAGCGGCCGAGCGCGCAGTGGCCGAGCAAAAGCTGATCGATGAGCCGGTCACCGTCGTGATCTCGCAAAAAGGTTGGGTACGTTCACGCCAAGGGTATGGCCACGACGCGCAGCAGTTCAGCTTCAAGTCGGGCGATGCGCTCTACGCTGCCTTCGAGTGCCGCACGGTCGACACCCTACTTGCGTTCGGATCAAACGGTCGGGTGTACTCAGTCGCAGTCGCCCAACTACCGGGTGCGCGTGGCGATGGTGTACCAGTGACGACGTTGGTCGAACTTGAACCCGGCACACGGTTGCTGCATTACTTTGCCGGCGCTGCCAACACGCCGCTCTTGCTGGCGTCAACTGCAGCGTATGGATTCTCTGCCAAAGCCGGCGATATGGTGTCGAGACAAAAAGGTGGTAAATCCTTCATGACGATGGATGAAGGTGATGAGCCCCTGATGCCACGCGTCATTGCTGCCAAAGCGAGTGCTATAGCTTGCCTTTCTGAGCGTGGAAGGCTATTGGTATTCGGTCTCGCTGACATCAAAAACCAATCGGCCGGTGGTCGTGGGGTGACGCTGATGGAACTCGATGACAAAGAACGCCTTCTGGCAGCCGAGCCAATTACGCAAAAAGGTGTGCGTGTGATCGGTACCGGGCAGCGAAGTGGAAAAGCGCAGGAAAGTAATCTATCGGGCGCTGATCTGGCCCACCATATCGGCAAGCGTGCACGTAAAGGTAAATTGCTAGCATCGCGCATGAAAGCTAGTCAGTTGGAGTCGCTCGGCTGACGAGCCTTATCTGAACTCAGGAGCTTGGCGTAGGCAGGGCCAATGCCAAGCGCTCCTTCAGCTGCGCGATATTCTTGCAGTCATGGCCGAGAATAATGCGCAGCGTTCCTCTCTGCTCGGTGTTTGACCGAAAACTCGTTCTAATACCTAACATTCTTGAAAAACGTCGCGCATCATCGGCATGGTGTGGCAAGTACTCAATCCGAGTCAATTCAAGGCTGTAGTTTTTGTAATTCGCTGTCCTGACAACCCGCCAGCGGTCTACGGGAAGCGAAGAACCCACCTGCTTGGCCAAGCCACTGACACCATTGCCATTGACCAGCTCGACTGACAGCGCTGAACCATTGATAAGCTTGGCCGAAACATTTAACTGCGTATCAGACGATGACGCGACACTCACTTCGGAATTGCTTTCTGATACCTTGGCTGATTGAGATGATAGCGATCGCGATGTCGATGGCGATGCTGATATCGGGTAGCGCAGTGCGTAGGTTGATGGCCCAGTCACTTCAATCGCGTTGTCGGATGAGACGATAACGGGCAACAAATCGGTCTTGACGACCAGTTCAGTTTTGTTCGGCGTGTTCAGCTTTTGATCGAGTGCCTGCAATCGGCTGCGGTTACCCTCGTGGGATGGATCGATAGCCAATGCCTTCTCCAGGGCATCGCGTGCCTCTAGGTCTCTTCCGCGCAACTGAAGCGCATACGCCAGATTTGAATACACATGGGGTGCCGGATGATCTTTGGATAACTGCTCCAGAAGCACAATCGCGTTATCAAGATCGCCGCTAATCCCCATTAATGCAGCCATACCATTCTTGGCCTCGGCGTGTGTCGGGTCCAGTGACAATGCGCTGATATAAGCCTGTTTGGCTTCGATATACTGTCCTGCACGATGCAATTGCCTACCGCGCTCATATTCACCCTGAGCGCTTTTCACTAATCGTAGTTGCGACTGGGGCGTAGAATCAAACAGACTACTCATGCTCGGAAAGATAGAGCAACCGAAAAGTAATGGCCCACAAAGTGAAAGCGAGATACTGGCCCTTGTTTTCATTATTTACCCCTTTGACTACGTCAGTTTGACCCCAAACTCGGCAATAAAACCCGATAAATCTGTATCATCGCTGGCCCAACCAGTACAAGCATCAGCGTTGGGAAGATCATAAAGATCAGTGGCATTAGCAATTTCACTGCGATTTTGGCGGCTGCCTCTTCGGCACGCTGCCGACGCTTGGTACGCAAATTATCTGCATGCACTCGCAGGGAATCACCCATGCTGGTACCGAAGCGGTCAGCTTGCACCATCATCGCAACGAGTAGATCAATTTCCTCGAGTCCAGTCCGTAAAGCCAGGTGCCGAAGTGCTGTCTCTCTCGAGAATCCGCTCCTTAACTCCATCAATACGAGTTGTAATTCCTGAGCCAACACCTTGCTCTTAATTTCGATCTCGGTAGCCACTTTGGCGATTGCCTGATCAAGACCCAGACCAGACTCGACACAAATGATTAATAAGTCGAGTGCATCTGGAAAAGACTCGAATAGATCGCGCTGCCGATGCGCAATCTTATAGCGCAAGAAAAGATTGGGTAGGTAGTAACCCACCGCTGAGGCGCTGATCAGTACAAATAGAATGCGGCTAACACCCGAAGCCAGCAGCCCCTCACCACTCAGGGTCAGTGCGATAAGTGGAAAACTCAAAGCCAGCAGCGTCTTGATACCAAAGAAAATTGTCGGTGCCGAAGGCTGGCGCCAGCCCGCGTTGATAAATGCGATGCGAATCGCCGATCCTTCCCAGCCCTCTGTTGGCAGCGAGAGTTTTGCGAGCGGCTGAATCACACTGGCCAGTCGCTCGCGCCAACGTGCTGATCGCTCCACCACGATATTTGCTGCTATGGTGTCAGCCAGTCGCTGCCGCAGACGACTGGTTGTCAACCACCAAACCAACCCAGCAGACAGACTGGCGATGGAAACGAATACCACCGCTAAGAATAAGATTGCTTGCATCGTCATCGCATGCTCCGAATCAGTAAATGGCTTTATCGCATTACACGCGCAGCTGAACGATCGTACGCATCCATAGCCCACCGAGTAGCATTTGTATTACAGCGACCCCCAGCGCAATCCGACCAGCCGGATCCTCGACAAGTCGAAGCAGATAGTCCGGATTAACAACGGATAAGAGAAGCGCCATTGCTATCGGCATCAAGAACAATATCCAGCCAGAAAGCCTTCCCTCCGCCGACAAGGCACTGATTTGCCCCAGAAGCTTGAGCCGTTCGCGAATCAGGTAAGACATGTTCTGCATCAGCTCAGCTAGATTGCCACCGGTATCGCGCTGTATCAGTACCGCAACCACCAAGAAGCGCAGATCATCGATGGGTACTCGCTGTGACAGATTCTGCATCGCCACGTGTAGACCAAGGCCAAAGTTGATTTCATCAGCAACCTGACGAAACTCACCTGCAATCGGCTCGGGCATTTCTTCTGCGACCATCTGCATCGTTGCCGGCAGCGCATGGCCTGCACGAAGACTGCGCGCGATCAGATCAGCAACCTCGGGCAGCTGCTGCTGTATCTGCTGCAAGCGTCTAGACCGCTGCCAGTTAAGCATCGCAAACGGTATCAGCGCTCCTATCATCGCTATTGCCAAAGCAGTCAACCAACTTCCTGATAAACCCAGGCCAAACAAGAGACCGACCCCCATACCGGCACCACAATAAGCCAGTAAATTACTGACATTGATAGCGCTGCCGGCCTGTTGTAATTGCGTGTCCAGTGCGTGCGCCGCTGGGATTTTTTGCAAAAAATTGTCAAGGTCGTGGCTGTGTGAAAGTTTGCGCTGCTTCAGTAGTGATACCCGGTAGGCACTTTGTGTTTGAGTACCACCCATAGCTTGAATACGTTGACTAAAGCGTTGAGCTGCCTGACTTTGTGTCGAGAACCACCAACGCCATAGTGCTTCAACCGCAAATGCGGTTGCGACGAAGATCAACAGTGCAAAGCCTAGAAAAAGCAGATTCATAGAAAACCCCGTTCTTCAGCCAAGTGCAGGTGTTGGTTGATAAATTGAGTCGGGCACCGATACGCCGAACTCCTTGAATCGATGCTCGAACTGCGGACAAATGCCCGTTGCGGTGAAATAGCCTTTCACCTTACCGTCGCTAGCAACACCGGTTCTACGGAAACAGAAAATCTCTTGCGTCGTGATGATGTCTCCTTCCATGCCAGTAATCTCTTGCAGACTGACAAGCTTACGGCTGCCATCCGAAAATCTCATCAGTTGTATGACAACGGTGATGGCCGACGAAATTTGTTGCCGAATCGCGCGCAGCCCCAAATTAGCTCCGGCCATACCGATCATGTTCTCCAGCCGTGCTAGCGCATCGCGTGGCGTATTGGCGTGAATTGTGGCCAGTGATCCCTCATGCCCGGTATTCATCGCTTGGAGCATATCCATCGCTTCAGCGCCGCGCACCTCACCCAAAATGATTCGATCTGGGCGCATACGCAATGCATTTCGGACTAATGCACGCTGCGGTACTTCGCCCTTACCTTCGATGTTCGGAGGACGCGTCTCAAGCCGGACGACATGGGGCTGTTGCAGTCGAAGCTCAGCCGCATCTTCAATGGTGATAATGCGCTCGCTTGACGGGATAAAGCCTGAGATCACATTCAGTAGCGTGGTCTTGCCACTACCTGTACCACCCGAGATAAGGACATTTAGCTTGGCGCACGCCAATGCTTCTAACATTTCAGCAATCTGTGGTGTCAGTGTTTGACGCGTGACCAGATCATTCATAGTCATCGGCTGCACCGAAAAGCGGCGTATTGACAATACCGGCCCATCCAGTGCCAAGGGCGCGATGATGGCATTGACACGCGATCCATCTGGCAGTCGTGCATCTACCATGGGGCTCGACTCATCAATACGGCGGCCGACACGCGAAACAATTTTTTCTATGATACGCAGAACATGCTTATCATCATGAAACTGCACTGAAGTTAGCTGTAGCTTTCCCTTACGCTCGACATAAACCTGTCGATAGGAATTCACCAAAATATCGGAGACACTCGGATCCAGCATCAAGGACTCGATTGGCCCCAATCCGGTCATTTCATTTTGCATGTCTTGTACCAGACGTCGACGTTCCGTCTGGTTGACCGGCATATTTTCATCATCGAGTATGCGCTCGATGAGTAGGGCGAGTTCGCGCCGGAATTGATCGCCTGATAACTTCTGCAAACGCTCCAGATCGATACGTTCGAAAACCACCTTATATAGTCGCTGGCTCAGCGAACGAAATGCATCGGTATTGAATTCATCCGATACCGATATTTCTTCAACTGAGCCCACCGCTACTAGACGATCTCTCATCGATGTCGTGGGTGGAATGACTGATTTTTCCATGTACATGGCGATTTTTTCTTAGTGTGTCAGCGAAGTGCCGCGTGTGAAAAGGCGACGGATCAGGCTATGTGGTGATGATTCATGGGTTTTCGTCAAGGCATGCACGATGTTATTAAAACCTTTTGCAATCGCACTGCTGCGAGCGATTTTCAATACGGGCTCACCCTGGTTGATAGACTCGCTTGCGATCGCAAAGTTATTCGGAATCTGGAAGGCAATTCGTTGGCCCAAGCCGCGCTCCATATCCGCCTGCGTCACGGCGCCGCTTTCGTCATATCGGTTAAGGATTTGACGAATACTCTCTTTGCGATAACCCAATGTGCTGAACATATCTAGCATGCGTTGCCCACTACGTATGAACGGCAGGCTTTGCTGGAGTACTGGGAAAATTAAGTCACTGCCATCAAGTGCACGAATGCTGACGGCATTAACCTGTCGGCCCATGTCGAGCAGGATAAAGTCGTACTGTCGCCTGGCAACCGCTAATAATGCAGCAATATGATCCGGCTTGATCTTATCTTCCGGATCGGGGTCCGACGCTGCTGCAATTAGATCGAAGTTAGGCGCGGCACGTATCACGCTGCTATCCAATAGCTGCGCATCCAGGCGGTGTATCTGCGCACATAAATCCGTTAGTGTTGCAGGAGATTTGACATCTGAAATAAAGAGCGCGGCGTCACCATATTGGAGATTGAGGTCAATTAGTAGGGTTTTTTTGTGCGCGACACTAGCTAAGGCATAGGCAGTATTCACGGCGACAAAGGTCGTTCCGCTACCTCCCTTGCTTGAAATTACTGCGATCACCTTACCCTCTGCTCGTACTTTCTCATTCCGCTTTTGAATAACTCGTTCAACGGCCATCTCAAGCTCCGCGAAATCGATAGGGAAGCTAACCACCTCACGCACGCCAATCCGCATCGCCGCAATCAGCAAATCTGGCGACTGCTCTGGCACTAGCAACACGATCATCGCCTCTGGATGGCGGGCGGAGACTCGCTCAAGAGAAGCCAGTACCTCACGCTGCTCGCCGCGCGCGTCAAAGAAAACAAGATCTGGCACCGCAATAGCTACTGGATCTAACCGCAGCATGCCCGGCATATCAGGCACTAAGGTGATCGGCGGCGACATCGCAGCACATAGCTGTTGCAACTTGGTTTTTAACTCCAGATCAGTAGTGAGCATTAGTGCATTCATTCACTCTCCTTTTCCCTCAGATACAGCTAGCGCTGTCCATAGCTTCTCTTGTCAGCGTGGTCGTAAAGGGGGGAATCTCTACTGAAAAATTTAGTAGCGGTATGTAGGTGCTAACCATCGTTCCCGGTTTCACAGATACTGTCACTGAGCGGCAAGTGGTGCGTGCGGTGGCGCTATCTGCTGCGCATGAAGGCGGGTCATACTGCAAGTTGACAGTGCTTGCATTCAGCTGCGGGAGAAGCTGGGACATCCGCTGGGTGATAAGCGTCGCATGGGCATCACAAACCACCGCTAGCCGCGCCCCCAATCGCGTTGCTTCATTTGCTGTGTTGAAGATGAATAGCAAACGGCCGAGCTCAAATACTGCGAACAACACCACGATGAATCCCGCGCTTGTCACAAGTGCGAATTCAACCAGGGCTGCACCACGCTGGTATCGATGCTGATATAGATGCCTGAGCTGGACCTTCATAGCCCCCTCATCACCGAACTGATGGTATTGAACTGAAGCGATGGGCCAGCACCCGTAAACGGCAAACCAAGAAATCCAAACTGGTAGCCCTCGATACGAACAACCACCAGCTGTATGGTGCCGGTACCAGTGCCCGTAGCGACATTCTGTAAATCGCTGGTCTGCAGGTCCGGGCACTGGGCCGCTGATGCACGGGTACAAATCTTTATATGCGACGTACTTAGGCCGGGCGCTAGTGGTGTAGAACCGGATTCACAGCTTGTTTTACCAAACACGGCGAGGCAGCGCGCCTGCGTAGCAGCATTTGAAAAACTCGTGCTGTCGGATGGATCGTAGGCCGCAACCAGACGGGACGCTGCCCTCACCGACTTCGCAACGATATCGTAGTGATAGATCGCACGGCCGTATTCGACGACGCCGAACGCTAGAACCAGTAAAGGTATCAGTACTAAGGAAAATTCCACTGCTGCCGCGCCATGTTCGTGTTGGCGTGGACTTGAGCGAAAGCGCATTGGCCGGCTCGTGCGCATCGCACTCATCGCACGAGTGCCGGTACGAGCGGCCCATTCGATCCACTACCACCTGGCAATCCAACTGAAGCGCAAGGGCTGCCGGCTTCTGAAGTATTACCTAAATATTCCAAGTACATGCGCGGCACCGATGTATTACCACCGCTATTACCATTTCCATTGCCGTTGCTTTTCCCGTTTCCGTTTCCGTTACCGTTACCACCGGCAGTGCTTGAACCGCCTGCCACCAACTGTGAATTTCCGCTTGCATTGTTGACTATGGGATGCAGCAACAGCACACACGCCCACTGCTGTACTGGTGCTGTCTGGCTGCTTTGGTAAGCAGCACAGTCAACTACCGGTGCGATCATGATGCGGCGATCACCCCCCTGCGCTGCGAGATTACTCGCACTGAGCACACTACCGCGCACGTCCGAATTACCGCCTTGATAGGGTGTATTGGTCGTACGCTTAGAAACAAAGTCTGAATAAGCGTTACCGGTCGATTTATTCCAGTTACCACCAAAACTATTATCGGTATACGCAAAACCGGTTCGATCCGGTTGTGCCTCAGTCGAGCGTACATTTCCTTGGTAAATACCGAAACGACTGTTGTAATCATTCGCCAATGAGACAATGTTACCTGGCTGCCCGACCGGCGATCCTGCGGGCGGCAACTGGCACTGCCCTGTGCCGGTCAGATTCGCTGCCAACTCAGCCGCACCACCTTGTGGCGGACTGAGATCTGCCCACATGAAGCTTCCGGTAAGCGAGCCACTCGCACTTACTGCGCCTTCCAACCAACTCCCCTTAGCGCCGAGATTCGCCCTACAAACCGCAACGGGCATCGCACAGGTTGCTTGCGAAGGTAAAAGACGCGCGACTGCCGAGGCTGACATGCTCTGCAAGCCGATATTCACGCCCGGTAGCACATTCAAGGTTTGAATCAGCCAAGTGGGAATGTTGTTTTGAGCTAGCGTGCAGCGGGCATACCGCATGGTCAGTGTTGTCGCATTGCTGACAGCAAGATCACTACTGTGATACCAGGGCCCTCCCAAGCTGGCTGCGAACTCAATGCTGCCATCGGATTGAGTGGCAACTGTGCGTGATTGAAACAATACCCGGTGACGCTGGGCTGTAGTGAGACCCGCAGCCTGACTGATTTGAAGCTGTTTGCCATCACTGCCAGAGAGCGACTGTGCCGCTGATAGAGCACAGGCGTCAGCTGCATTCTGTAACTCTGTTTTTGCGACATAGAGCTGACCGAGATCGAGCGCCAACCCCGCCATACCTATCATTGCTGTAATGACGATAGCGAAGATAACTGCAACCGCACCATGCTGACGTTGATGCGGTATGGGTCGGCGCATCGATTGGAACACGATTTTTTCTCCTCGGCGATATCGAGATTGATTATCTAGATTCAGCGCGAGACGCCAATCGTGAACGCTGAGCTTGCCGGTGCCAGCTCTTTGAATGAGCTGCGATATCGCACAATGGCTTCACGGCCAGTTGCGCCATCAATACCATTCACTGGTGCGTCACCACCTGCTGTCGGATCGATGATCTGCTGCTGCTGAGTTAGTCTGACTGACTGTCCGAACCGTGCATCCCACTGCGGTGTCGTGGGCACACATGCAGTGAGTGAAAAAAAGACCACTCCGGATAACAACAATCGCTTGTATTGAGCATTTAGCATAGTCATGATTGGGTTCCTCACTTCAATTCGAATCCGGTATTGGCATCACGGGGCGACGTTCGCGATTCACTTTCACGCTGATTTTCCCGATTACCCTCAAGCTTGCCGTCGATGAAAAGCTCTCTACGGCTAGGCTCGCGCAAGCCATCGGTCGGTAACTTGGTAGGTAGGGGTAGAGGCTTCACGAGTCGCGGTGTGACGACGAACACCAACTCGGTTTTGTCATTCTGGAAGTCAGTACTACGAAACAGTGCGCCAAGTACCGGTAACTCACCAAGTACCGGAAAGGCTTTGATATTAGCTGTTGAGTTGTTTTTTATCAGACCACCAATCGCAAAGCTTTGGCCATCCGCCAGCTGCACCGTGGTTGATGCACGGCGTGTCGTAATCAGTGGCAAGATCGCACGTGCTTGTGTCGTGCCGTTGCCGATACCAACACCGTCGCGCGACAGCTCGGATACCTCTGGCGATACACGTAAATTGATACGGCCGCCGGAGAGA
>JAPLQC010000023.1 GCA_026399895.1 Burkholderiales bacterium
CGCGCATAGAGGGCGCCTCGCCAATCAGGCGAAAAGGGGATATCGCAGAAGGAGATGCTAAGGAGGCGCGCAACATGCACTCGGCGGAAAACGAAAACGCGCAAGGGTAAGCGAATGAGACGATCGACGCACCTGCATGCGCGATGAATGCAACAGATCAGTCGAGTATCAACACAACTCGCCAAGCGGGTGCTGAATAACGCCTTGGGCAAGGCAGCAACACACAAGTAGAAACCGACGGTGTTGGCTTAGAGGCGAAAAGCTCAGCTGCCGGAATGACGTAAGCGATGCTCGTCGCCACAAAAATGTAGCGCACCTGTGCCCTGAACGGATTCGGATAAAGGCAGGTGGATACCGCAATGGGCGCACGACACCATTTTTTCGGTTGAAGCACCCGCCTCGGGAGATGGCTCAGTTGCCGCTGATGCTTCCTGCGATGGCGAAGCGGGCGATGATTTTTTGCTCAAGTACCAGCGCCAGCCCAAGTACAGCAGCAGCGCCCACAGCACATATTTCACGTCACGCTCCGGTGCAGCACCACTTCCATCACGAAACGACTACCGACGTAGGCGAGCAAGAGGGTCGCAAAACCAGTCAGCACAAAGGATAAAGCGGTCTTGCCGCGCCAGCCTCGCCACTGGCGGCCGGTCAGCAAAGCACCAAACAGCAACCAAGACAGCAGGGTGAACACCGTCTTATGCTCGAAACGGAATGGCTTACCAAATACCTGCTCGGAGAAGAAAATGCCCGACAACATGGTGAGCGTCAGCAGCACAAAGCCGATGGTAATCATGCGAAACAGCAAACGCTCCATGGTCAGCAGGGGCGGTAGTCGATCAATAGCGCCAAGAAACCAACCACGATGCATCGCCGGTGCGGTCAGCGCGTGCAGCCGTGACTCCTGCATCGCCATCAGTACTGCCTGAAACGCGGCAATCGTGAGTGCACCATAGGCTAGCGTCGACAACACGATGTGCCAAGAGAATAGGGGCGTCTTGTCCGCCAGTGGGATCAGGGTGCCGGGAAATGCGAGTGGCAAGGCGGCAACTGCCGCAGCACTCGGCAGCACCAGCCGACGCAAACCATCAACCGCACGCTGGCGATTCTCCAGCCAATAGGCCGCCACCGATAGCCACAAAGCAGCGGAGAGCATGATGGCGAAACCCATGCGCAAGAAATTGGGCTCGATGGCAATCAGCACCAGTGCGAATCCGTGCAAGCACCAGGCAACCACAGTGCCGATTGCCACGGCTTGTCGGCGCTGCTCCGGTAACAGTGCACAGATCAAATACAGTAGCGCCGCAGCTGGGATCACGAAGACTTGCATGCCCTGAGTGTACACCAAGGCATACCGTGATCTGCCAAGGCGCTAAGGTAAAATCAAGCAGCGGCGCTCATTGCAAACAACGTGCTTTTACTGGCGCGACATTGGTCCCACCCTACTCATCTCCATGCTCAATAATCTCACCCAGCGGCTGTCGAAGGTGGTCAAGACCATGCGCGGCGAGGCGCGTCTGACCGAAGCGAACACAGCTGACATGCTGCGCGAAGTCAGGCTCGCCTTGTTGGAAGCGGACGTCGCGCTACCGGCCGTACGCGACTTCATCGCACGCGTTAAAGAAAAAGCGCTCGGCGAAGAAGTGATCGGATCGCTCACCCCGGGCCAGGCGCTGGTTGGCGTGGTGCACGATGAATTGGCCAAGCTGATGGGCGCTGATCTCGGACCCGACGCTGCACAGCTCTCGTTTGCGACGCAGCCGCCGGCAATTATTCTGATGGCGGGTCTGCAGGGTGCAGGTAAGACGACGACTGTCGGCAAGCTCGCCAAATACCTGCAAGAACAGAAAAAGAAAAAAGTACTGACCGTCTCGACCGACGTCTACCGGCCTGCTGCTATCGGGCAGCTGGAAACCGTCGCCGCACAAGTCGGTGCCGACTTTTTCCCATCGCAAGCGTCACAAAAACCCGTTGATATCGCGCTCGCTGCGGTCGACTGGGCGAAGAAACACCACCATGAGGTGCTGTTGATTGATACCGCGGGCCGGCTTGGTATCGACGAGATGATGATGGCCGAGATCAGCGCGCTCCACTCAGCCGTTAAGCCGATTGAAACGCTATTCGTGGTCGATGCCATGCTTGGGCAAGATGCCATCAATACGGCGCGCGCCTTCAACGAGGCCCTGCCATTGACAGGGATCGTACTCACCAAGCTGGATGGCGATGCACGCGGCGGCGCCGCACTCTCGGTACGCCATATCACAGGCAAACCGATTAAATTCGCTGGGGTCGCCGAGAAGCTAGACGGCTTGGAAGCGTTTGATCCATCTCGCATGGCGAACCGCATCCTCGGCATGGGCGACATCCTCGCACTAGTTGAGGAAGCAAAGAAAGGCGTTGATCTCGCTGCTGCACAGGATCTTGCCCAGAAAATCAAGGTCGGCGGCAAGTTCGACCTGAATGACTTCAAGGCGCAGATTTCGCAGATGAAGAAGATGGGTGGGCTGTCTAGTCTGATGGATAAGCTGCCGTCACAACTACAGCAGGCTGCCGCAGGCGCCAATATGGGGCAGGCCGAGAAGCAGGTGCGTCGTATGGAGGGCATCATCAATGCAATGACCCCCCAAGAACGTGCCAAACCCGAGCTGATCAAGGCCTCGCGCAAACGACGAATCGCCACCGGTGCCGGCGTTCAGGTGCAGGAAGTAAACCGTTTGCTGAGCCAATTCGACCAAATGCAGTCGATGATGAAGAAGTTCAAAGGTGCCGGCATGATGAAAATGATGCGCGGTATGAAGGGCATGCTGCCCGGTATGCGCTAACGCCCAGCCCTCTCCTCGCGCCGCCTTAGCGGCGCGACGTCGTGTTGATCCTGCCGCAGAAGATGATTTTTAGCTCTGCTTCAGAGGGAAAAATCATCCGATTCCCCCTAAAAAACACTTGCATCGGAAACAAAACCCTAAGACCATTGGCGCTGCGTTGATTAGCGCAATTTCTGACCACGAATGTAAAGGAGGTTCATCAATGGCTACAGCCAAAAAAGCGGCAGCGAAGAAGAAGCCTGCTGCGAAAAAGCCAGCAGCTAAGAAAGCCGTGAAGAAGACGGTTGCCAAGAAAGCGCCTGCGAAAAAAGTCGCTGCCAAGAAGCCTGCAGCAAAGAAAGTCGTAGCAAAGAAAGCCGTAGCGAAAAAAGCACCTGCCAAAAAAGCACCTGCCAAAAAAGCAGTCGCCAAGAAAGCAGCGAAGAAGACCACTGCTCGCAAGCCGAACGCAGCCTTCATGAAACCGATGACACCTTCCGCCGCACTGGCTGCCGTCATTGGTGCAAATCCGCTGCCGCGTACCGATGTCACCAAGAAGGTTTGGGACTACATCAAGAAGCACAAGCTGCAAGATGCGGTTAATCGCCGCAACATCAACGCCGACGACAAGCTGAAAGCCGTATTCAATGGCAAGAAGACTGTCTCGATGTTCGAGATGACCAAACTCATCTCTGGCCACTTGAAGTAAGCTTCAGGGA
>JAPLQC010000025.1 GCA_026399895.1 Burkholderiales bacterium
AAGCACGTGATCCTGTGATGCTCGATAAGCTCTCGGCAGTCGCTGGCCGTATGCTGACCTCATGAGCGCACAGTTAAGGGAGCAAATCCTTGCTGCCTGTAAGCAGCTTGAGACTACCGGTCTGAATCGTGGCACCTCAGGTAATGTCAGTTGTCGTGAGGACGATCATTTTCTGATTACACCTTCGGGTGTGCCGGTCGACGAGATAACGCCTTCACGCATCGTCACGCTCAACTTCGATGGCAAAGTCATCGGAGTCGGAAAGCCTTCGAGCGAGTGGCAGTTTCATGCAGATATCTTGCGTGCACGTCCGGAGATCAATGCGGTCGTACATACACACGCACCGCACGCTACTGCATTAGCTTGCCTACGCGAAGACCTGCCGCCGTTTCATTACATGATCGCGATCGCCGGCGGTGACTCGGTGCGCTGCGCTCCCTACGCCTTGTTTGGGACCGACACCTTGTCGCACCATGCCGTTGAGGCGCTGCGAGACCGAAAAGCCTGCCTGCTCGCCAATCACGGCATGATTACGCTTGGCCGCGATCTGGATGAAGCGATGTCTATTGCAATTGAGCTGGAATCTTTATGTCAGCAGTATCTAATCGCACGCCAAGTCGGTAACCCTACCCTGCTATCTGAAGAAGAAATGCAGGCTGTGATCGAGCGATTCAAAAGCTATGGCAAACATGCCACGGAGACAACAAGACCATGAATATCCAATCCTTGATTCGTACGATTCCGGATTATCCAAAACCCGGTATTCAGTTTCGCGATATCACCACCTTGCTCAAAGATGCTGATGGATTTCGCAGCACGATTGATCAACTGGTCGAACACTACCGAGGTCGCGATATCAATAAAATTGCAGGTACCGAAGCGCGTGGCTTTTTGTTCGGCGCACCTTTAGCCTATGCGCTCGGCGTGGGCTTCGTACCGGTACGCAAACAAGGCAAACTTCCCGGCAAAACTACGGGCCATGAATATGCCCTCGAATATGGCCATGACCGTATCGAGATGCACGACGACGCAATCGAAGCAGGCGATAAGGTGCTAGTGATTGATGATTTGCTGGCGACCGGTGGTACAGCGCAAGCCACCGTCATGCTGGTACGTGGTTTGGGTGGGACTGTCGTGGAGTGTGCGTTTGTGGTTGACCTGCCCGATTTGGGTGGACGTGCCAAGCTCGAGAAAATGGGGCTGAAGGTATTTACCCTCTGCGAATTCGAAGGCGACTAAAAGTCCCTAAAAAATGTCAAATATTCTTAATACCGACAAAGTCGTCGCGCTGCGCTGGCATGACGCACCTGGCTATGGCCACCTGGAGATGGTGGATCAGACGCGTTTGCCAGCGGTATTCGAGTATTTATCCTACGACTCGGCAGCCGGTGTCGCCGAAGGTATCCGTAGCATGGTGGTGCGTGGCGCGCCCGCGATTGGCGTTGCTGCGGCTTATGGCGTCGCATTGGAAGCCTTGCGGCTGCAGTCTCAAGCGCGCGCAGCATTTGATGCCGCACTTGATACCGGGTTTGCAGTGTTGGCACAAAGCCGTCCCACAGCCGTGAACTTGTTCTGGGCACTCGACCGCATGCAACGCTGTCGAGCACAGCATTCGCAAGAAAGCCCCTCGCAGCTAGCAGCTGCCTTACTTGCCGAAGCAAAGGCGCTTCACGAACAAGATATCCGTATCAACCAGCAAATGGGTGAGCATGGCGCTGCGCTACTCGCTGACGGCGCGCGCGTACTCACGCATTGCAATGCGGGCGCGCTTGCCACAGCAGGACATGGCACGGCACTCGGTGTTATTCGCTCTGCGGTGGCTGCTGGCAAACGCATCAGTGTGATTGCTGATGAAACGCGCCCATTTCTGCAAGGCGCACGGTTGACCGCATGGGAGATGGTGCAAGAGGGTATTCCGATCACACTGATCACTGACAATATGGCCGGACACCTGATGGCGCATGGTGAGGTCGATGCGGTGATTGTTGGCACCGACCGCGTCGCTGCGAATGGTGATGTTGCGAACAAGATCGGCACTTACATGGTGGCTGTATTAGCAGCGCGCCATGGCATCCCTTTTTATGTGGCCTGCCCCTTGTCAACGATTGATCTATCCGTTGCTAGGGGCGATCAGATTCCGATTGAGGAGCGTGCTGCAAGTGAAGTAACCGGGTTTCGGGAAACACAATGGGCGGCAGCAGGTGTTCAAGTCCGCAATCCTTCTTTCGATGTAACACCTGCAGAACTGGTAAGTGCGATCATTACCGAGAAAGGTATCGTACGCTCACCCACTGAAGAGAAGCTACGCGCACTGTTCGAGTAAACAGACCCAGGCGCTGATGCCGGCAGCGGCGGCGATACCAAATAACCCTGAATCTGATCAACACCCATACCCTGCAAGAGTTGTAATTGCTCAGTGGTCTCCACCCCTTCTGCTACCACGGAAATATCTAGGCTACGGCCGATAGATACCATGGTCTCGCATAGAGTATTCGCCTGAGGGTCCTTGCCCAACCGCCGCACAAAAGATTGATCGATCTTCAGTACGTCAATATCTAGGCTCTGTAGCTTGGATAGCGACGAGTAGCCCGTACCAAAGTCATCGATTTCGAGTTCGACACCCATCTCGCGAAACTTGCGCAACTCTGATTGGGCTATGCCATCTTCATCCAGCATGCTGGATTCAGTCAGTTCGAAGGCGATGAGTTCTGTCGGCAGATTATTTTTTTGGAGACTTGCGACCAAGGTCTGTCGCAAACCCTCACCTTTTAGCTGTAGCGCAGATACGTTCACCGATACTGGCTTTACCGACAGACCCTCGGTACGCCACTCCGCAATCTGTGCGCACACTTTACGAACCACATACTCGCCGATAGGAACAATCAAGCCAGTTTGCTCTGCAACGCCGATAAACTCTACCGGCGACAGTAACCCGCGCTCAGGATGGCGCCAGCGAATCAGCGCCTCCATTCCAGTCATCTCGCCGCTACGCACATCAGTACGTGGCTGATAGTAGATAACGAACTCTTCACGTCGAATAGCTGCCTCAAGGGCTTGTTCAATCGTAATACGTTCACGAATCCGGTGCGCATAAGTCTCATCGTAGTGTCGGGCCTGCGCTTTACCCTCTGACTTTGCTTCATACATGGCGATATCTGCCGCCAGCAATAAACCTTCAACATCCCTTGCATCATCCGGATATAGGCTGATACCAGCCGATGCACGAAGATTAAATGCCCTCCAGGGACTACCTGCACTCATTTCTTGAATTGCCTCGATCAGACGATTCGCCACGCGCGCGGCTTGTACCTCGGCATCATCACCGAGCTGATCGAGCAAGACCGTGAACTCATCACCACCGATTCTTGCTAGCCTGTCCTGACCGCCAATCGCCTCGCTTAGCGTGCGCGCAATCGCAACCAATACGTCATCGCCGGTACGGTGACCCAGCGCATCATTGATATGCTTGAAATTGTCGAGATCAAGATAGAGTAACGCCACCTTAGTATTGGTACTTTCGGCATTCTCTAGTACGCCTAGTAAATGCTGGTTTAGCCAGTGCCGGTTCGGCAGGCTAGTTAGCGCATCCGTCCGCGCCATCTTTGCGAGTGTCTCAGCTTGTTGACGAGCATCTGACACATCTCTGATCGTCACTGCAATACCGTTTCCAGATCGCACCCCGCGGCGCTGAAACCAGCCAGGCAAATGTTTCCGATCGTGCGGCACATGAAACTCATCTTCATAGAAACCGTCGGCAAGTACCCGGTTGCAATAAGCATGCAGCCCTTCAAGTACACGCCCCTCGAAAAGTTCATCGATAACATGCCCAATGATGTCGCCGCGCGAGCGGTTCTGCATCTCGGCAGCACGCTCGTTACAGTCTTCGATGATCCAACTACCACTTACTCGGCGGTCGGGTCGAACCATTAAAAACGCTTCGCGCGCCGCATCCACCGCTAAGCGGAAAGTCGCCTGTACCTGCGCCTGATGACGTCGCTCTCTCGCACTACGAATTTGCGTGCTGGCACCGAATGCTGTCACCAACAGCAGGAGTCCGCTCACCATACCGGCAATCAATTGGTAAGAATTACGAGTTGACTCGTAAGCAGAAAATGACTTCTCTAGACTCGATGCAGCGACCAATAGAAGCGGATACCCATCGATAGGATCCCAACCAACTACACGGTCTTGCTGATCAATAAATACATCAGCCGGATCAACGCGCGACCCACTCTTAAAATCAAATCGAACCGGTGCTGTGTAATAGGCCGTGCGCGCCCCTGCACCGCTCCGAGTTCCCAACACAGTACCGTCGATAAATCGAGCGGATACAAAATCACCTTCAGGTAATCTTTCGATATCCGGGAACGACAACAAATAATCTACCGTCACTGCAATGAGTACGACACCACCGAAACCACCATCCGGCTTATCAATACGCCGGGTAAACCGAATAACTTGCTTACCCTGCAATCCACCCCTGCCTTCAGCAGGCGGAGAGATCATCAGCGTTGCGCCATTACTAGTTGCGTGTGGCAGAAAGTACATAGCCGTTAGCATCGATCGCGACCGGAAACATCGACTCGCGATACAAACCACGACGGAACTGCTCCTCAAGATCATTGGGCACGCCATGCTGCTCCCACTGGTACTTGATGGATATCGACAGCTGATCAATTTGAGAGATTGTGCGCAGCAATTGCTCAGCGTGGTTACGCGCACGTTGCTCAGTATCGAGGCGCACCTTCGTGATTAGCTGCTGCTCATCACGCTCGATCTTGATCATGGCTGCAAGCCAGACCAATCCCATTAGAAGTAGGCAGGCGCCAGCCCAGACGAATCCGATTTTCAGATTCGTACGTCGTGTTGCTTTTGCTGCGTGACTGGGCAAAATTTGCATAAGAAAACGAACATTGCGTGGAGCACCGAAAATGACTGGCCGATAACCGGTTTTTGGTGCGCTGGAACATTTCCATTATGCAAGGAAGTCGAGAAATATCAAAGTTCCCACAGGGAAACTAAATTCGGAAGAGGGAATGAAGCAATGACCCGAGGCCATCATGCCAAGCACGGTCGTCAGCGTTACTGCTAGCCTAGCGCTTGTCGGTGCGCACCGTTGTTTCTTCAGAGTAACTTTTCAGTAGATCTGAGACGAGTTGGCTAGGCAAAAAAAAACGGCGCGGTTGCCGCGCCGTCGTTACGTCAAGTCGTCTGTGTTACTTCCACAAAGCGCACTTGGATTCAGCCTTGGTGATGAATGCCTGGTCGCGGGGAATTACCTGCAGCACCTTGTAATAATCCCAAGGGTACTTCGACTCGGCAGGTGTCTTTACCTGCATCAGCTTCATGTCATGCACCATACGGCCATCCGGTCGTACCTCACCGTTCTTGGCAAACATGTCATTGATTTTGGTGGACTTCAGTTTCGCCATCACCTTGTCGCCGTCATCACTACCCAAGGCTTTGACTGCATTCAAGTAGAACATCGTCGCCGAGTAGTCTCCCGCGTGCACCATAGAGGGTGCTTTCTTATTGCGAGCCATGAATTTCTTGGCCCAAGCGCGGGTTTCATCGTTGGTATCCCAGTACCAGCCATCCGTCAGATACATGCCCTGCGCAATATCCAAACCAATCGCATGCACATCATTCACGAAGGTCAGCAAGCCGGTGATCTTCATCTTTTTATTGATGCCGAATTCATGCGCTGCTTTCACCGCGTTGACGGTGTCGCCACCAGCATTCGCCAAACCAAGTACCTGCGCTTTGGAGGTTTGTGCTTGCAATAAGAACGAAGAAAAATCCGAAACGGCGAGCGGGTGGCGCACCGATCCTACGACACGACCACCATTCGCTTTCACAACTTGCGTGGCATCACCCTCAAGCGACATACCGAATACATAGTCTGCTGTCAGGAAGAACCAGTCCTTGTGACCCTCTTTAGTGAGCGCTGCCGCAGTACCGCGCGCCATCGATGCCGTATCGTAGGCATAGTGGACCGTGTAAGGCGTGCATTCTTCATTGGTCAAGCGTGAGGTGCCGGCACCAACCGAGATGAAAGGTTTTTTCTTTTCGGCAGCGACTTTCGCCATCGCCAAGTTAGTTGCCGAGTTGGAGCCACCAATCAGCATATCCAGACCCTGCTGGTCGAACCATTCGCGCGCACGCGAAGCTGCAATGTCTGCTTTGTTCTGGTGATCTGCAGTCACCAACTCAATTTTTTTCCCGTTAAGCGTGCCACCAAAATCCGCGATTGCCATTTTTATGGCATCGGCGCCAGCGGGTCCGTCAACGTCAGCATAAACACCCGACATATCGGTAATGAAACCGATCTTCACCGTATCGTTCGATATCTGTGCGAAGGCAGTCGGGGTGATAGTGTAGGCAAGCGCAACCGCAAGCGAAAGCTTCCGAATCTTCAATGGCGTCTCCTTTTATTGTTAGTTTGCGAAGATAATTTCGACGCCTGATCTTAGCATGCTGCTCCCTGCTCAAGGAATTCCTGCGCTGGCTTACACGCCTCCGGACTCAACCAGCACGCCACCGTGGCTGGTACCACCCTCCTCGCTCCAGACCGAGCGCTTGGCGGTTATGGTGCCGAGCGCACCACCGACAAGCGATAGCGCAAGCGAGAGTACGACCGCCACGAATACGAGCCAAGCCGCAAGACTTGCATTTCTGATCGCACGATCGGCCGTCTCCCTACCCTGTACTGATGCCCGCTCCGGCGAGCCCGACAAAATAAAGGTCTGGTCAACGATGGCAGAAGCCTGATCGCGTCTCAGGCCCAAGTTAGCGCCCATATACTCGATCGCCTGATCGCGCTGCCCGTTCGCGAGCTGCTGCTGCAATATGCGGATTGATTCATTACTGACCTCGCCCCCAATCTCGTTATTGAT
>JAPLQC010000024.1 GCA_026399895.1 Burkholderiales bacterium
TCTACGTATCCTGGCTGAACTTGAAGGTTCAGAATCCGCAGGGCAGCATGACAGCTCAACCAACGCGCTGATTACGCGAGCGCGCTCAGCCCTGAAGTAGGCCCTGAAGTAAGCCACCAAGCCGCTCCTATCGAACTCATCGGTACAATGCACCATCCTTAAGCAACCGTTACTCTTCGCCCTCTTGCCGCCACTCATGAATCAACTCGCACAACTCAAGCAGTACACCACCGTCGTTGCTGATACCGGTGACTTCCACGCGATGCAAACCTTTCAGCCACAAGATGCGACAACCAATCCCTCACTCATCCTGAAGGCAGTTCAAAAACCTGAGTACCGTCCGCTGCTGGAACAGACCGTGCAAGCGCATCGTGGCGCATCAACTAGTACCATCATCGATCATTTATTGATTGCCTTTGGCTTAAAAATTCTCGCCATCATTCCGGGTCGAGTCTCAACCGAAACCGATGCACGCCTGTCGTTCGATACCGATGGCACGATCGCTAAAGCGCGGCAGCTGATTGCCTTATACGAAGCGGCAGGCATATCGAGAGAACGTGTGCTGATCAAGATTGCCTCGACCTGGGAAGGTATCTGCGCGGCGAAAGTACTGCAGCAAGAAGGTATACGCTGCAATATGACCCTGCTGTTCTCGCTACCGCAAGCCATTGCATGCGCAGAAGCAGGCGCACAGCTGATCTCGCCATTCGTCGGCCGTATCTACGATTGGTACAAGAAAGCCTCAGGTACCGACTACAGCGGCGCGGATGATCCCGGCGTACAGTCGGTGCAGCGCATCTACACCTACTATAAGAAATTCGGCTACACAACCGAGGTGATGGGCGCGAGCTTTAGAAATACCTCACAAATCCTTGAACTCGCCGGTTGCGACCTGCTAACGATTAGCCCTGAACTGCTGCAGTCGCTTTCCGATACGGAAGGAGTCGTCGAACGCAAACTCTCTAGTGAGCAAGCTGCGCATGCCGACATGCAAAAAATTAGCCTCGACGAAAAGGCGTTCAGGCTGGCATTGAACGAGGATGCCATGGCCACCGAGAAGCTAGCCGAAGGTATACGGCTGTTTTGTGCAGATTCGGTGAAGCTGGACGCTTTGGTCGAGCAGCTCGGCTAAGTTCGTTTCAGGCGGCAATCAAACCGCGCTTACGGGCTTCTGTAAGCAAGTAGTACGACGCCGCGAGTCTATTATCGTCAACCATAACGGCACCTTGCATACGCTCCACTTGCTCGGTGAATGCCTTCGCGAAGGCGAGGCATTCCGGTTTGAAGTAATTGGATTTCTCGGGTAGGGAATAGCTCACGGTATTGCTGCGCTTTGCATATCCAGCAACGTATGTTTCGAATAGCTTCGAGCCTTCTGTTGCTTCTGAATCGGTCAATTCAACTGGTGACGGGATACGAATTTTTCCCTGAGCGGCAGACGGTGGCCTGACGGGCAGGAGCTCTTTCACCTTTTTGTCTAGCGCCTCAGCGACGTTGCCAATGACATTTTTCAGGCTATCGAAAAACTCTTTCTCAGGCTGATCGAATACCAGCGCGTCTCCAGCGTTCAATCTCTTTACCAGCCTGCTCGCGAGCTCAAGTGATTCGAGTAAATCACTAGCCTGCCTGCTGGCCTCGGCGTCGTAATTCAATACTTGCTCGATCGTGTGAGCACCACCTGCATTGCGAGTAGCAGGCGTTCCGCTCGCCGAAGCCAGCTTCGCGATTGTACGAAGACCATCCATCGCTTTACGAACCTGATCCTCCTGCATAGTTAACACGCCAGCGATTCTTTTGATTTGCTGCGGATCCCACGCCTTCATAGTCGCCAGTAGAGAAATCCAGCGCGCCGCCGGTCGTGGTGGTGGCGGACGTGATGCATCTAAGTCGGTTGGTGATGATGAATCAATCTGTAGGGGCTCCATCAATGCTTCAGTTAGTTTCGAAGTCTGTGGCTCTACCTCATCCAAGCTGATGAACTGAGTTGCCCGCTCTAAGCGCTGTTTGGATCCTTGCGGGTCTTGTTTCCAACGCATTAGAAAATGAAGGGCTGACTTCTGATCAGCAGATAAATTCTCTGAATTCGCTAGCCCATACTGGGTACAGGCTTCATGAAGGTATTTACTGCCGTCATAAATCCTGAATGGGGTGTTGTCATCGCGGTGGCGATCAAATACTGCAACGAACTCTTCAAAGTCAGCTTGACCCGGCTGCTTTCTAGCAGCCTCTTCGGCTTGGCGAGCACGCTCGGCTTCTTGTGCTTTCTTTTGCTCTTCTTCTTTTATCTGCTTTTTGTAGTCAGCGTTTGCAGACTTTAAGTCTTTTGCTGCCTCGTAGATTGCTTTTTGCTTTTCGGATAGCTGATAGCCCGGCTTACTTTGCAATGTGAATAGCGGCTGAAATACTTGGTCGGCATGTTGGAGACAGTCTTCATCCAAGGCGTATTGCAGAACATCTACCGGCTCGCCTCTGGAAGCCAAATAAGCCTCGAATTTTTCCTGGCCTGGCGGTACCGCTGCTGGCGCTGGCTTTACTACTTCGGCCTTTTCAGTGTCTTCGGTAGATATCGGCGGCTTTACAGGTATCGCACCAAGCAGTCCCCTTCGCTCTTCGGGTACATCTTCGTTTTTAGCGTTTTCAGGAACGGGAAAGTAGATGATGGGAGTCTGTGGCAGTTGCGTAGCTCCGGAAGCTTCTTGTTGTGAATGTGTCGGAGTTTCTTTTATGTGCATCGTCGCCACGTTCACACTCGACTCCGCGCCCCTACCCGAAAAAAATCGCGCGACTGCATCCGCTGCATTACTCACACCACGCCATAGGGCAGTGAATTTATCGCCAATCGAAGAAAACAATCCCGAGATAGCCTGTCCCCAGCGGGCATACCAGACCTTAGGCTCGGTAGATGGCACACCTTGGCTGGCATCACTTCTTTGTGCCGGGGGATCGAAGTCAATGTCGCCTTCATCATCCCCGCGCAATGGAATTGGATTGGAACGTGTCCCGGGCTGACTGGTTTTGTGCACGACTGTATCCTCGACTAAAAACGGAACGATGGATTTTCGTATCCGAGTCGAGCAAGAAAGTTCGTTCAAAGCTCTGCACTGTAGCCGAGCGTAACTAGTACCTCGTCGGTATGCTCGCCCAACTCCGGCCCAATCCAGCGGGTGCCGCCGGGGGTTTCGGATAGCTTGGGCGTGACTGCCGGTAGCTTGACCGGCGTGCCATCTTTGAACAGATGCTGCTCGAACATCTGGCGCGCAAGAAACTGCGGGTCTTGCAACATGTCGCGCACCGAGTAGATTTTAGAAACCGGCACATCGGCTGCCTGCAGCGCGGCTAATGCGGTATCGATGCGTTGACCACTGCACCAAGCCTGAATCGCTTCATCAATTTCTTGCGTGCGGGGAACGCGCCCCGCATTGTTGGCGAGCTGAGGGTCATCCGCCATATCTTCACGACCGATCGCGCTCATCAGTCGCTTGAAGATCGCGTCACCATTACCGGCAATTACAATGTTCTCGCCATCCGCCGTAGTGTAGGTGTTGGAAGGCACAATACCGGGCAAAGCACCGCCGGTACGTTCGCGTACGACACCGGCATGGTCATACTCGGGCACCAGCGACTCCATCATATTGAACACCGCCTCGTAGAGCGCAACATCCACCATCTGGCCCTGCCCGGCCTTGCAGGCTTCACCGGTTTGTCCATTCCAGCGTCCACCGGTCACATCACGATGGCGCAGCGCCATCAACGCACCCATCGCGCCATGTAGCGAGGCAATTGAATCACCAATCGAAATACCAATGCGCACCGGTGGACGATCCGGGTGGCCTGATACATAGCGAATCCCGCCCATCGACTCACCGATCGCACCGAAGCCTGGCGCATCTCTCATCGGCCCGGTCTGGCCGTAGCCAGATAGTCGCACCATGATCAGCGCTGGATTGATCGCCTTTAACTGCTCATAGCCCAGATCCCACTTCTCCAGTACACCGGGGCGGTAGTTTTCTATGATGATGTCTGCGTCGAGCGCTAGACGACGCGCGATGTCCTGCGCGCGTTTATCTTTCATGTTCAGTGTGATGCTTTTTTTATTTCGGCTTTGTATCGACCACCAAAGCGAATTGCCATCTTTCAGCACGCGCCACTGGCGAATTGGGTCGCCACCTTGCGGCGATTCAATCTTGATGACGTCAGCACCAAACTCGCCAAGCATGCGAGCGCAGAAAGGGCCGGCAATCAAGGTACCTAACTCAAGTACCTTGATACCCGCCAGCGGACCCTTGGGATTTTTATCTTCTTGCATAGCGAAGAAAGCAATTAGATCAGGTGGTGCGGCGGTCCAGCATCGCGCGGGCGATAGTGCCGGCATCGACGTATTCCAGCTCACCACCGACTGGAACACCACGCGCCAGTCGCGAGACTTTCAAGCCGCGTGATTTCAGCGTTTCGCTGATGTAGTGCGCAGTCGCCTCGCCTTCATTAGTGAAGTTAGTCGCGAGCACAACCTCGCTGACGACACCATCAGTGGCACGCGAGATGAGTTTTTCCAGCTGCAGATCTTTCGGGCCGATGCCATCCAGTGGTGACAGATGACCCATCAACACGAAGTACAAGCCTTTGTAGGTGAGCGTTTGCTCGATCATCATCTGATCAGCCGGTGTTTCGACCACACAGAGCAGGGTCGCATCACGGGTACTGTCGCTGCAAGTGTCGCACTGTTCATGTTCAGTAAACGTGTGACAGCTTGCACAGTGTCGCAGGCGTTCTATCGCATGTGACATCGCGCGTGCAATCTGTACGGCGCCGTCACGATCATGCTGCATCAGGTGATAAGCCATGCGCTGCGCAGATTTCGGGCCCACGCCGGGCAAGCGGCGCAAGGCCTCGGTCAGCATCTCGAGGCTGGACGGTGTTTTCACGTCGCGGTGAATGCCAGTATCAGAACGGTAGCTTGAATCCTGGCGGCAGCGGCAGGCCAGCGGTCAGGCCAGCCATTTTTTCTTGCGACGTTGCCTCGGCCTTGCGCACAGCGTCGTTGAATGCAGCAGCGACCAAGTCTTCCAGCATATCTTTGTCATCGCCGAGTAACGATGGGTCGATGGTCACGCGCTTTACATCGTTCTTGCAGGTCATGACGACCTTGACCATACCCGCGCCCGCTTGGCCCTCGACCTCGACGCTGGCGAGTTGGTCCTGCATTTTCTTCATATTGTCTTGCATTGCCTGCGCCTGCTTCATCAGGCCGGCCAGTTGGCCTTTCATCATCTCTCGCTCCTGGAGTAAGAATGTCGTTTGTTGAAGAATGATCCAGTGACCCGCATCACAGCGGACGTACCGAGCCCGGCACGATGGTGGCGCCGAATTCGCGCATCAATGTCTGTACGAATGGGTCTTCCTGCACTGTTTGCTCGGCCTGACGCTGGCGCTGGGCCTCTTCAGCCACATCTACAGCGTGCGCAGTCACCGTGGTTGCGCCGATCTCGGTATCCAAATGCACGTTCTTGCCGAGATGCTCGGAAAGCGCAGTCATTAGCTTCTCTTTACTACCTGCTGACAGCAAGGTATCCAGCGGTACCCGTATACGGATACTGACTGCTTGCCCATTATCTTCATGCGATAGCAATTCACTTTGCATCGCTAATTGGCGCGCAACACCACGTACGCTAAGTTGTTTTACCAGTACCGGCCAATCCAGCCCGCCTACAGTTACGGGTGCGGTTGAACTTGTATTTGCGGTTGAAGTTGAGGGTACGCTTGCGTCTATGTTTGCATCTGCGTTTGCGTTTGCATCTGCGTTTGCATCTGCGTTTGCGTTTACGTTTGCGTCTCTGCTTGTCGCCGCAGCCGCAGTCGGCATCGGAGCGCTTACTGAGTTTATGGGCTCAGCTGACGGTGGCGCCGCTGTCTCGAAAGCGTTGGCGGCTTGCACCGATGGTGCTGGTGTCAATATCTTGCTGGCACGGGCTGCGGCGAGTGCTGCCATCGCGCGACTCGCGGGTTTCTCAGCGCTAGCGCTTGCAGCCGCAGTGCTTAGTGGTGTTTTTGTAATTGCGGGCGCGCTGGCAGAACGCGCAGTCGCAGCAGATGACGCAGCGGTAGCACCTGCGCCAGCTGATGAAGCGGCAGCGGCTGATGCAGAGCGCGCAGCGGATGGCGCTGGCGCTGCTACTGCAATGCCGCCGCCGTCGATGGGCGCGAATGCCAGCATACGCAGTAGCGTCATGGTGAAACCCGAGTACTCGTCCGGCGCTAATCCAAGCTCATTCCGACCGTGAACCACAATTTGATAGTACAGCTGCACATCTTCGGGTGAGAACATGGGCGCAAGGCGAACAATGTCGTCACGCTCGGGTAAATCGTCTGGCACGGCAGATGGCACGGTCTGCGCAATCGCGATGCGATTAAGTAGCGTGCCCAAGTCCTGCAAGGCACCGCTCCAGGAGAGACTGCGCGCTGCCATCTCATCGGCGATATCCAGCAGTGCTTTGGCGTCACGCACTGCCAGAGCATCCAGCATCCGCACTAAATAGGCTTGATCAAGCGCACCCAACATGCCTTGCACCGCATCGAGGCTCACTTTACCAGCGGCATAGGCGATGGCTTGATCGGTCAGTGACAAAGCATCGCGCATTGAACCCTGCGCGCCTTGTGCGAGTAGCCGCAATGCCGGTGTATCAAAGCTGATGCCCTCTTGACCGAGGATGTTTTCCAGATGACCGACAATCTGACCGGGCGGCATCTGCTTCAGATTAAACTGCATGCAGCGCGACAACACGGTCACCGGGATTTTTTGCGGATCGGTCGTCGCAAGAATGAACTTGATGTGCGGTGGCGGCTCTTCCAGCGTCTTGAGCATGGCGTTGAACGCATGATTGCTCAGCATATGGACTTCATCGATCATGTAGACCTTGAAGCGCGCATTGGAAGGTGCGTATACCGCCTGCTCAAGCAGCTGCGCCATCTCATCGACGCCACGATTCGACGCAGCGTCCATCTCGATGTAATCGACAAAGCGGCCCGCATCAATCGCGACACAGGCCTCGCACACGCCGCAGGGATGCGCGGTGATGTCGCCGCTACCATCCGTACCCTGACAATTCAGTGCTTTGGCGAGAATGCGCGATAGCGTGGTTTTACCCACTCCGCGCGTACCGGTGAACAAATACGCGTGGTGCAAGCGTTTTTGCTCTAGCGCATGTGTAAGCGCGCGCACCACATGCTCCTGCCCGACTAGGCTATCGAAGTTTTTGGGACGGTATTTTCGGGCAAGTACCTGGTAGGACATGTCCGCTCAGAGTGACGGTGTTGGGACTAGGATTTTACCCGACCCAACACGCGCTTCCCGCGAGTGAGAATAGATAAGCCTTTAGCGGCGAATTTGGGGGTAGAGGCGAGCCTTGTCTGCGGCACTTGCGGTAAATGGCTGTGGCTGCTTCGTTCCCGACCTGACCAGGTTGACCACGCCACAATGCGCAGGGGCCCGCCGCCGTGGAGTCTAACTCAAATCCCGAGCGACTCCCACACCGTATCGACCCTGCGCTTGACATCATCATCCATTGCGATGGTTTTGCCCCACTCACGCGAGGTCTCGCCGGGCCACTTATTGGTAGCGTCGATACCCATCTTGCTGCCCAGACCGCTCACCGGCGAAGCAAAGTCGAGGTAATCAATGGGTGTGTTGTCGACCATGGTGGTGTCACGTATCGGATCGACCCGTGTGGTGATCGCCCAGATCACTTCTTTCCAATCGCGGATGTCGACATCTTCATCCACCACCACAATGAACTTGGTATACATGAACTGGCGCAAGAAGCTCCAGACACCAAACATGACGCGCTTGGCATGACCGGGGTAAGACTTCTTCATCTGCACCACCGCCATGCGGTAACTGCAACCTTCTGGGGGCAGATAAAAATCCGTGATCTCAGAAAACTGCTTCTGCAACAGCGGCACGAACACTTCGTTTAGCGCCACGCCCAAGATAGCGGGCTCGTCGGGTGGCTTGCCGGTATAGGTTGAATGGTAAATCGGGTCGCGCCGCATGGTGATACGGTCGACCGTGAAGACCGGGAACCAGTCCTGCTCATTGTAATAACCCGTGTGGTCGCCAAACGGCCCCTCCAGCGCGTGGGCGTAGCCGGTCGGATGGCTGTCGTCTGGATAGATATGCCCCTCCAGCACGATCTCGGCCGACGCCGGCACCCGCAACTCGCTGCCGATCGCCTTGACCAATTCTGTCCGGCTACCGCGCAGCAGGCCAGCGAACTGGTATTCCGACAGGCTGTCCGGCACCGGGGTCACCGCTCCTAATATAGTGGCGGGGTCGGCACCCAAGGCTACTGCGATCGGATAGGGCTTGCCGGGATAGGTCAGGCAGTGCTCCCTAAAATCCAGCGCCCCGCCCTGGTGTGCCAGCCAACGCATGATCCTCCCACACAATCTCTTGGCAAGGCGCCGAGCGCAACTCGCGTGGGGCCATATCCCACACCGACTTCACGAGCGAGCCCAAGCCGAGCACGTCACGAAATCCTTTGGGTGGCTCTGGCTCTTTTAGGGCGGAAAGTAAATGACCGATGCGCCGAAGCTCGCCAACGTCCGAAGCGCCCATACCCAAAGCGACCCGTTTCGGTGTTCCGAACAAATTACCCAGCACCGGGATGCTATGACCCGTCGGATTTTTAAACAGTAATGCGGGACCACCCGCTCGCAATGTGCGATCGCACAACTCGGTCATCTCAAGCACTGGCGAGACGGGCAGTGATACTTCCGACAACTCGCCAGATTGTTTCAATTTAGCAATAAAGTCCCGCAAATCGGAATATTTCATGAATTGTTGATATTTTTGGAATGGGGGGTGCTATACCCCGGAAGGCAAGGCAACTCAATGATTTTACTGGATATTGTTACAGCGAAACTGAATTTTCATAACAAATGGTTATACATAATTGCGTTTCCAGTATTGACTCGATATAAACAGCTGCCTACAATCCGCGAAAATTTAGAAGGCGGAGTTCGGGGACTTCCCGACCGGCAGGCAGCGATGCAAGCCAACCGCCAGATGTCAACTCGAGGATCGACCCGCAAGCAATTGTAGAGATTGTTCAGCAAGCGGGTCAGACTTTCATCCTCGAAAAAAGATTGCCAGGTCAGCCAGCCGATAGTGCGGGCGACAAGCAAGGCAACACCGGCGTTTGTTGGGGGGCTCGATGCACTGCAACATGAGTGTGCGACAGACAAACGAGTTTTTGTTTCGCGGTGAATTGAAGCACGAAGCACGCTTGCAATTGGCCTCAATTCAGAGTGCCTGGCAAAACTGTAGTGTGGACTTGTCATACTGCTAAGAGGAGAGCGTATGACAGGGACGAAGCACTTGTGTTTTGCCAGGCGCTTTGAGGGCCGCGATATTCAGGAGGTTTGATGAATCATCGACGCATATTCGCAGCGTTGGTCGGTGCGGGAAGCAACTCCCCACTCGTTCGAAATAGTATTAGTAGCACCGAGGGCATCCTCGACAAGTTTCGCAGTGCATTCGCCGCAGCCCGGCACACGCTGGCGCTGATCGGTCTTGCTGCCTTGGCAGCACTGGCGCTGGTGTTCTTCCGTCCTTCTTTGCTGGACGAAATCAAAGAGTTGTCGCCGTTCGCGTCGACCTCTCTCGAGCAAAGAGCGGCCGAGGAAATAGCCTTCGCCGAGCTGCTCGAACTGCCACAGCCCAAATATGCCGGGGTCGCTGCGCTCGAACAAGGCGCCAGCCTGAGCACCGAGCAACAGCGAGTTAATCTCTGGCTATCCAAGCGCTACCGCATTGCAGGCACTGCCAGCAAGTTACTGGTGGGTGCGGCCTATGAAGCAGCTGATGCCGTCAAGCTCGACCCACTGCTAATTCTGGCGGTGATGGCGATCGAATCACGCTTCAACCCGTTTGCTGAAAGCGCCATGGGTGCCCAAGGCTTGATGCAGGTGATGTCGCGCGTGCACCGCGAAAAATTCGACAATCACGGTGGTCCGACGGCTGCGCTGAACCCAGTCGCTAATATTCAAGTCGGCGCGCGCATTCTGAAAGACATGATCCGGGTGTCGGGTTCGGTACAGGGTGGCCTGAAACTGTATGTTGGCGCCGGAAATATGGAAACTGACGGCGGCTATGGGGCAAAAGTATTGGCCGAGTACACCAGACTGCAACAGGTTGCAGCGGGTAAGCGAGTACCTACCTTCACGACACCGCAAGCAGCAGAGCCAGCGCGTGAGGCGGATGCAACACCCGTGGCATCCCACGCTGACCAGGAACCTGCCTAAACTAGGAACCTGCCTGAACCACTGACGTCGCACTGACGTCGTAGTGCGGCGCCTGCTGTCGAGTTTGCAGCGGCGCCGTTTTCTTTTTATGCGCCACGCGCTAAGTAGGCAGCCAAGCGGCTGATGGCTTCTTCCAGCTTCGGCATCGAAGTGGCGTACGACACCCTGATAAAGCGCTTTGCCCCGACTTCACCAAAGTCCACGCCGGGCGTGAGTGCAACACCACTGTGCTCGAGTACATCCCGGCAAAACTGCATAGCGTCGTCGGTCAAGCGACTGCAGTCGGCGTAGACATAAAAAGCACCGTCAGGCGGCACCGGAATATCAAAGCCAAGATCTTGCAAAGCCGGCACCAGATAATCGCGTCGGCGACGCATTTCCTGACGTCGCTGCTCTGCGATCGCTAATGCCTCTGGCGTGAAACATGCCAGCGCCGCGTGCTGCGCCATGCTGGAAGGACAGATGTAAAAATTCTGCGCGAGCTTTTCAATCTCAGGCATTAACGCAGGAGGCACGACCAGCCATCCCAGGCGCCAACCCGTCATGTTGAAATACTTTGAGAAGCTGTTGATGACAACCACGTCGTCATCCAAGCTCAACGCGGTGAATGGCTGATCGTCGTACGTCAGACCCTGATAGATTTCATCGACCAAACTGAAACCGCCGCGCTCACGCACTGCGGCGATAGTTTGTGCGAGTTGATCGCGCGTCATTGAAGTACCAGTGGGGTTGGATGGCGAAGCCAATAGCACGCCGCGTGTCTGATGATTCCAGTTCGCCGCCACCATCGCCGCAGACAGTTGGAAGCGATCCGCCGGACCGCTAGGAATCAGCACTGGTCGTCCATTAAACGCCGTAATGAAATGACGGTTACACGGATAACTCGGATCCGGCATCAGCACCTCAGCATCGCGCTCCACCAGAGCTGCACACGCCAGCAGTAAAGCTCCCGAAGCACCGGCGGTGATGACGATGCGCGTAGCGGGCACATCAACACCGAAAGCATCGCGATAATGCGCTGAGATCGCTTCGCGAAGTGGCTGCAAGCCAAGCGCTGCGGTGTAACGCATGGCGGCGCCGCTAGCGAGTGCGCGTTGTGCTGCGTCGAGTACCGGCTGCGCTGGGGCAAAGTCGGGCTCACCGATGCACATGTAGATCACCGAGCGTCCGGCCTGCTCCATCTCGCCGGCACGCTTGATCATCTCCATCACATGAAACGGCGCGATCTGCTGCAGCCGCTCGGCGAGCGCGAAATTCATCTCGGTTGGTGCAACCTAGCGACCTGCCGCGACCTCGGTCGCACGCAGCTTGGAAGCGAGTTTGTCGAGTACGCCATTGACATACTTATGACCGTCGATTCCACCAAAGGACTTGGCCAGCTCGACTGCTTCATTGATCACAACTTTGTAGGGGATTTCGATATGCTGTTTCAGCTCGTAGGCGCCAATCAGCAGGGCCGCATGCTCAATCGGCGATAACTGATCCATGGCACGATCGATGTAGGGGACGATCTCTTCTCGAAGCGTGGTGACATCTCGAATCGTACCGTGAAGTAGCGCATCAAAATGCTCACGATCTGCCTTCTCAAACCCATGAGCATTACGGATGTAGGCATCGATGACACCCGCATCTTCTTGGCTCATCAGCCATTGATATAGACCTTGCAACGCAAACTCACGCGCGCGATGGCGCGGTGTGCGGTTCTTGTTTGGGTTGGCGTGTCGGGAGAGTGTGCTACTCATTCATTGCCTCAATCGTCGCCAGCCTCGTCGGCCAGCTCTTCCATCGCCGCGACCAGATTCGCCATTTCGACGGCCACACGCGCTGCATCGGCGCCTTTACCTGCCATGCGCGCCTCAGCCTGGTCGTCGTTTTCAGTAGTCAGCACAGCATTAGCGATCGGGATGCCATGATCCAAGCCAATCCGCTGGATTCCGGCACCTGACTCGTTGGCGACCAATTCAAAGTGATAGGTCTCGCCACGAACCACCGCACCCAGTGCGATCAACGCATCAAACTGGCCGGACTCAGCCATCTTCTGCAAAGCAAGTGGAATCTCGAGCGCACCGGGCACGGTCACCAGCAACACATCCTGATCATCCACGCCGAGGTGTTTCAGCTCGGTCAGGCAGGCCGCTCTCAGCCCGTGACAGATATCTTCGTTAAATCGCGCCTGCACGATACCAATGCGCAGACCGGCACCATCGAAATCGGGGTCATACATTCCTACACTCATAGTGCCTCCTAGGTCAGTGCTCGGTCGGCCCGGCTTGGTAGCCAGTCACCTCGAGGTTGAAGCCCGCCATCGAGGGCATTTTTCTGGGGTTAGCTAACAGCTTCATCTTGCCAACGCCTAGCGCACGAAGAATCTGTGCGCCAATACCGTAAGTTCGAAGATCCATTCGTGCGCCACGCGGTAGGGGCGCTGGTTGCGCAGACGAAAGCGCACTGAAATGCGCAAACATCTGATCGGCCGACTCTTCGCAGTTCAGCAGCACGATCACGCCACGCTCTGATGCCTGTATCGCCAACATCGCCGCCGACATGTTCCACGAATGCGTAGTGGCATGGGTATCGAGCAGATCAAGAATCGACACCGGCTGATGCACCCGCACCAGGGTCTCTAGCTCTGGCGCGATGTTGCCATGGACTAAAGCAAGGTGCGCCCCGCCACTCGGCGCATCGCGAAATGCAATCGCTTTGAAGCTGCCATGCGGCGTCTGCATCTCACGTTCGCCAACGCGCTCAATGATGCTCTCGTTCTGGCTACGGTAGTGAATTAAATCGGCAATAGTGCCGATTTTCATACCGTGCTCACGCGAAAATTCAATCAGGTCCGGCAGCCGAGCCATGGTGCCATCTTCTTTCAGGATCTCGCAGATCACCGCCGCCGGGGTCATCCCCGCCAACTCGGCAAGATCGCAACCGGCCTCGGTATGGCCGGCGCGCATCAATACGCCGCCTTTCTGTGCCCGCAGCGGAAACACATGTCCGGGCTGCACCAGATCGGCGGGTTTGGCGTGGCGAGCAACCGCCACCTGAATCGTGCGCGCTCGGTCCGCGGCCGAGATACCGGTCGTGACACCCTCGGCTGCTTCAATGGATACGGTGAAATTAGTGCCGAACGAGGTACCGTTACGGCCGGTCATGAGGGGCAAGCTGAGCTGCTCGCAACGTTCCTCGGTCAGGGTCAGGCAAATCAGGCCACGGCCAAAGCGCGCCATGAAATTGATGGCCTCGGGGGTGACGAACTCTGCCGCCAACACCAGATCGCCTTCGTTCTCGCGGTCCTCTTCGTCGACCAGAATGACCATGCGACCCGCGCGCAACTCGGCGATGATTTCTTGTGTACTGGATAGTGACATGGGGCGCTTCCGGAAAGGCCGCACATTCTATCGGATTTCACAGCCCGCACCCGTTGGATGCGCGGTGTCAATTTGCCAATCGTGCCGAACTGGATCAACCCGGTAGTGCGTTCAGCGACAGCATACGCTCGACATAGCGGGCAATCAGATCGATCTCGAGATTGACGCGCGCGCCGGGTGCCAAGTGCTTCAGCGTGGTGACTTCAATGGTGTGCGGAATAAGATTGATCGAGATCACGCAACCGTCAGGCTGATCCTGCACGCTGTTGACGGTGAGTGATACCCCATTCACCACCACCGAGCCTTTGTAGGCCAGATAACGTGCCAATGATTGCGGCGCCAGAATATCCAGCCGCCATGATTCGCCAACAACTGCGAAATAGATCACTTTACCCAGCCCATCGACATGGCCGGATACCAAATGTCCACCTAGCCGTTCTGCGAGTGTCAAAGCCTTTTCAAGATTGACCTCACCTTCCATATCCAGGCCGACGGTGCAGTTCAAGCTCTCACGAGAAACATCAACGCAAAAATCCTGCTCGGTTTTTTGGGTCACGGTCATGCAAGCGCCGTTGATAGCAATCGAATCACCAATCGCAACATCTTGCAGCGGCAGACCACCCGCATGCACCGTCAGACGCACTCCTGCGTCCGGCCCGGCCCCCAACGGAGTGATAGCGCTAATGCGGCCAACCGCCGCGACGATGCCTGTAAACATAATTCTCCAAAATTGGTCAGGGTGTTGAGCGCATGACACGTAGTCGTAAATCTGGCCCTACTTGCTCGACCTCATGAAAACGGAAGGCCATCCGATCCGACAGATGCTCAAGCACGGGCAAGCGCGCCAAGCCTTGTGCCGGCCCTAGTAAGCAAGGCGCAAGATAAAGCAATAACTCATCCACCACGCCAGCGCTCAGCAAGGAACCATTCAGATTAACTCATGACCCTCAGCGCGTAGTTGGTCTGCATTCGCGCCACCTTCGACGGCAGTGAAGATCCAGCTCGCTGCTCCCTGCAGTATCTTCGCCTGCGGCGAGATCTCAAGATGGCTATCCACCACAATACGACGCGGTTGCCGTGGCGTCTCAACCGCTCGCACAGTTAATTGCGGATCATCTTGCTGCACCGTACCGATGCCAGTCAGTACAGCACATGCTCTAGCGCGCCAGGCATGGCCATCATCGCGAGCCTGTGTAGACGTAATCCACTGACTTTCGCCATTTTGCAAAGCAGTGCCGCCATCCAGACTAGCGGCGATCTTCATACGCACCCATGGTCTGCCATGCTGCATACGGTGCAAGAAACCACGATTCATCTCGCGCGCTTCCTCGGTCAGCACACCGAGCTCAACTTCAATACCCGCTGCACGCAGCCTCGCCAAACCCTGCCCTGCCACCAAAGGGTTAGGGTCTTCAATGGCAACCACTACGCGCGCAATACCGGCGGTGATGAGCGCATCAGCGCACGGCGGTGTACGACCATGATGACTACACGGCTCCAGGGAGACATACGCCGTGGCTCCGCGTACATCCACCCCCTGCTGCTGGGCATGATGCAGCGCATGCGCCTCCGCATGGGCGAAGCCTGTGGCTTGGGTGTGCCCCTCGGCCAAGACATCACCATCGCGCACGATGACGCAGCCCACCCTGGGATTGGGGGTCGCGCTATAGAGCGCCTTGGCGGCCTGCGCCAGTGCGGCACGCATGCCATCGGTATCGTTGAGAATTTTCACGGGAATGGTGAGTACGAATTCACGCCATTCTAGCAAGCGGCACCATCTCGATCCGGATCACAGACACGAACGCGCCCAAGAAATCCAATGAGCAGCTTGCGCCTTTGCTCACCCAGCCGAAACAATACCGATCCATACTGCGGCACAGAGGCGCTCGCCGCCGTGCGCGGCCGTCCACTCGGGTCAAAAGCAAGATAAGTCCGTTTGCTATCCGTCATGCGTGGGGTGATTTCCACTCCAGCCGGCAGCGCCGTAGCAACACGATGCAGCACTAGTTCACCAGCGTCGATGCGTTGATTATTGTTGATGTCGATGGCAACGCACCACCCCGAGCGCCAGTCACCCACGGCCAAGGGCAGTAAATCAACACGACGTCCACGTCGAACCGCTTCATGTCGGGCACGACTAAGCGCTGAATGAAAGTCTGCAACCAAACTGATGACGCGCATCCTGTCGAGTACCGGGGCAAATGACGCCAACGTAGCTGCCGTAAGCGCAGTGACAATACATGATGTCAGCAGAAGCTCCAACAAGGTGAATCCGGCAGGATGACGATTAATGTGACGACAGGTCGCGCGCGCATGATGAGTATTCTGCTGCTTCTGATGATGATGAGTCTGATCATGCTGTTGCTGATACTGCTGCTTATGATGATGAGTCTGTTTTATGAAATACATGGTGGCGACTCAGTTTTCCAAGCGCCGCCAAGCGATGCGTCGAATTCTC
>JAPLQC010000063.1 GCA_026399895.1 Burkholderiales bacterium
CGTCTTCTCAAACCGAATGCGGAGCCACTCTAGACGAAACAACTTGGACATGATCTGCTCGCTGAAAATCGCTTGCGAAGCGGCAACAATCCATCCGAGGTCCGTGCGACGGTTATGCAGAAGCACGAGCCAGATCAGCGCGTATACGGCCACCTTGGCACGTTCACGACGAGCCATTCGAAGTGCGATTTCTTTGCTGAACAAACTGCTTTCCAGCACCTGTGCGGCAATCCGCTTGATCGGATCCTTGAAATCGTTGTTGAAGTACCCATCGGTCTGCTGATGGATCAGATTGACATTACACGCATTGCTGAAAAAGTCTTGGCGTCGCTTGTCTTCTGCCCTCGGAGTCAGATAAAGGCGCAGCACCATGCCAAGCGCAAACATTGCAACGACCGAAATGCTGAACAGGAATAGCATCACGTCGTATGCATCGGGATGAACCTTTTGCTCCACCAGCAGCGTGCAGAACGACAGCAGCGCGTTCAGGTAGAACAGCCAGTCGGTCACCTTCTCCGTTTTTTGTACGGCGGCGAAGTAGTTAGTGCGGATCGGGTCGGAGCGAGACATGCGGTCAACCGTACACAGGAAATTTGTCGCCAAACATCTGCTTCCAGATTTCAATAGCGCCCTTGTGGTCGTCGTTCTTGTCGTAAGTCTTGTGCCATGCTGATCGACTCTTGTCGATAGCCGTCTCGAACCTCTTGATTGCCTCTTCGCGATCCGACCAAAACAAGTAATTGTCGACGAATCCGAGCTCGTGCCACAAGTTGCCGGAAAGAAACGGTCGAGCCTTCTCAAAGAACTGAAAAACACTCCAGGATGTGTCGTTCAAGTTGGAATCGAATACCTTCAGTGCAAGTACCTCAATGTGGTAGCTAGTTAGGTAATCGCTGTGAATCCTATTCCAGTGCTTGATCATCTTGATGATCCGTCTGAAATTGTACCCGCAATCAGATGATTTCTTTTCAATGTCCGAGGCGTGGGTTTTCGGTCGGGAGGCGATCCAGGTGTCCGTGTTGGAGTCGGGCACGTTGTAGTGTGAGAAGCTGCCATCGTCGTTCACGACGCGACTTACAGGTACGATATCGACGTTTGGCCAAGTCTTGTAGTAAAGCGTCACCGCTTGACCATTCTTTCGTGCGCCTGTTCTCCATTCGGCTAGCGCATCTCTAACTGACTGCAGGACTTGCGTTGGCGTCTTACCGTCGATGTGCTTGCTGTGGTGCAGAGCAACAATCAGGTCAAGATCCGCGTGATTCTTGAGGGCGGTGTACTTCGGAACCGAGCCGGAGCTGAACGTTTCGACGATCGTAAAGGACTTGCCCAGCGTGTTGACGATGTCATCGCGACGCTTGTTTGCTGTCTCTCGGTGATCGCCACCAAGGTTTATGTTTTCAAAGAACGTATCAAACGCTCCCTCGACTGTGTAAGGCATGTTGAGCCCCCTTGATAATATTGTAGCGGTGAGACTGTTTATTTGTACAGCTTTCGCGGTTTGATGACATCTATTAGCCTAGGCTTATACCCATGACTTACTTTTGTCGTCTGGCAGTTGTCAACTGGCGCAATAGCCTCCATCCACTGCTGTCAGCTCCTGCCCGATCTCGGTCAGAGGCACCGAATTGAAGAATCCTGAGCTGCTGCAATTTCGCAGCATCAACTAAGGAGTCGTCATGAATGAAAACATCTACCTGACCCAAACCCAATTGGCCGAACGCTGGCAAGTCGCTGAAAGCACGCTCGAGCGCTGGCGTTCGGAGGGTATCGGCCCCATTTACCTCAAGCTTATGGGGAGCGTTCGTTATCGCTTGTCCGATATCACGGGCTTTGAGGAGGACGCACTTAGAGGCAGTACGTCTGAGCGCGCATCGGTACGCAACGACCGGAGGTAATTAGCAACAACCCTCAGGACACTCGCGGAGCCTTACTGGCACCTACGGACACCTGAGGGTTGCCAAGGACAGTTACTAACAAATGCGGATTATGGTGGAGGCGGCGGGAATCGAACCCGCGTCCAAAAGCCCTCTACAGGCAGTTCTACATGCTTAGTGTTGTCGTTTGATTTTGACCTTGCCGACGCGGACACACACGCTGCGGCAAGGCGAGTCACCTAAATTTAACGTCATACCAAGTGACCCGGCATCACGCGATTCCCTGTATATGACCTCACGCGCCATTGCTGGCCCGCCCCAGGGACGAGACGGTGTGAGGGAAGCCGCGATTAAGCGGCTACTGCGTACGAAGTATCGTTTGCAGTTATTGATTTCCGGCTGGATTTACGAGGTAACCAGTCCTCGGCATGCCCTACGCTGCTTCGCAACCCCTGTCGAAACCAGGTCGCCCCCAAGCAGTAAACCCATTCTAGCTGATCAGGTGGGGCAAATACAGAAGAATTCAAGTGCCCGAAAGTAGTTCGATGATTTCGCGTGGGCTACCAGCAATAAAGTCAGCATCCCAGTTGGCGGGTTCGCTCATTCCACAATAGCCCCAGCCGGCGGCAATGGTCGGCATCCCAGCTGCTTT
Organism: Burkholderiales bacterium; assembly: GCA_026399895.1. Lineage (GTDB taxonomy): Bacteria > Pseudomonadota > Gammaproteobacteria > Burkholderiales > Burkholderiaceae_D > Pernthalerella. The sequence goes on from JAPLQC010000063.1 coordinate 2,527, forward strand.
GCCTGCTTGTATGTCACGTAAATCGTCACCTACGTACCAGCATTGCTCCGGCGCTAGTTGTAGCCGACGCGCGGCTTCAAAGAGTGGCTCGGGATGAGGTTTCGCGTGCGGCGTGGTATCGCCCGATATTGAGCACGCCGCGTGCGCGAGCCCGATCAATGGCAATAGTGCATCGGTGTAACGCAATGGTTTGTTGGTAACGATGCCCCAATGCTGATCGTTCGATTCAATTTTTGCCAGTAGCGCAACGACATCCTCAAACAGTACGGTTTGGTCAGCGATCTGCGCTTCGTAATTGGCGAGGAACTCGGTTCGCATTGGTTCGAAATCGGCGTCACCGGGTTGTATACCAAACGCTACCCCAATCAGCCCACGCGCGCCGGCTGACGCCATCGGTCTGAGTAGTTCATACGGTGTTAAGGGTAGTCCGCGATCTTGGCGCATTTTATTGACTGCATTCGCAAGATCGGGTGCTGTATCTGCAAGCGTGCCATCCAGATCGAACAGCACTGCACGTGGGACGGGGAGTGATCTACGCATGTGCTCAGTGCGGCTTGCGGCAAGCGATCAGGTAATTGACATCGGTATCCTGATTTAGCGAGTAGATCTTGGTGATTGGATTGTAGGTCATGCCTTTCAGTGCCTCGACCTCAAGCCCCGTACTGCGGCAGGACTGCGATAACTCTGCCGGGGTGATGAATTTTGCGTAGTCATGAGTGCCTTTGGGTAGCAGTCGCAGAATGTACTCAGCACCGATCACTGCGAACAGATAGGCTTTCAGATTACGATTAATGGTTGAGAAGAAAACATGACCGCCGGGTTTTGCCAGGCTGGCGCAGGCCTGAACAACTGCTGCCGGATCAGGCACGTGCTCCAGCATTTCCATACAGGTCACGACATCATATTGGCCTGCTTCGCGCGCGGCCATATCTTCTGCGGAGATGTACTCGTATCGCACCGATACGCCAGACTCCAAGCTATGAAGATCTGCGACTTTCAGTGCTTTTTCCGAGAGGTCAATCCCAGTGACGCTTGCACCCTTTTTCGCCATGGCCTCAGCGAGTATGCCGCCGCCACAACCGACATCAAGCGCTCGCTGTCCATTTAAAGGCGCACGCGCATTGATCCATTCGAGTCGTAACGGATTAATCTCGTGTAACGGACGAAATTCGGACTGTGGGTCCCACCAGCGATGCGCAAGCTCGCTGAATTTTTGTAGTTCTGCTGGATCGGCATTCATGACGGGATGATAGCGGAAATACTGATGGCAAGAAAAAAGCCGCTGACGATGCAGCGGCTTTCTCTGTGAAGTAGTTGGCCGTCAGCGATAAGCGCCGCTGATCAACAGGTTGGATGCTTACTTCTTGGTGCCAACCACTTCAATGTCAACTCGGCGGTTCTTCGCGCGACCCTCTTTGGTGTGATTATTTGCGGTGGGCTGGCTTTCACCTTTACCCTCAACAAACACGCGTGCCTCAGGGATTCCTTTGGAAACCAGAAACGCCTTGACTGCCTTGGCTCGGCGCATCGACAGCTTCACGTTGTAGGCTTCAGAGCCAGTCCAATCGGTATGACCGGTAGCAACGATGACTTCGATGTCGGTGTCCTTCAGTTTAGCCACCAAAGTTTGCAGGGTGGCTTTGCCCTCTGGCTTCAGAACAGCTTTGTCGAAATCAAAAAATGCATCAGCCGAGTAGGTGACTTTCTCTGCAGTGGGGGCCGGGGCGACAGCCGCTGCGGGCGCTGGGGCGGGCGCTGGCTCCTCGACGGCTACGGGCGCCGGGGCAGCTGGCTCCGGCGCTGGTGCTGGTGCTGGCGCAGCGGCAGCGGGTTTGGCGATGCCGCCGTCACATTCTTCGATCGCATCGGCAGGCGTCCAGAAGCCGGTGTGCCAGCAGAGGCCAAAGCCGCTACGAACGACGTCGTTTTGGCTGTCGACCAAATAACCTTTCTTACTTTCACCGGCGGCGAAAGCGCTGGTTCCCAAGGCGAACAAGCTGATGGCGAGTACTGTACGCAATACGAGTTTCATGTTTGGTCCCGAATAAAAGAGTTTATTCCCGCAACCTCCGCGACGTCCTAAGCGCTGACAGAGGCTTGCTGGCATTACATGCCAATTAATCATCATTTTAACCGAGAATTGGTCGCGCGCCTATGGGTTTCACAGCTTGCCGGGGGTACCAGTTTTTGAGGGTCGGCATGGTAAACTTGAGGGCTTTTTGACGCTGCGCCTCGTGTGCTTTCGATGCTTAGCGTCATCCCGAAAATCCTCCTGCCGCGCTTGCCGATTCCATGGATCAATTTGCTAAAGAAACCATCCCTATCTCGCTAGAAGAGGAGATGCGCAAGAGCTACTTAGATTACGCCATGAGCGTGATCGTAGGGCGTGCGCTCCCGGATGTGCGTGATGGTCTGAAGCCAGTGCACCGACGCGTTTTAAGATTTTTCGCTGCGCTATACGCTGGTGGACGGGCAGGGCAACTTTGGTTCCATCGACGGTGATAACGCGGCAGCGATGCGTTACACCGAGTGCCGCCTCGACAAAATCTCGCAAGAACTACTGGCCGATATCGACAAAGACACTGTTGATTTCGTGCCTAACTACGATGGCAAAGAAAAAGAGCCATCGGTACTGCCAACCCGTATTCCTAACCTGCTGATCAACGGTTCCTCCGGAATTGCAGTGGGTATGGCGACCAATATTCCGCCGCATAACATTACCGAGGTGATTAACGGTGCCCTGCACTTGCTTAGCGTGCCCGATTGCACGATTGAAGAGCTGATCGAGCTGATCCCAGCACCGGATTTTCCCACCGCCGGCATCATCTATGGCGTAGCTGGCGTGCGCGATGGCTACCGCACCGGCCGTGGCCGTGTGGTGATGCGCGCGAAAACGCATTTCGAAGATATTCGTGATGGTCGCGCTGCGATCATCGTTGATGAGCTGCCGTATCAGGTCAACAAGAAATCACTGCTCGAGCGCATTGCCGAGCTGGTACGCGACAAGAAGCTGGACGGCATCTCTGATATCCGTGACGAATCCGATAAATCCGGCATGCGTGTCGTGATTGAATTGAAGCGCGGTGAGTTGCCCGATGTCGTGCTGAACAATTTGTACAAGCAGACGCAACTGCAAGACACCTTCGGCATGAATATGGTTGCGCTGGTGGATGGTCAGCCAAGACTGCTGAATCTGAAGCAGATGCTTGATTGCTTCCTCTCGCACCGGCGCGAGGTGGTCACAAGACGTACGGTATTCGAGTTGCGCAAGGCCCGCGACCGCGGTCACGTGCTGGAAGGCCTTGCAGTGGCGCTTGCCAATATCGACGAGTTCATCGCGATTATCAAAGCAGCGCCAACACCGCCGGTTGCCAAGGCAGAGCTGATGACGCGTGCCTGGGATTCCTCGCTGGTGCGCGAGATGTTGTCGCGTACCGAAATGGCGGCTTCGGGTGGTATCGATGCCTTCCGTCCGGAGAGCTTGCCGCGCCATTACGGCTTGCAAAACGATGGTTTGTACAAACTGTCGGACGATCAGGCGCAAGAAATTCTGCAGATGCGTCTGCAACGACTCACTGGTCTCGAGCAAGACAAAATCGTCAACGAGTACAAAGAGGTGATGACGCAAATCGCCGATTTGCTCGATATCCTTGCGCGGCCGGAACGCGTAAAGACCATCATCACGGATGAGCTGAACGCCGCAAAGAATGAGTATGGTGAGGGCAACAAGGATCGCCGTCGCTCGGTGATTGAGCTAAACGTGGCAGACCTCGGCACCGAAGATCTGATCGCGCCGCAGGATATGGTGGTGACACTGTCCCACACCGGCTACATGAAGTCGCAGCCACTTTCCGAGTATCGCTCGCAAAAGCGCGGTGGCCGTGGCAAGCAGGCAGCCGCCACCAAAGAAGACGATTGGATCGAGCAGCTCTTCATCGCAAATACGCACGATTACATCCTGTGCTTCTCCAACCGTGGCCGCATGTACTGGCTGAAAGTGTGGGAGGTACCGCAGGGCTCGCGCAATGCACGCGGCAAGCCGATTGTGAATATGTTCCCGCTACACGACGGCGAGAAAATCACCCTGGTGCTGCCGCTGTCTGGAGAGAACAGTAGCTTCCCTGACGATCGTTATGTCTTCATGGCGACATCGCTCGGCACAGTGAAAAAGACCGCGTTGTCCGAATTCAGCAATCCGCGCAAAGCCGGCATCATCGCGGTGGATCTTGATGATGGCGATTTCCTGATCGGCGCTGCGCTGACCGATGGCAAATACGATGTCATGCTGTTCTCCGACGCGGGTAAAGCGGTACGCTTCGATGAGAATGATGTGCGCCCAATGGGTCGTACTGCGCGCGGTGTCCGCGGCATGAATCTGGAAGATGGCCAGCAAGTGATTGCGCTGCTAGTTGCTGGAAACGAGCAGCAATCGGTGCTGACTGCCACCGAAAACGGCTTTGGTAAGCGCACTCCGATCACTGAGTACACTCGCCATGGTCGCGGCACCAAGGGCATGATCGCTATTCAGACTTCGGAGCGGAATGGCAAAGTGGTTGCTGCGACGCTGGTTGATGCGACCGACGAGATTATGATGATCACCACCGGTGGTGTATTGATTCGTACCCGCGTATCCGAGATTCGCGAGATGGGTCGTGCCACACAGGGCGTGACACTGATTGCGGTAGAGCAGGGTGAGACACTGTCTGGGCTGCAGCGTATTCTCGAGGCCGATGCCGATGAAGATAGCGGCGCCGAAGATGCGCCGGCCAGCTGAGTTTTCCAAGACATTTCCCGAGACGGGCCCACGATAACGATAACAAGCGACAGGGGCGAGATGAGCGATGACAAGCTGAAACCGCTGCGAGATCAGATTGATGCGATCGATGCGCAGCTGATTTCGCTACTGAACCAGCGCGCGGGTGTCGCGCAGCAGGTCGGTCACATCAAAGCTGAGACTAACGCACCGGTATTTCGTCCGGAGCGAGAGGCTCAGGTACTGTCGCGTGTCGCTGAGCGTAATGATGGCCCGCTCGCATCATCTGATTTGCAGTCGATTTTTCGCGAGGTAATGTCGGCTTGTCGTGCCCTTGAAAAGCGCATCACCGTTGCTTACTTAGGCCCGGCCGGAACCTATAGCGAACAGGCCGTGTGGCAGCAATTCGGGCAAGCGGTTGAGGGTTTGCCTTGTGTTTCGATTGATGAGATTTTCCGATCGGTCGAGGCGGGTACCGCAGAGTTTGGTGTAGTGCCTGTTGAGAACTCGACTGAAGGCGCGGTCAACCGTACGCTAGATTTGTTGATGCGTACCACGCTCAGTATCAGCGGCGAGGTAGCGCTGCCAGTACAACATAGCTTGATGACGCGTACTGGCACCATGGAGGGTGTGACGCGTGTTTGTGCGCACTCGCAAGCGCTAGCACAGTGTCAGGCTTGGCTGAACGAGCACTACCCGCAGCTTGAGCGACGCGCGGTAGCGTCGAATGGTGAGGCTGCCCGCATGGCAAGCGAAGAGGCGGGTGTTGCGGCAATTGCTGGCGATATGGCGGCGCGTCGTTACAGCCTTGCGATCGCCCATGCGCATATTCAAGACGACCCGCATAACCGAACCCGTTTTTTTGTCGTCGGTACGCTGCAGCCGGGCGCCTCGGGTCGCGATCAGACCTCGCTGCTGCTTTCAGTGCCCAACAAATCCGGCGCAGTCTATGAGTTGCTGGCACCGCTGGCGCGGCATGGCGTATCGATGACGCGTTTCGAGTCGCGTCCTGCGCGCACTGGTCGCTGGGAGTATTTTTTCTTCGTCGACATCGAAGGCCATGCGCACGATGCCAAAGTGGCCGAGGCGCTCGCCGAGCTACAGACGCAAGCCGCTTTCTTTAAAGTGCTGGGCTCTTACCCGCACGCTGCCTGAACTCACCGGACACGCTTGCCATGATGAACTTTGGTCCTGATTACGTTCGTGCTATCGCGCCCTATCAAGGCGGTAAGCCGATCGCTGAAGTCGCGCGCGAATTCGGTCTCGATGAAGCGAATATCGTCAAGCTGGCTTCGAACGAAAACCCGCTCGGTATTCCTGAATCATCGCAGCGCGCAATGCAGCAGGCTTTCGCCGAGCTTGCGCGTTATCCGGACTCTAATGGTTTTGACCTCAAAGGCGCGATTTCGAAAAAATTCGATGTGCCGACCGACTGGATCACGCTCGGTAATGGCAGCAACGATATTCTCGAACTCGCGGCGCGTGCACTGGTGCAGCCGGGTCAGTCAGTGGTTTATTCGCAGTACTCATTTGCCGTGTATCCGCTCGCGACGCAAGCTGTCGGCGCGCGCGCTATTGTGGTTCCGGCGAAAAACTTCGGCCATGATCTGGACGCGATGGCGGCTGCCATTACACCAGACACTAAATTGCTGTTTGTCGCCAATCCCAATAACCCGCCCGGCACCATCGTCGGCGGTGAGCAGATCGCTGCTTTCCTGAAGCAAGTACCGTCATCGGTGGTGGTAGTGCTGGATGAGGCTTACACCGAATATCTGCCGCCTGAGCTGCGTTATGACGCACTGGCTTGGGTTCGGCAATACCCGAACCTGATTGTTTCGCGCACTTTTTCCAAAGCCTATGGGCTGGCGGGTTTGCGTGTCGGGTTCGGTATCGCGCAACCTGGCCTGACCGATTTGCTGAATCGTATTCGTCAGCCTTTTAATGTGAACTCGCTGGCGCAAGCAGCTGCAGTCGCCGTGTTGAACGACGATGCTTACCTGCAGAAAAGCGCGCAGCTGAATGCAGACGGCTATCGCCAGATCACTGGCGCGTTTACGCAGATGGGTATCGAATTCGTGCCGTCGTACGGCAACTTTGTTTTGTTCCGCGCGGGTGATGATGAAGGCGCTGGCGCGCGAGTAAATCTTGAATTGCTGAAAAAAGGCGTGATCGTGCGCCCGGTGGGTAATTACGGTTTGCCGCAGTGGTTGCGTGTTTCTATCGGCCTGCCGAATGAGAATGCGGCATTCATCGATGCGCTGAAGGCCATACTCGGTTGATGCCGGGTTCAATGTCATCGCCAATGCAAAGCGCTTCGCCACCCCCCTTGCAGTCTTTCAATCGCATTGTTGTCTTTGGTGTCGGTTTGATTGGTGGCTCGTTTGCACTTGCTTTGAAGCAGGCGAATGCTGTCAAACAAGTGATCGGCGTGGGGCGTCGTGCTGAGACATTAAAGCGCGCTCAAGCGCTTGGCATCATTGATGAGATTGGTGATGCTACGTCGGTGTCGGGCGCTGATCTGGTGCTGATCGCAGCGCCGGTGGCGCAGACCGAGGTGTTGTTGTGCGAACTGGCGCCGCACCTACAAGCCGGAACCGTGGTGACTGACGCGGGTAGTACCAAAGGCGATGTAGTGCAGGCAGCGCGTGCAGCACTTGGCGACAAGATTGCGCAGTTCGTGCCTGGTCATCCGATTGCAGGTCGTGAGCAGAATGGCCCGGAAGCGGCGCTGCCTGAACTGTATCGCGGCAAGAAAGTGGTGCTCACAGCTTTGCCCGAGAATTCCCCAGAAAGTATTGCGACTGTGGCCAGCGCCTGGCAGCACTGTGGTGCACATATTCATCATCTTGGTGCTGAAGAACACGATGCGGTATTCGCGGCAGTGAGTCATCTGCCGCATCTGCTCGCTTACGCGCTCGTCGATGATATCGCCGCTCGCACTAATGCGGATCGTCTGTTTCAATACGCGGCTAGCGGCTTTCGTGACTTCACCCGCATTGCGGGTTCTTCACCTGAAATGTGGCGCGATATTTCACTGGCGAACCGCACTGCACTACTAACTGAACTAGACGCCTACACCGCACAGTTATCGACATTGCGCGCAATGCTGGCGGCATCTGATGGCGCTGCCCTTGAGCAGGTGTACGCGCGCGCGCAATCAGCACGACAGGCTTGGATTGCTGCGATCGAAGCCGCTGAGCAGGCGCGCACCTACGAGCAAGGTGGCGACTAATGAGGCACTACCCGCATCACCTTGATTTGCAGCCAGTCCGTCGCGCGCAAGGCGTGGTCAAGCTGCCGGGTTCGAAGAGTATCTCGAACCGGATATTGCTACTAGCGGCTCTGGCAGAGGGAACAACGGAAATCAAATCCCTGCTTGCGTCCGACGACACCCACGTGATGCTGACCGCACTCCAAAAACTAGGAGTGCGTTGGGTACAGCATGGCGAGAGTCAGGACTTCGCAGTGACTGGTACGGCTGGCACGCTACCTGTGCATTCGGCGGATTTGTTCATGGGTAATGCCGGTACGGCGATTCGTCCGCTAACGGCGGCACTCGCGGCGATTGGAGGCGATTACACGGTGCATGGAGTCGCACGCATGCACGAGCGGCCGATTGGTGATCTGGTAGATGCGCTGAACGCGGCCGGTGCCAAAATTGATTACACCGGCAACCCTGGCTTCCCTCCGCTGTATATACATCGCGGCCATTTGCGTCCTCAGCACATGCAGGTGCGCGGTAATGTCTCCAGTCAGTTCCTTACCGCTTTACTGATGGCTTCGCCCCTGATCGCGCGCGAGCAGTCGCTCAAGATCGAAGTGGTGGGCGATCTGATCTCCAAGCCGTATATCGAGATCACGCTAAATCTGTTGGCGCGTTTCGGTATTCAAATCGAGCGTGATGGCTGGGCCTCATTCACTATTCCCGCCGGTCAGATGTATCAGAGCCCGGGCCTTATCCATGTTGAGGGCGATGCCTCATCGGCTTCGTATTTTCTAGCCGCCGGTGCGATTGCGGGTGGCCCGGTACGGGTTGAGGGAGTTGGTCAATCTAGTATTCAAGGCGATGTCCGTTTTGTTGAAGCCTTGCAGCAGATGGGTGCCGAGATCACGGTCGGCGATAACTGGATCGAGGCAAAGTCGAATGGCGTGCTAAAAGCGATTGACGCCGATTTCAATCACATTCCCGATGCAGCGATGACGATTGCGGTCGCTGCTTTGTATGCTGACGGCACCAGCACCCTTCGCAATATTGCCAGCTGGCGCGTGAAAGAAACCGATCGGCTTGCAGCGATGGCCACCGAGCTGCGTAAGCTTGGCGCGCTGATCGAGGAGGGCGAAGACTATCTACGCGTAACGCCGCCCATCGTATTGCAGCCTGCCAGTATTGATACTTACGACGACCACCGTATGGCGATGTGCTTCTCGCTTGCTTCATTGAGCGGTGCCCTTCGCGATGGTACCCAAGTGCGCATCAACGATCCACAGTGTGTCGCCAAAACCTTTCCGGATTACTTCGACGCCTTTGCGGGCATTGCGCAGCGTGACTGAGGCAAATTTGATCCCGGTGATCACCATTGATGGCCCGACCGCTTCCGGCAAGGGTACGGTGGCCAGTCGCGTTGCCGCGGCGCTGGGATTTGGCTTACTGGATTCAGGCGCCCTGTACCGGCTGACCGCGTTGTCAGCGCTTGAGGCTGAGATAGCGCTGGATGACGCTCCCGCGATCGCCGCGCTGGCCCGGGTGTTACCGGTGAAGTTTGAAGACGAGCGGATTCTCGTGGCGGGCCGACCTGTACAAGACGCCATCCGGCAGGAAGCCATTGGCAACGCTGCCTCCAAAATTGCGGCCTTGCCCGCCGTGCGGGAAGCGCTGGTCGAGCTACAGCACGGTTTCCGGCAGGCACCTGGCTTGGTGGCGGATGGCCGCGACATGGGCACCGTGATCTTCCCCGACGCAACGCTCAAAGTGTTCCTGACGGCGAGCGTCCATGCGCGCGCGGAGCGGCGGTATAAGCAATTGATTGAAAAAGGTTTTCCTGCTAATATGCTCGCCCTTTTGCAGGATTTGAAGGAACGCGACGCGCGCGATACTGAGCGCGCTGTAGCGCCTTTGAAACCCGCGGAGGGTGCCCACTTGCTGGAGACGTCGGAACTAACGATCGAGCAGTCGGTGGAGCAGGTGCTGGACTGGTGGCGTCACTGGGCCGGTACTCAGGGAAAGTAGCTCGGCAAACCGCCAACACTGCTTCCCACTTGGTGTCTCGCACTGCGCAATGCAGAGCGGGGCGTTGAAAAATCTAACCCAGCTTGGGTTTCACCCGGTTGGTTAAAACACTCACTATTTATGTCTACTGCTATCCAAACTCCCGTGTCCAGCGAAAGCTTTGCTGCGCTGTTTCAGGAATCTCTGACCCGCCAAGATATGCGCTCGGGAGAGGTCATCTCTGCGGAAGTCGTCCGCATTGACCACAACTTTGTGATCGTGAACGCTGGTTTGAAGTCTGAAGCGTTTATTCCGATCGACGAATTCAAGAATGACACCGGCGAAATCGAAGTCACTGTCGGCGACTTCGTTTCTGTTGCAATCGAGTCGCTCGAAAATGGTTTCGGTGACACCATCCTCTCGCGTGATAAGGCCAAGCGACTCGCTTCGTGGCTCGCGCTCGAGAAAGCGATGGAATCCGGCGAGCTGGTGGTCGGTACCGTCAGCGGCAAGGTCAAAGGCGGTCTTACTGTGCTCACGAATGGCATCCGTGCTTTCTTGCCGGGCTCGCTGGTCGATACACGTCCGGTCAAAGACACTACGCCATACGAGGGCAAGACCCTCGAGTTCAAGGTGATCAAGCTTGATCGCAAGCGTAACAACGTCGTGCTGTCGCGTCGTGCCGTGATCGAGGCATCGATGGGCGAAGAGCGCGCCAAGCTGATGGAGACCCTGAAAGAGGGCACCATCGTCAACGGCGTGGTGAAGAACATCACCGATTACGGCGCGTTCGTGGATCTGGGTGGTATCGATGGTCTGCTGCACATCACCGATCTCGCATGGCGTCGTGTGCGTCACCCATCCGAGGTGCTGACGGTTGGCCAGGAAATCACTGCGAAAGTACTGAAGTACGATCAGGAAAAGAATCGTGTCTCGCTGGGTGTCAAGCAGCTGGGTGACGATCCTTGGACCGGTCTGTCGCGTCGTTATCCGCAAAGCACGCGCTTGTTCGGCAAGGTCACCAACCTCACTGACTACGGCGCATTCGTTGAAGTCGAGCAGGGTATCGAGGGTCTGGTACACGTCTCCGAGATGGACTGGACCAACAAGAACGTCGCGCCTTCGAAAGTCGTCCAACTGGGTGACGAAGTTGAAGTCATGGTGCTTGAGATCGACGAAGATCGCCGCCGTATCAGCCTCGGCATGAAGCAATGCAAGGCGAACCCATGGGATGACTTCGCTATATCGCACAAGAAGGGCGATAAGGTTAGAGGCGCGATCAAGTCGATCACCGACTTCGGCGTGTTCATCGGCCTGGCAGGCAACATCGATGGTCTGGTCCATCTGTCGGACTTGTCTTGGAGCGAGACCGGCGAAGAAGCCGTGCGCCGCTTCAAGAAGGGCGATGAGCTCGAGGCAGTGGTGCTGGCGATTGATGTTGAGCGCGAGCGTGTGTCGCTGGGCGTCAAACAGCTCGAGGGCGATCCGTTCAACAACTACTGCGCAATGAATGACAAAGGCGCACTGGTACACGGTGTGGTGAAATCGGTCGAACCGAAAGGCGCTGTCATTGTCTTGTCGGAAGAGGTTGAAGGCTATCTGCGTGCTTCTGAAATCTCGCGTGACCGCGTTGAAGATGCCAGCACTCACCTGAAAGTGGGTGATGAGTTGGAAACGATGATCATCAACATCGATCGCAAGGCGCGCGGCATTCAGCTCTCGATCAAGGCGAAAGACAATGCAGATACCCAAGACGCGATGCAGAAGATGTCCAGCGATTCCGCTGCGGCATCGGGCACCACCAGCTTGGGCGCGCTGCTGAAAGCTAAACTCGACACCAAGAGCTGAGCAGGTCTTGCCGATGACCAAGTCGGAGCTGATCGCCCGTTTGGCTGAGCGTTATCCGCAACTGGTAGCTAAGGATGCGGATTTCACGGTCAAGACGTTGCTGGACGCGATGACCGATGCGCTGATTTCAGGTCAGCGCATCGAGATTCGCGGTTTCGGCAGCTTTGCGACCAACAGCCGTCCGCCACGCATCGGGCGCAACCCGAAGTCTGGCGAGACGGTGGTGGTGCCGGGCAAACGGGTACCGCACTTCAAGGCGGGCAAGGAGTTGCGTGAGCGGGTCGACGCCATGGTCGGGCAACCGATCCATGACGACTGATCAGCGCATTGAATTGTACAAGGAGCGCGACGATGAAACTCCTGATTCGCCTGTTGTCGATCGCGCTCTTCATTGTGTTCTTTGATTTTGCACTGAAGAATACGGATGAAGTGGTGCTCAGTCTGTTCTGGAATTCCAAAGCCAGCGCGCCGCTAATTTTGCTACTGCTAGGTTTCTTATTGCTTGGTTTGATGATTGGTGTGCTCGCCATGACGAGTACGCTGCTGCGATATCGTCGTGAACTACTGGCGCTAAAGCGCGAGGCCGAGCAGCAAAAGCAGTCGGCGGCAGAAGTTGCCAAGGCACGCACTCAGCCTCCACCACCGGAGAGCCTGGTTGAGCAGGTTGGTCTCTAACCAGGAGCTGGGATGGAATTCGAAACCTGGTGGCTGGTATCAATCCCCTTCTTTTTTGCGCTAGGCTGGATCGCTGCGCGCGTCGATATCCGTCATGTGATCTCGGAGTCGCGCCGGCTGCCGCGTAGCTACTACCAAGGCTTGAATGCCTTGCTCGATGAAGATCCCGACAAAGCCATTGATGCCTTCGTCGAGATCGCCCGCCTAGACCCGGAAACTGCTGAGCTTCATTTCGCACTCGGGAAGCTATTCCGCCGGCGCGGTGATATTGAGCGTGCCGTCCGTGTACACCAAAACTTGTTGGCACGTGCCGATTTATCCGCAGAGATGAGTGCCAAGGCGCGCTTCGAACTGGGGCAGGATTACCTGAAAGCTGGTTTGCTCGACCGTGCCGAGGAAACCTTTCATCTGCTTGTAGGGTCGCCGTTTGCGCCACAAGCCAGCCGTGCACTGCTGGAAATTTATCAGCGCGAAAAAGAGTGGCGACGCGCCATTGAGGCCGCGCTTGCGCTTCAAGCCTCGGGCTCCGGCGCCTATCAAAAAGAGATCGCACAATTTCACTGCGAAATCGCGCAAGACGAGCTAGTGCACGTCAACCCTGATGCGGCATTGGCGACGCTGGAAAAAGCGCTGGCATACGACCGTAACAATGTGCGCGCGATGCTATTGTCGGGTGACGCCTTGCTGGCCAAGGGCGATGCCGAGGCGGCGCTTAGAGCATGGCGTCGTGTCGAGCAGCAGAGTGCTGCGCACGTCGGTTTGGTAGCGCAGCGGCTGTTAGAGGGATATCGCAGCGTAGATCGCCTGCGCGAGGGACTCAATCTATTGCGTGGCTATCTGGCCGAGACGCCATCGATTGATCTGCTTGAGGTGGTGTTTCGCGGGCTGCTGGAGCTGGATGGTGCCGACGCCGCGAACCAATTGGTGAGCGATGAATTACGTCGCACACCAACTCTGCTTGGTCTTGATAAATTGATCGAGGCACGTCTCATGCACGCGCCGCCCGATCGGCTAGCCGAGCTATCGATGGTGAAGAGTTTGGTTGGTGGCTATGCACAGAAGCTAGGTCGTTACCAATGCGGCCACTGCGGCTTCAAGTCACGACAGTTCTACTGGCACTGCCCAGGTTGTAGCCAATGGGAGAGTTATGCCCCAAGGCGCACTGAAGATTTGTCGGTAATGGGTCAAGCCTGACCTATCACCGCACAATGCAAAATAATCATCCCGTCTTGCACGTTTAATTCAGCGTTCCTCGCGTTTAATGCTGTCGCGGCCCAGGTTGTTCTTGGCCGCGCTTCTGATCAACTTAACGCGGAGTCATTCATGCTGAAAAAATTCTGGTTGCCAGTCCTTGCGCTGCTCATGTTTGCAGGTTCAGTATTTGCAGCAGTCGATGCGAACAATGCCGATCAGGCAGCGCTCGACAGTATCGCGGGTGTTGGTCCTGCCACCTCGAAGGCCATTCTTGCTGAGCGCGAGAAGAATGGAAACTTCAAGGACTGGGCAGATCTGGAACGCCGTGTCAAAGGCGTTGGTGCGCGCAACGCAGTAAAACTCTCCGCCGCCGGCCTGACCGTCAATGGAAAGGCCTATGAGGGGTCTACATCAGGCGCAAGCAAGGCCGGTAAGCAAGATGCTAAAGCTGCGGCGAAGGCTGTAGATAAGGGGGCTGATAAGGGCGCCGAGAAGGGCATGGAAAAGGGTACTGAGAGGGGCATGGAAAAAGGTGCTGAGAAAGGTGTTGAGAAGGCACCTGCCGGTAAGTAGTCGGTCTGGCTACGGCCGCATACAGTGGCCGTAGCATCCAAGGGCTTTCCACTACAATGGCGGTTTACTTTGCTCTTAGCAAAACACCGCCATGTCATTTCATTCCATCGAGGATCTCGTAGGTAACACCCCACTGGCACTGCTCAAGCGCTTGCCCGGTGAAGAAATCGCTCGGCGCAACAACATTGTTCTTGGCAAGCTTGAAGGGAATAATCCCGCGGGCTCGGTGAAAGACCGACCAGCGCTGGCAATGATTCGTGGTGCCGAGGCGCGCGGCGAGATCAAGCCTGGTGACACCCTGATCGAGGCAACCAGTGGCAACACCGGTATTGCGCTGGCGATGGCAGCTGCCATGAAGGGTTACCGCATGATTCTGCTGATGCCGGAGAACCTCAGTCTCGAACGACGCCAAAGTATGGCAGCGTACGGCGCAGAGATTGTACTGACGCCGAAATCGGGTGGCATGGAATACGCGCGTGACTTGGCAGATCAGATGCAGCGTGAGGGCAAAGGCAAAATTCTCGATCAGTTCGCCAACCCCGACAATCCGCGCGCGCACTACGAGACCACCGGCCCAGAAATCTGGCGGGATACAGAGGGTAAGGTGACGCATTTCGTGAGCGCCATGGGTACGACCGGTACCATTATGGGTGTTTCGCACTACCTTAAAGAAAAGAACCCGGATATCCGCATCATTGGCGCGCAACCCGAAGAAGGCTCACAAATTCCCGGCATCCGGAAGTGGCCTGAAGCCTATCTACCGAAAATTTTTGATCGCAGTCGTGTTGATCAGGTGGAGAGCGTTAGTCAGGCAGTCGCCGAGCAGATGGCACGTCGTATGGCGATTGAAGAGGGCATCTTCGCCGGTATCTCTGCTGCAGGTGCGTGCGAGGTTGCGCTGCGTGTCGCGATGACCGTTGAGAATGCAGTGATTGTGTTTATCGTATGTGATCGTGGAGATAGATACCTCTCCACCGGCGTCTTCCCCGCTTAGACGGCCCAAGCAATAGGGCGCTGGCGGTGTTGGTGCTGACTCGTCGTACGTCGAGTACTGTCTTCGTCAGCCCCGCCTAGCCATCGCCCTTTTGCTTGAGCCGCTTCGACGTCCTGTCAAAAAATCAGCTGGCGTTATTGGTGCTGACTCGTCGTACGTCGAGTACTGTCTTCGTCAGCCCCGCCTAGCGAGCGACATTTTTAGTGG
The DNA here is from genome assembly GCA_026399895.1 of Burkholderiales bacterium. Lineage (GTDB taxonomy): Bacteria > Pseudomonadota > Gammaproteobacteria > Burkholderiales > Burkholderiaceae_D > Pernthalerella. The sequence goes on from JAPLQC010000063.1 coordinate 17,977, forward strand.
GTGGCAGGTTTTGGTTTGAACTGCTTGTCGCTGATACGAAATTTCTCGCGTCTGTCGCCCATCAATACCCGTAGGTCGCGAATTGATAGGTTGCTCACTTCGTGCATCCGAATTAACAGTGAGGCGCCGACCGGTAAGCGTCGATGACGAATCTTGCTGATCACTGGGGGTGCCACTTCGAGCGCGCGCGATAAAGCGGCGTCATTTTTCAGGTGCAGCTTTTCGATTAGCGAGTCCAACAAATTGTTGGGGTCGTAGGCGATCTGGTCTGCGAGTCGGTGGCTATCCTGATGATCAGACGGAGTGCTCATAGGGTCGTGGTTCCGATTAGGTCAGGTAATTCAAATGCGGCGGTCGCACGACGCAGCAGGGTTGATCTGTCCGTATGCCGGAAAGGTCGCAACAACCATCGCAGCCGATGGGCCAATAAGTTCTTAATTGACAATAAATTCTATTGGTTGTTAGTGGCGCTGTAAACATTTTTGAAATTGGTGCGGTGACTTGCATCAAAGATCGTTCACCGCACATCTGGCGCGCCGATCAGCTCACCGGTTACGATGACGGCTGATTGCTTGACCCAGCTCGATCACTGCCATTGCGTAGTAGTAGCTACGGTTGTAGTGGGTGATGGCGAAGAAGTTTTGGGTTCCTAGGAGGTAGCGAGTAGGGTGGCTGCCGTCCTCCAGATCGAACAAGCCATAGGGGTGCGACTCCGGCACATCGTCTGGCACGATGACGCCGGCTAGCCGCAGCTCATCGCGGCTGAACTTGGCTTCCAAGCTTTTACCGATGAGCGACGGCCATGGCCTGTCGGGCGTAACGTGTACCGGAAACACCAGCGGTTGATCTCGTTGCCAGCCGTGTTGCGACAAGAAACTAGCGATGCTGCCGATCGCATCCACTGCGGAATTGCGCAGATCGATTTTTCCGTCGCCATCGAAATCGACTGCGTAACGCCGGATGCTGCCGGGCATAAATTGTGGCCAGCCGATTGCGCCTGCAAAAGAGCCATTCAGTGACAGCGGATCGATATTGCTTTCTCTTGCAAACAGGAGCGCTTGTTTCAGCTCATTTCTGAAGTAAGCCATGCGCGGCTCGCGGTTGGCTGTTTCTGGATAGGCGAAGGCAAGTGTTGTCAGTGAGTCCAGAACACGAAATTTGCCTGCGGCTTGCCCGTACATGGTCTCGACACCCAGTACGCCAACGATAATCTCTGCCGGCACACCGAACTCTTGCTGCGCACGGTCCAGCTCGGTCGCGTAGCGATTCCAGAATTTTGTCCCGGCATTCAGCCGACGCTGCTCGATGAAGCGTGCTCGGTACGCGGTCCAGTTTTTGACGGTACCGATAGGGGGTGGGTTGATCAACTTCACCACGCTATCGAGATAGTGAATCTGCCCAAATAAGCTAATCAGAGCATCGCGCTCGAAACCGTGGTCACGGCACATCTCGTCGATGAATCCGTTAACTGCTTGCCACTGTGTGAAATTGGCAAACTCTGGTGCCGGAGATGCTGCTTTTGATTTTGACCGAGCTTTTTGTCCTGGTTTAGCTTTGACGCTGCGTGACTTTGTAATTGGCTTTTTCTTGCTGCTGCTTGGGTGGGCAGCGTGAGCCGCATGCGCAGCATGAACAGGCGACGTAGCAAGCACGGCAACAGCAAGCGCTTGAATCAGTAGGACAGGGAGTTTTTTCATCGAAGTGACGGTAGCAGGCAGACGGCGAGATGCGCGCAGAGTATAGAGCATCAACGCCTCATGCATAATGAACGAAATAGTGCCCGTCATCCCGTGTTATTCGGCTTACCAGCCGCACGTCGCAAGTGGGTAGTTTTCTGGCGGGAACATCACCCCCAGTTAGAATAGTCCGTAAGTTTCTTATTCGCTCCTTTTATGTCTATCCAATGGTTCCCCGGTCACATGAACGCCGCCCGCAAGAAGGCGGCAGAGTCCATGGAAAAGGTCGACCTGGTCATCGAGGTACTGGACGCTCGCTTGCCGCAGGCAAGTAGCAACCCAATGATCGAGTCCTTGCGCCGAGAGCGTCAGCGGCCGTGCCTGAAGATTTTGAACAAGAGCGATCTCGCTGATCCCTTTGCGACCAAGGCCTGGCTAGCCTACTTCAGCGCGCAGCCCAAGGTAAGTGCGATCGCGCTGTCTTGCCGCAAGCCCGCTGAGGTGGCGAAACTACCGGCGCTCTGCCTCAAGCTGGCACCGCATCGCGGCACGGCACTGAAGCCGTTACGTATGATGATCATGGGCATACCCAACGTGGGTAAGTCGACCCTAATGAATGCGCTGTTGAAGAAGCGAGTAGCGAGAGTGGGCGATGAGCCCGCCGTGACTAAGACACAGCAACGATTATTACTTGGGAATAACATCGTGCTGATTGATACGCCGGGCTTGATGTGGCCAAAAATCGCCCACCCGTCGGATGGCCTGATGCTAGCCGCGAGTCATGCGATCGGTGTCAACGCCATTATTGAAGAAGAAGTCGCTACCTTTTTGGCAGATCAGCTGCTGATGCACTACCCACAGCAGCTGGCCAAACGATATGGCTCACCGGTCGACGCCATGGACGGACCCGGTATGATCGAAACCATCGCGCGGGCACGTGGCTATCGCTTGAAGGGCGGTGATCTCGATCTGGAGAAAGCCGCGCACACCTTGCTGCAGGACTACCGTAGCGGTGCACTTGGGCGCGTGAGCTTGGAAACACCGGAAAGTCGTGCCGCTCTGCTTGCGAGTTATGTCGTGGCGACATCCGATGCCTTGCCACAGGAAGCACAAGAAGCTGAGTAATAAAAAATCAGGAGAGACCATGGCACAACCGCTCATGAATGAAGATCCGCCCTATCTTTTACGTCGGGATGATCATGGGGTGACAACACTCACGCTGAACCGCGGCGATCGGCTTAATCCCTTGTCCGAGGCGATGATGACGGTGCTGCAGCGTGAGATTGATGCCATCGCCACCGATAGTAGTGTTCGCGTGGTGGTACTGGCGGGCGAGGGTAAGGCTTTTTGCGCGGGCCATGACCTGAAGCAAATGCGGGCAGAGCCATCGCTCGGCTACTACCAAAAGCTATTCAAACAGTGCAGTCATTTAATGCTGTCGCTGCAACGCCTGCCTCAGCCAGTGATTGCGCGCGTGCATGGGCTGGCAACTGCAGCCGGTTGTCAGTTAGTCGCAACTTGTGATCTCGCGGTTGCCTCGACCGATGCACGCTTTGCGGCCTCGGGTGTGAATTATGGTTTGTTTTGCTCAACGCCAGCGGTACCCTTGTCGCGCAACGTATTGCGCAAACAGGCGATGGAGATGCTACTGACGGGCGATTTCATTGACGCGCACGAGGCAAAAGCGCGTGGTCTGGTGAATCGTGTTGTCGCCCCTGAAGATTTAGATCAAGAGGTGGCGCAGCTAACGACATCGATTCTTGCTAAGCCTGCTACCGCTATCGCCATGGGCAAGCAAATGTTTTATCGGCAGGATGAGATGGGGATTGCAGCTGCGTATCAGCTGGCGGGCGAAACCATGGCTTGCAACATGATGCACGACTCTGCGCTAGAGGGTGTGCAAGCCTTCATCGAAAAGCGGACGCCATCCTGGCGACGCTGATCATCCGCAGTTTTTTGCTGATATCGGTCAACGCGATGGCGGTTACCTCAGGTAGCCATCGCGTTCACCATCCATCGCATCACTCTGCGGGACTTAACTTATAGCGTTCGATTTCAACATCGCCCCCGGATTCAGGGTTGCCGATGATGATCGCGTCTTTACCAACGATGCGGAAGCGCTGGTGGGCTGGCCCTAGAATTTCATGCTCACCCATGGTTTGCGTGTCATGAAACGGGTCAGCGTAAAAACCGCGCCGCATGGTGATCATGCATTCAATGCTGTATCCCTCCGATAACTTTGTACGCGCATAGCTATTGTTCGGGTCGCAGCTGGCCGATAGCACACTAGGAAAACTCACGAGTCCGTTGCGCTCGTGTGCCTCTTTCAGCATCGCCATACGGAAGGGCTCGTCGAGTGTGGTTAGTCGTATACCTTTGTAAACGACAATATCGCGTCGCCCAAACCAAGGATGTTCACATAGTTTGTTGATACCACTTGCTAGCGCAGTGCTGAAGACATTGACGCACGATTGCAATACTGGCTCGCCGTAATAAGCTTTCGCCATTGCGGCGCCATTGACGACGTTGAAGGTACCTGTTCCTGAGCTTAGATAATCGAGTAAAGCCAGCAGCTCGGCTTCATTGATGCCATGTTTGTTTGCATCAAATCCACCTGCTGCACGTCCCGATTCAGGAATGTGCGAGCTAGCCGATCTGTGAATGACGCCACTTGCCGACAATTTGGCGCGTAGTTCAGGATTCAGTGCTGAGAGCAGGGCGCCTTGCCTTTCATCATCATTAGCTTGAAATGATTCATGAAACTGTTCGATCAGATTGCGGCGATGATTGGAATGAATCTGGCTTAAGAAGGCTTGCTCAAGTTCTGCTGGATTAGTTTTGGAACGTTCAGTGATTGTTATTGGTGATGTGTCATACCGTTCAATAAATCCAGCGTAGGCATCCAGTGCATAGCAGATGGTGTGCACAGCAGCGGCGTTTCGCGCACTGGTGAGGTTACTTCCGCCAACCGTGTTGGATGCGTTGATTGCCTGCCGTCTTCCCCATTCGTAACATTCGCGGTAGAGCTCGGAGCTGCGTAGGGCGAGTAACTCTGATTTGGCACCGGTTTGAGATACCGCGCGTATACGCATTTTCAGCGTCGTTAAGCGGGAATCCTCACTAGTTACGGTTGGTGTTGCATGGTAGTGGCGATTAGTGCGGTGATTTCGTGTACCACCCACTCGCCGAGATAGCCTGAGCATCGTGTCACCTCCGACATCTTGTCTTTGAATAACTTGTTATTCATAAGTTGATTAACAGCTATCGGTAGGTTTCAACAATCGAACAAATGTTCATTTAACCGGTAAGTTTTTTCGAGGTTCGGATAACAAACGCTCGCCACCAAGACATTGCGCAAGACAATTTAAGGCGGATCGCTGCAGGCCTTTCAAGGTGAAGCGGTGAGGAATTACATCATTCCATCCATACCGCCCATGCCACCCATACCGCCCATGCCGCCGCCAGCTGCCGGCTTGTCTTCCGCCAACTCAGACACCATGCAGTCGGTAGTCAGCATCAGGCCAGCGATCGATGCTGCGTTTTGCAGCGCCGAGCGGGTCACCTTCGCTGGATCCAGAACACCCATCTCGACCATGTCACCGTAGGTGCCGTTGGCAGCGTTGTAACCAAAGTTACCTTTGCCCTCAAGCACTTTATTGACCACGACCGATGCCTCTTCGCCAGCGTTGCTGACAATCATGCGCAGTGGCTCTTCGATTGCGCGCATCACGATACGGATACCTGCGTCTTGGTCGGTGTTGTCGCCCTTGACCTTGACACCGGTGCGCGCACGCAGCAGTGCAACACCGCCGCCAGCTACGATGCCTTCTTCGACCGCAGCACGAGTTGCATGCAATGCATCTTCAACACGCGCTTTTTTCTCTTTCATCTCGACTTCGGTGGCTGCGCCAACCTTGATCACGGCAACACCGCCCGCCAGCTTGGCGACGCGCTCTTGCAACTTCTCACGGTCGTAGTCCGAAGTGGCTTCTTCGATTTGCACGCGGATCTGCTTAACGCGGCTCTCGATAGCAGCAGACTGACCAGCGCCATCGATGACGATGGTGTTCTCTTTTGCTACTTCGATGCGCTTCGCTTGGCCCAGGTCGTTCAGCGTGATCTTTTCAAGTGTCATGCCGACTTCTTCGGAGACTACCTGGCCACCGGTCAGAACCGCGATGTCTTCCAGCATTGCCTTACGACGATCGCCGAAGCCAGGTGCCTTCACGGCGCAGGTCTTCAGGATGCCGCGGATGTTGTTGACCACCAGCGTTGCCAGAGCTTCACCGTCGATATCTTCAGCGATGATCAGCAGCGGACGGCCAGCTTTGGCGACTTGCTCGAGTACCGGCAGCAGATCACGGATGTTCGAGATCTTTTTGTCGCACAGCAGGATGAACGGGCTATCGAGCAGCGCGACTTGCTTGTCGGGGTTGTTGATGAAGTAAGGCGAGAGATAGCCGCGGTCGAACTGCATACCTTCGACGATGTCCAGCTCGTCGTTCAGCGACTTACCGTCTTCAACGGTGATGACACCTTCCTTACCGACTTTTTCCATCGCCTCAGCGATACGCTCGCCGATCGATGCATCCGAGTTCGCCGAGATCGAACCAACTTGCGCGATTTCTTTCGAAGTCGTGCATGGCTTGGAGATTTTTTTCAGCTCTTCAACGGTTGCGGTTACTGCTTTGTCGATGCCGCGCTTCAGGTCCATCGGGTTCATGCCAGCAGCAACGTATTTCATGCCTTCGCGCACGATGGCCTGAGCCAATACGGTCGCGGTGGTGGTGCCGTCACCAGCATTGTCAGAAGTTTTGGACGCAACTTCTTTCACCATCTGCGCGCCCATGTTCATCAGCTTGTCTTTCAGCTCGATCTCTTTAGCGACCGAAACACCGTCTTTGGTGACGGTCGGTGCGCCGAATGAGCGCTCGAGCACGACATTGCGGCCTTTTGGGCCAAGGGTGACTTTGACTGCATTGGCGAGGATGTTGACGCCCTCGACCATCTTGGCGCGTGCGAGATCGCCAAATACTACGTCTTTAGCTGCCATGGTACTTACTCCTTGAAATATTCAGTGGGTTCGGTCATTCGAAGCCGTCATGAGGACGCAGTTGAAGGGCAGGTGAATGCTGAACGAATCAGATCCAAATGCCGCGGTCCTTAAGACGTTTCTGATCAGGCGACAACGGCCATGATGTCGTCTTCGCGCATGACCAAGACTTCTTTGCCGTCGACCTTGACGGTCTGGCCCGAGTACTTGCCAAACAGGATGGTGTCGCCGACTTTGACGTCCAGCGGACGGACCTTGCCGTCTTCCAGGATCTTGCCATTGCCGACGGCGATCACTTTGCCCATGTCCGGCTTTTCGGCGGCTGCCTCAGGCAGCACGATGCCGGAAGCGGTTTTTGTTTCCTGTTCCTGGCGCTCGACGATCACGCGGTCGTGGAGGGGACGAAGGCTCATGAAAGCTCCTTTTAAAAACAGTGGGTTACGATTATTTTGGCGGCTTGTGCGGACAGCGTGCCTGCATGCGACCGATTAGGTGAAAACAGTTTTCCGGGGAGTTGTTAGCACTCTCCTTCAACGAGTGCTAAGTATAAGGACGGGTGGTCGGTTTTTCAAGAATGTCGGCCGCAATTTACTGCGATAAGCCGTTATTTAATTACCTTATTGATAATTCTTGAACCAGTCCGGCCGCCGCCAGGTCAGCCAAGGCGCTGCCGACGGATTTAAAGAGGGTGATTTGCTCAGTAAATTGACGACCCGGATGGGATGCGCGCGCCAGCGCACTAAGGTCGGCGCGTATATCGGTGGCCTGCAGCAGACCTGCTTGTATGGGTTGCACCAGATCGCCGGCCTCAGCCAGCGCGCCCTCGAGCGTATCGACAAACAGCGCGGCTGTGCTCATCAGGGCGTCGTCCGCCTCGCGCATGTTCGGTCGGAATCCACCGACCAGATCAATATGGGTTCCCGGCTTTACCCATTCGGCGCGCAGCAGCGGCTCGGTACTGGTGGTGGCGCAGCAGATGATGTCCGCTCCAGCGCAAGCCGCTGCCAGCACTAACTCGGTGTCAATGCTGACATGGTCGGGTAATCCGGCCTGCTTGATACGCTCGATGGTTTCCTGAGCTTTGCGCTCGCTGCGGCCCCACACTATCACGCGCTGGATATCACGCGCCTCGCAGTGCGCGACGACCATTTCAGGTGCCAGATGGCCGGTGCCCACCAACAGCAATGAGCGACTGTCGGCGCGCGACAGAAAGCGCGACGCCAAGGCTGATACGGCTGCGGTACGGCGCAGTGTCAGTACTTCACCATCGATGATCGCCAGCGGCACGCCGGTATCAGTATCCGACAACACATACAGCGCATGCACGGTCGGCAGATCACGCTCGCGATTGCTGGGGGTGACGGTCACCAACTTGATTCCGAGTTGCCGTTGAGCGCGCCACGCCGGCATCAATAGCAGCGTCGCATCACCCGGCAGGGGATGCGCGTGCCGGCGGGGCACCTCTGCGTGATCAGCTTCGGCAAACGCGGCGCGTAAGGCATCGATCAGCGCCGGATAGGGCAGGGCTGCGCGAACTTGGTCTGCAGCGACGAAGGGAATCATGTGAGTCTCAGCCATGGCAGCGCAGCGTAGGGCAAAGCAGCACCAAACGTCAATCAAACGCATGGGATAATTTGCCAACCTCAGGTGAATCTACTTATGCGTTATCTCTTGCTGCCTTTTCTGTTGTTCTGTCAACTCGCCTATGCCACGAGTAGCGCGCCACCCGCTGTTCTAAGCGAGTTACGGCGCACTGGCATACCAATCGACGCGGTAGCAATTGATGTACGTGCGGCAGAGGGCGGCAAGCCCTTGCTCGCTGTGAACCATGCGCGCGCCTTCAAGCCAGCTTCGGTGATGAAGCTGCTGACGACCCAGGCCGCGCTGGAGTTGCTCGGCC